>JAUWPZ010000048.1 GCA_030611315.1 Sedimentisphaerales bacterium
AGATATTTGGTCGGAAAAATTTTTACCCGCCCCTTACTTTTTTTACACTTCTGGCTTTTTTTACCTTCCCTGCTGCGTCCGGTAAACGATACACTTCTAATACCATACTCATCATTATGCGTCTCTTCCCCGACGAATTTGCCCTCGTTGTAAAACTTGTTTTGAAAATCTTTCTCCGCTGCCACAGGATTTGTCTTGACTTAATACGATGCTCTTGGTAGAATACAATTATTAATGGGGGCGGGCGTGATTCAAATCACAATTCCCGCAGATTTGTTTGTAGTTTTGTTATACTTACTCAACATTTGATTTTTGCATGTGCACAGTAATTGAAATGAGATAAACGCAAGATTTGTATGGTGGCCACCAAAACAAACGAATCGAGCGAAAAACTCAGCGAACTGTTGCATCTTCTGGAGAAAGTAAGTTGTTTCAAAACCGGATAAGTTCAGCGGCGTAGCTGGGCAAAGCCTAAAAAAGAAATTGTTAGTTTAATTGTAGCTCAAAGGGGGGTCTTATGAAGCTGCTAAAAAATTCAGTATTGTCGATTTTTGTGATTTCATTTCTGTTTAACCAAACCGTATTTGCCGTGCCTGTTTTTCAGGTATATATTGAGGATGCTGTCGCCGACACCATTGGCCTCGACGAAGACACCTGGTTTACAACCGGCAGTCCTTTCAACTTAATTGTGGCCGGCGCCTATGGTTCCAAAACAAAAAGCCTGACCGACGTTACCCTGGCCCTGTCTGTGCCTCAGGATGAAACGGGCTCTATTTCCATCACGGGCGGTGATGGTGTTACTTTGCTGGCGAAGAAGTACATCGCCGGGGACGGCCATCATAATCCCGATAGCTACGCTGATATAGACCTGCTTACAAACGAAGCAGGCAATCTCCAGGGCTATGATGGTTACACTGACAAGAGCTTTCTGCCGGACAGCGCACACTTTAATAGCCACTATCCCTTCAAGGCGGATGTCTCCGACTTTCTGCTGTATGGGATTGGGGATTTCGATAATATTTCGTATGCTGTTTCTAACTACAGCACCGACGAAGCAATCTCGTACAACATTGCCAACGGCCAGGAGAAAACTTATGCCGTTTCCATCAGTGGATTTACCTCGGTTCACTTTGATGTGTACGGCTATGAACAGACTGGTAAGTGCAAAGGCACATGGAAGATTAACCCGGGCTCGCACGATGCTACGTACCTGGTTCCCGAACCGGCCACGTGTTTCCTGCTCGTCTTGGGTTCGGTAGTCTTTCTCAGAAAACGCCGCTGATTCGTTTAAGGTCGAACTGCAGGGTATTTGCTTGATATGCCCGGCCTTACTCGACAGAGCGGTTCTGACAGATAATTGTTGAAATCTGCCCCCCCCCTTAAAACCCCTGTACAACGCAGGGGTTTTTTTATGCTTAAGTCCTGGGGCGGAGAAGACTTGTGACCTCAGGATAACACATTTCAATCGGTTTCAGTCCGGAGGGGGAGTTCTCTCGTTTTTCGATTTTCTGCTTAACTTGGCAGAAGCTTGTTCCGATACTGTTTTTAGAACCGACAGATTTTTTTCAACTTTGAAGAGAGAGCAAAAATGGGGATTGAAAATTACTCGGAAGACGTGCTTCTCGTTGATTTGCCGTCTAAGGAACTCGAAATAGCCGATGAGCTAAAGAAACTCAACGAGCTCGTCAATAAAAAACCCGATTGTGACGTCATAATCGATTTTTCCAGGGTCGAGATATTACCTTCCTCAAGCATCAGTAATCTATTGATATTGCGCGGCCTTCTGGCCAAGCACAAGCGGCAGCTTTTTCTCAGCAATGTTGCTATAATGACCAGGTATATTTTCGTGGTGGCCGGCCTGAAGGAAGTTTTCAATTTTGTGGATGATAAGCCCACCGCCCTGGCGGCCGTGCAGCATACAGATTAGACGCTGAGTCTCTCATTCCTGCTTCATCAAACAGAGCCACGACCGTGGGGGAGTGGTTATTAAGGGTATGATTTCACAAGACCTTACTTTCCGGCAAATATTCCCAAAACTTAACTGGAATTGGACGGCTGATTCGTGTATTATCATAATTGGACAACGAGTCAGCTGAGAAAGAAGTAACTTATGAGGAATGATAAACTCTCAAGACGCACCTTTATCCGCAACACTTCTCTGATGACTGCCGGGACCATTGCCGGTTCGCTCGCGGCTAAGGGCCGCGCATCCAAAAAAACGACCGGTGCGAAGAAAGCAGACACATCAAAGATACTAAATTACAACCCGAAAATGGGCTACCGGCGATTAGGCAAGACCAACCTTGTCATCTCCGAGGTCGGCTTGAAGTTAGAGTAAACGGCCGTTTGCGCGCGACGGCAACCGATTGCCAACAAACCTCAGGCGGTCTTGGCTTTCAGGTTTATGGGCCCGTCAAATTTCGCAACGTTGTGCTTATCCCTATAATCGAGGATAACTGACCGTCAAAAATAATATGGAGGCATTTATGTTTACGGACGCACGAAAAATTATCTCCTCTCTGGCACTGTGTACTATTGGTCTGGCTGTTGGACTGCTCATAGGCTATCCGACCGATGCCGCCGACAGCGAGCCCAAGCTGCTCAAATCCCGCGTCGTCACCTGGAACGACGCCCAGCCGCACGAGGCCGACTGGGGCCAGATGCGGTTCTACTTTAGGGGTCAAACACGGGGCACAAAGGACGTATTAACGGCAGTGGCGGTCGTCGAGCCCGGCAAGGCCGTACATCGCGCCCACCGGCACGCCCAGGAGGAATATCTTGTTTTGGTCTCCGGTTCCGGAACCTGGTCGCTCGATGGAAAAGAGTTCCCCGCCGTACTCGGCGACATCCTCTACGTCGAGCCGTGGGTCTATCACGGCCTGACCAATACGGGCGATGTGCCGTTAATCTTCGTTGTTGTCAGGTATAATCCCAAAGGCGTAGATATTCCCCCGAAACCTGACGACCGTCCGAATGAACTATAGCGTGATAATCGTTTTGCTGTAGCGTTATTGCAATTCGATTTGCAAAGTGAAAAAATAAGCCGAATGTCTGTCCCGCCTGCGCGAAATGGCAATGCCGTCACAGGTTTTCTTTTATATATTTGACGGCGTTGTTGAAAATTGTCATTCCGTCGCTCTCTCTCGTCCCTCGTCCCTCGTCTCTTGTCCCTCGTAGGCGTGTCCAGTGCGGGTGCTGGCTCGGCCTTACGAATCGTTCCGGATGCGGCATTAGCCCCATGACCCTGCCCGTCGTATCTGTAAGGCCGGCTATCGACTCCATCGAGCCGTTAGGATTGATTGGGTAGTCTCCCTCGTTGCCGTTTTTATCCACGTACTTAAACGCAACCTGCCCGGCGGATTTCAGATTCTCCAGAGTTGCCGCATCTTTGGTAACAACTTTACCCTCGGCATGAGCGATAGGCAGATAAATTTGTCTGCCCGGCTCGATAAAGATACACTTCTCGGTCTGAGGCGCCAGATATACCCATCTGTCCTCGAATTTACCGCTGTCGTTATCGGTTATGGTAACTTCTTCCTGATGGTTGGCCGAACCGTTCCCCGGCAGAATTCCCGTCTTGACCAGCACCTGGAAGCCGTTACAGATGCCTAATACTAATTTGCCGTCGTCGATAAATTTCTCTAACGGTTCGCGGAGGTGATGCACGACCTGGTTCGCTAAGATTTTGCCTGCGGCAACGTCGTCGCCGTAGCTGAATCCGCCCGGAAAAACGATTATCTGGTATTCGTCCAGCATGTTTTTATCTTCGATTATCCTGTTTATATGAACACGCTCGGCCTTTGCTCCTGCCAATTCGAGCGCATGCTCGGTTTCCATATCGCAGTTTATTCCTGCCGCACGCAACACTATCGCTCTAACCTGTTTCATTTCTTACCTTTTCGATGCCTATTATTCCAATTCTTTTATGTCATTCCCGCGAAAGCGCCGTATCTATTTCTTATTATCTCTGTGTTCTCTGTGACCTCTGTGGCTAATTTTTTATCACCAGTCAAACGGCTTCTGCCACGCCTGCTTTAACGAATCTATATCCATATCAATAACTGTTTTGCCTTCTTCTGTTTTTATAACAAGCGTTTTTTCCCGCGTAATCTTCCCGATTTGGCCGAATGGCAGGTTGAGCATCAGCTTTGCGAATGCATCGTACTTCTCAAGCTCAACCTCTACCACGTACCGGCTGTTTGATTCGCTGAAAAGTTGCGTATCTATTCGCGAGCAGTCTTTACTTTTTGGCAAACCCCGCAGGTCTGCTTCGATACCCAATCCACCCGCAAAGGCCATCTCCGCGAGCGCCACAGCCAGGCCGCCTTCCGAGCAGTCGTGACAACCGGCTATCAGACCCTCTGCTATTGCGGCACAAATCTTCCCGGCGATTTTAGGAGCCGTTCTCAGGTCCACCTTCGGAACGCTGGCGCCGATATGCCCTTTGACCTTATAATAATGTGACCCGCCTAATTCGTTTTTCGTCTCGCCCACTATAAACAGCAGGTTCGAGGCCTTCTTGGCGTCCATTGTTACGCACTTATTGACGTCATCGACTATCGATATCGCGCTTATCAAAAGCGTCGATGGTATCGATATTTTTCTCCCATCCTCACAGGCGAATTCATTATTCAGCGAGTCTTTGCCCGATACGAATGGAGCCTCGAACGCCATCGCTCCGTCGTAGCAAGCCTGGGCCGCTCGCACTAATGGCCCGAACGTCTCCGGCTTTGCGCAGTTACCCCAGGAGAAATTATCAAGCAGGGCAATCCGGTCGGCTCGGCCTCCCACACATATCAGGTTCCTGATTGCCTCGTCGATTCCAGCTAATGCCATCCAATACGGGTCGATGTCGCCATATAGCGGATTCATCCCGCAGCTAATCGCAAGGCCTCGGTCCGAGTCGAACTTGGGCCTTATCACCGCTGCGTCACTGGGCCCGTCGTTATTTACGCCTGTCAGCGGTTTGACAACCGAACTGCCCTGAACCTCGTGGTCGTATTGACGGATAACCCATTCTTTGCTGGCAACGTTATATGACGAGAGAATCTGCAAAAGCTCGTCATTGTAGCTATCCTTCTCGTGTATGCTCGGCTCAGCAAGTTGTGGACTTTCCCAGACCGCCTTGCGGGAGTATTTAGGCACGCCGTTGTGCAGGAAATCCATATCCAGCTCACACACTTGTTGGCCGTTATATCTTAGTATCAGCTTCTTATCGTCGGTGAACTTGCCTATTATTGTTGACTCAACATTTTCATCATCGAAAATTTTTATTATGGCTTTCACGTTCTCCGGCTTGACGGCTATGACCATCCTCTCCTGTGCCTCGCTAATCCAGATTTCGCTGTAGTTAAGCCCGGCGTACTTTAACGGAACTTTTTCCAAATCGACCTCTGCCCCAAGCTCGCTGCCCATTTCGCCCACCGCGCTGCTAAGTCCGCCAGCCCCGCAGTCCGTAATTGCCTCGTATAATCCGGCCTTGTTTGCCTGGACCAATACGTCGAGCATTTTCTTTTCCGTTATCGGGTTTCCGATTTGCACGGCGTGAGAAAAGATTGTTTCATACTCATGCGTTATTTCGCCGCTTGAAAAAGTTGCTCCGTGTATCCCGTCCCGGCCTGTCTTGCCGCCGACTACAATAATGATATTTCCCGTCTGCGGGTTCTTGAAACATTTATCCTTGTCCATCAGCCCGATATTACCGCAATAGACCAGCGGATTGCCTAAGTATCTCTCGTCGAAGTAAATCGCGCCGTTGACTGTTGGTATTCCCATTCTGTTGCCGTAGTCACGCACGCCCGCCACAACGCCTTTCATAATCCTCCTCGGATGCAGAACTCCTTTGGGGATGTCTTCGAGTTTTTTGTCGGGCGGGCCGAAGCAAAATATATCTGTATTGGCAATAGGTACTGCACCCATCCCCGTCCCCATCGGGTCGCGAATTACTCCTCCGATGCCCGTTGCTGCTCCGCCATAAGGGTCCAGTGCCGAGGGACGATTATGGGTTTCGACCTTAAAACATACCGCCGACTCCTCGTCGAACTCCACCACTCCCGCGTTGTCCGCAAACACCGATATGCACCATTTTTTATCGAGTTGTTTCGTCGCTTTGAAAACGGTCTCTTTCAGCAGATTGTCAAAGTGTATGTGTTGTGGCACGGCCATCTTGGCCGTGTCTTCACGGGCTGGAAGCCCGTGCCACAGTTCCATATCAACGGAGCTTTTGAGCGTCTTGTGAACGCAGTGCTCGCTCCAGGTCTGGGCCAGAGATTCCAGCTCGACGTCGGTTGGCTCTCTGCCGAGTTCCTGGTAGTATTTCTGAATCGTCTGCATCTCCACGAGATTCAAAAACAGGTCTTTCTCCTTGCTCAGAGCGATTAATGCATCTCCGTCAAGCTCGCGTATGGGCCACTTTACTATCTCCAGCTCGTATGGTTTAAGATGCGGGCTTGGCGGCTCGGCTTCATCGCCGATGATACAATCTTCAATACAATCGTTCGACAGGATTTTCTTCGCGATTGTATCTGTCTGGCTCTGTGTAATCTCGCCCAGCAGGATATACTTTCGCGCCGTCCGAACATTATCGACGCTGACGCCCATATCCCCGACTGCTGCCATTACTGATTGGGCTACCGGGTCGGTAACGCCGCTTTTGAGATGAACCTCTATCAGCGTTGCCTTTGCCAGTCCCGCCGGAGCTTTGCTTCTGCCGATATAATACTCTTCACAAACCGAGTCCGTTAACAGCTCTCTGCCTACTCGCCCGGCGAAATCCTCATCGAATTCACCTTCGATAAGAAAGACCTTGGCCGACTGGACCGCCTCGACTGTGTTAATACCCAGCTCCTGAATATCTTCGAATGTGCTTGTACCGTGAACGTCGGAAAAGCCCGGCCGGTTAAAAACCTCAAAACGCCACTGTCTCACGATAGTAGTTCCTTCCGTTTCATTTTGTAGTTTATCAAAGTTTTGCGTTTTTTTCTTGCCGCATCAAGCAGGCTCTCAATTTCCTTCTTGTCCTGGTTTGTAACTGCTTTTTTCAGTTTTCTTAATTCGCCGATTATTTTATCGATACCCCTCGTGCTGTTTTCTGCGTTTGTCAGAAGTACATCGGCCCAGATATTGGCGGGCCCCGATGCTATTCTCGATGTATCAATAAAGCCCTTGCCGGCGAATTTGAGCTCTTCGCTGCTGCTCGCATTTATCAATGCCGTTGCTATGATATGAGGTAGATGGCTTACATTTGCAAAGATTTTGTCATGGTCGCTCGGCGTCATCAATTTAACATTGCAGCCCAGTGACGTCCAGAAGCCCTCGAGTATTTGCACGGCCCGGCGATTGGTATTTTTCGTCGTTGTCAAAATACAACCGGCCTGGTCGAACAGGTCGTCCCGGGCAAATTCGATGCCCCTTTGTTCCGAGCCGGCAATTGGATGCGACCCTACGTAGTGAACTCTCTTTGGCAGATTTTTCGCCGCCCAGCGGTGCGGCAGAACCTTTGTCGAGCCGACGTCGGTAACGATGCAATCGGGCCGTAACTCCCTGCCGATTGCTCCGAAGATTTCCTCGAATGTACATATAGGAGTGGCCAAAATAACAAGCTCTGCCCTGGATACGCTCTCGCTTAAATCATCGACGATTTCCGTTGCAATTGCATTTTCTCGGGCTTTTCGGCGCGTAGCGGGGCGGTGGCTGTGGCCTACAACCTTTACGCGGGGCAAAGAGCGTAAAACCGCCAAGCTAATCGAACCGCCTAAAAGACCGAGCCCGACAACGGTTATTTGCTTTAAGTCTTTCAAAATAAAGGCCTTATGGAAATATAGCACAATGCTAATTCCACTAAAAACTACTGTAAGATTCCTCGAATGTCAATTTTTTTCTTTCTTTTCGACCGCGAAAATGTTATCATTTTATTAAGTTGAAATAAAGAGCCGACGAATACAGCAGTTGAAAATTTGATATGAAAAGAGGATGCCCGCTGTTTGTGGGCAGCTTTTTTATAAACTTTTTCGTCAGGTGCACTGCGTTTTTTTTCTGTTGCGTATGCCTTGGCGGGATATTTTAATAGCGAATATGCCGGGTAATAAAAATAAAATCACTAACGGCGACCACCTTGATTTTGAGGACACCGTCGCCGACCTTGACCAACAGACCGATGAGCTCCACAGGCTCAGCTCGGTAAAGGGCATTGACTACTCTGCCGAGATTCGCCGGCTTCGCAAGCAGCAGGTCGCCGAGCTCAAGCGAATCTACTCGAACTTGAACGCCTGGCAAACCGTCCAGGTCGCGCGTCATCCAAAAAGACCCATTCTGACCGACTATCTCGATATGATGGTAAAGGATTTTCGCGAGTTGCACGGAGATAGATGCTTCGGCGACGACAGGGCAATCATAACGGGATTTGGGCATATCGGCAGAGAGAGAGTTTTGCTCGTCGGGCAAAACAAGGGCAGGAACACGAAGGAAAAGGTTGCCTGCAATTTCGGCTGTCCCAATCCCGAGGGATATCGAAAGGCCATACTCAAAATGAAACTGGCTGAGAAGTTCGGTATTCCCGTTGTTACGCTCATTGATACCCCGGGCGCCTATCCCGGCATCGGAGCCGAGGAGCGAGGCCAGGCACAGGCGATAGCGGTCAATCTTATAGAGATGTCGCGTCTGAGAGTCCCCATCATTTGTATTGTTATCGGCGAGGGCGGTTCAGGCGGCGCCCTTGGCATAGGCGTGGGCGACAGGCTGGCCATGCTTGAATTCGCATATTATTCCGTGATATCGCCCGAGGGCTGTGCCGCGATTTTATGGCGCGACGGCTCACAGGCGCCCGATGCCGCCGAAGCCCTTAAATTGACCAGCAAAGATTTGTACAAGCTCAAGCTGGTTGACGCAATCGTTCCCGAACCGCTCGGCGGCGCACATCGCAATGTTCACGACACCATCTATAACGTCGAAAAGTATATCGTAAAAACACTCCGGGAGCTCAAACGGACAAAGATTGAAAATCTGCTTGAGAACCGATACAAAAAATTGCGCTCGATAGGCGCCGGTCCCACGGAAAAACTTCGCCGAAAAACACAGCCGGCAAAAGACAGGATAAAGGCGGCCCTGAAAGCCCTCCCTGCCAAACCCGGGCAAATCACTACAAAGGTTTGACAATGCTGCTCCCTGTCTCTGTAAATATCTTCACAACTTTTTCCCTCAAAGGTCAAAGGGCTGATTAGACGTAAGCTTTTATAAGGAGACAAACTATGTCTGACAAAAATCCAAGCCGCAAAAAAGAAAAATCTTACCACGCATCGAAAAAAGGCAAAAAAACATTTACTCGAAGGGATTTTATAGGAACGCTCGCTTCAATAGGCGCGATGGGCCTGGTTGCGGATGGGGCCCGGAAGACTAAAAAGACCGAAACAAAAATGCCCGTGTGGACCGGAGACTTGAAAAACACGGCAAAAAAGGCCCCAAAGATTCCCACGACCTCAAAACCTAACGGCCTTAATATGATTTTAATCATTGCCGATACCTTCCGCGCCGACCACCTTGGCTGTTATGGCAGTACCCGCGTAAAAACCCCGTACCTTGACGCCTTTGCAAAAGAAAGTGTGTTGTTCACAGACGCCTCTGCTGAGGGGCTGCCCACCATTCCCTGCAGAAGGGTATATCATACCGGCAAGAGCGTACTTCCCGAATCGAAGTGGGAGCCTCTTGCCCCTGATGACATCACTTTTGCCCAGGTCCTGCAAAAGCACGGTGTTACTACCGGTTTCATCGTTGATACATATCATCATTTCAAGCCGAACTATAATTTCCATCGGGGCTTTGACTCCTGGCATTGGGTTCGCGGACAGGAGACCGACAGATGGAAAAGCGGCCCGAAGCAAAAGTTTGACCCGAAAAAGCACATGCCCGCCCATTTATGGAACCAGGGATATGACAGAAACATGCGCCAGTATATGATGAATACACAGGACAGAAAGGGGCCCGAGGATTACTTCTGTGCCCAATCCTGCGACGCCGCTGCCGATTGGCTCGAGCGAAATGCCGGCCCTGAGCCTTTCATGCTCTGGATTGATATGTTCGACCCTCATGAACCCTGGGATGCGCCCCCGCAGTTCCAGAAAATTTATCGCGATGAATATCCCTATGAAAGATATTTGTTTGGATACGGCGTCAGGAACTCCGATATTCGCCCTGATGATTTACCTGTCATCAAAGACCTTTACGCGGCGGAAGTAACATTCAGCGACTACTGTATTGGCCGCCTTTTGAAAAAGGTCGAACAGCTTGGCTTAAAGGATAATACGGTTGTTGTCTTTTCGACAGACCACGGCACGCATCTCGGCGAGGAAGGTTGTGTGCAGAAGACACCTGCGCTGCTCAATTCTTGCGTTGCAAATATTCCGTTGATAATTAGGCATCCCGACAGGAAATTTGCCTCGAAACGCATTGACGGACTCGTCAGCGCCGTCGATTTTATGCCCACCTTTCTTTCGCTGCTCGGAATCGACGATTATAAAAATATGGACGGCCGCAATATGTGGGACCTCGTAGCCGGCCGGATCTCCTCGCTCCACGATAATGTGTACACCGTTTTCGGCTCTTTCGGGGCGATTCACAATCTCGATTGGCACTATTTCCAGAACATCAGGGGCAAAAGCCCCGGCAAAGGTCCTTGCCTGTATAACCTGAAAAACGACCCGGAACAGACAGAAAATGTCATTAAGAAATTTCCGAAGGTGGCAAAAGATTTAAGAGGCAAATTACAAAATCATCTTAAAATTGAGATACCGCCTTTGAAGTTGTAATTGTGCTTTAGTCATTGACACGTTGTGTTTCTGCTCTTGTGAGAATGCCGGCGGAAATCTAAAAAAATGAATTTCGTGCACTACAAAATTTTTAGTGTAAATCGCCGTTTTTATTGAAAAAAGGCGGTTTTTTGCGAAAAAAATAAAATAATCTTGTAGTTTGTATGGATTTAGTTTATTTCTTCGGGGGCAATTTACGGTTGTTAGACTTTGAGCCGTGATTGTCTGGGAAGCTATGGATCGTTTCTCTCAAAGGGCAAAGGAGTGCTGGAATGACCATGCGCATACCAATCCCTGTATTTGCAATTGTAGCGATATTTTTCACTTGCTCTGGCCGCTTGCGGACCGACACAAGGTTCGTGTGCTTGAGAGACAGATAAAGAATGCGCAGAAGGCCGTTGCCTAATTACAGGAGAAGTTCAATTTATAACGGCAGGCATGTTGCACTATTATAATTCAGGTTGCCGCCCCTTGGCTAAATAGGAAAATCATTTACCAAAACAACATATTTGGGTGATAGGAGAGCCTGGTAATTTATGGAGTGGCGGGTAATACTTTTTCGTCCTTGCTTTCGCCTCGATTTTCTTGCGCAGAAAAAGGCGGATATTCTTGGAAGTGAACTTTGTTCTTGGGCCGAACGTAGTGTTCTGTCAAGGCCCAACTGATGGATTGTCATTCCTGCGGAAGCAGGAATCCAGAACTGTAAAGAGTGGATTCCGCATCAAGCGCGGAATGACAATTCCTCAAATCATACTTGACAGAACAGTAGTTTTTAATAGGTAGTATTGTGGGCTGAGGTTGTCCTCGCTTATCCTCCTCCATGCCTCAGCCCACTTCTTTTGGTTTGTCATAGCATCACCTCGGGATTCACGAAAACGGCACTTCTTTTTAGCACACTTGTCGTTTCGAATTACTCAAAACCCACCAAGGGTTTTTATAAAGAAGCTGTCGCTCGGTCCTTTTTAAGTGCCGGCTAAGGCGCCGAATTTATCGTCGGCAAACTCAAAAGCGTGGTCAAGGCCGGTTATCGTAAAGATACCTTTCGTTGCAGCGGAAACGCTGCAAAGAGTAAGCCGGTGACCGCAATCGGCCAACGCTTTGCGCAATGCCAGGAGCTTCGCGATAGTTCCGGATGTTAAAATATCCAGGCGAGAAAAATCGACTACCACGTCGCAGTTGCTCCTCTTACGGACCATTTCGGTAACGGTTTTTAGTTCATCTCCCGTCTCTGGTTCCTGGGGTAAATCCACGAGAATGGTGTTTTCCGACCAGTCTTCGATTCCCATTTTAACGCTCCTGTTTAACCTGATACGGCTTCTGTTTGCTCTAAATACTGTATCGGCATAACCTCACTAAACTTTGAGAGAAAAGAACCCAAAATTGCGGCTTACTCCCAAAATACCGTAATTACCACAATAGTGATGAAAAACCAGCAACCGGCTGAATTGTGCCCTTATTACAAAACAAGGGGCGATATGGCTTGCAGCCGATAAATACTGCTTTGCGCTGAGAGTCGTTAAGATATGTCAATGCCGACGAAGTCGGTTTCAATGCTTTGGTTGCTTCTATCCGTTTTTAACTTCTCTTGGGTCCTTGCCTTCTTCGATAGCTGTTATTTTCATTACTCTTCTCTGATGTCTGCCGCCGCTGAATTCGGTCTTGAGCCAGACTTCCACTATTCTTCGGAGTAATACTGTTCCGATTTGGTCTCCTGACAAACAAAGCACATTGGCATCGTTGTGGTCACGTGAAATCTGGGCGCTTAGTTCATCATGGCACAATGCAGCTCTGATTTCCTTTATTTTGTTTGCGGCTATGCTCATCCCGATACCTGTTGCGCATATTAAAATAGCTTTGTCTATTTCCTTCTTCGAAACTGCCATTGCTGCCAGATAAGCTATATCGGGGTAATCAACAGGGGTACTGTCAGTCGTGCCAAAGTCAATGCACTCGTAGCCCATCTGGGAAATTATGGACTTGATTTGTTGTTTAGCTTCGAAACCACGATGGTCACTTGCAACTGCTATTTTCATATCACAAGCTCACTAATCCTTTTAATCACAGCTTTCTCTATCATATCTGCACAATTCTTGTAAAAGTTTTGTGACTGGCCTATCGGGTCGGCAATATCCTTATTCTTTGCTAACAGCACACATTTACCGGCAACCTCAGAGCTAAGTGCGACTACCCTGTCGTAGTGGATTTGCTGCATTGCAAAAATATAGTCGCTCTCTTCGATAAGCCGCCGGGTCAGGCTGCCGCTCCTGTGGCCACTGATATCGATACCTTTAGCCCCACAGGCTGCCATAGCGCCTGCGCTCGCCGGGAAACCGGCCATATCCATTGTACCGGCGGAGCAGACCTTGTAACCCATTTTGCCGAGTTTGTCAACCCCGCATCGCAATTTTTCTGCCAAATATTTTCGAAACATACCCTCACTCATAGGACTTCGGCAGGTATTGCCCGTACAGACAATCAAAAAATTAATCTGCGAAAATGCCTCCAACTCCGCTTGCTGATATACGCCCTCTCGTAAAATCTCAAGCCCTTCTTTTCCTATTTTTACAACCGTACTGCTTGTTTTATATTTACAGCTCCCACCGTCCAGCAAAAGTTCGATTTGACCTGAAAGCTGCCCGAGAACTTGTTCTGCATCTACCGCAGGGGATTGACCTGTTATATTTGCGCTGGGCGCAACCACAGGATAACTCGTTGCTTGAAGCAGTGATGCAGCTATTGGGTTGTCCGGACACCGAATGCCTATGGAATTATCTTTGTATAAGCTTTCAAAAATCTCTCTATCGAGTTTTTTGCGTTGTTTGTCGATGTCATTCTCCTGCAGTTCGAAAACTATCGTCAAAGGCCCGGGCCAGGCCTTCTTAATTAATTTTTCAGCTCTCAATCCGACGCTCGGAATGTATTTTCTCACATCGTTTTTTTCGCCGATATGCAGTGCGTAGCGTTTGTTGTGCTCGCGCCTTTTGATGTCATTGAGCTTGTTCAGAGAATCTTCTCTGGCCCGGCCTGCGATGCCATAGACCGTTTCGGTCGGAAATGCCGCCAGACCGCCGGCATCAACCAATTCCGCCGCTTTCTTGATTTTCCCCGCATCTATCTTTGAGGCATCGAGTTTTATTACTTTTGTCTGCATTGGCCATATAACAATACACAAAACACCCTCCTCAAGCAAGATAAGTTCACTAATACTTGTTTGGTGCCGAAAAATCCGACCGATAAAAAAACCAGTAACACCGTGATAGAGAACCCTACAGAAAAATTTTTACAAAACCTTATTTTTTGCCTATTTATGCTAATCTGCCCAAATTAACATTGCCGATAGAAGTTATCATTGATGGAACGTTCTTTATGGAGACAGAATTATGGAGGTACTAATCGAACAAAGAATGCAGACCAGAAGCAATCTTGCTTGGCCTGTCAGTGTGTGGGTACCGGAAGCTAATAGATTTTTTAACGGACACAGCAGAAATATCAGCAAAGCCGGCGTTTTCGTAAAGCTGCCGATGACGACGCCTGTTCGGATGGGACATCTTGTGGAGTTGAATTTTCCACGAACTGTTGCTTTGGCGAAGGAAAAAGGTCAATTTGCCCGCATTAAAAATGGTATAGTGGTACGAATTGACCGCCAGCATGTGCTCAGAGACGCTGAAATCGGTGTTGGTATTGCCTTTCAGTAGTAGATGAACAGCCTTTCTTAAACATGGCCGGAAAGGTTGAATCTCTTCGAGAGGCGGGGCAATGAAAGAGCGAAGACTGGTGACTTTGGAGGTTCATCAGTCTTTTTTTATTTTCATAATCGCCCGTTGAACAGACCATATCTTATCTATCTTCCTTCGTATATGTTCGTTGATTTTCCATGCGCTCACAGGCAGAGTATGGCTCTGAAGGCAAAGGACTTCAAGCCTGCTTCTACTACTTTCGGGTGATTCGTTGTTGTTTTTTGTTCAGAGACGGTTCTTCACTAATCCTTTTGGGTGATTATTGTATTTTTTATAGTTTTGATCTGAGTTTTGGTCCGTATCTTGAAACTTTGGGGCCTGACAAAAGAAGGGGCCTGTTCCGGTTTACTCGGAGCAGGCCCCGAAGTTATGCAAATCCTCAGGTTGTTACCGTATACACCGACTGCTAATACGGGAACACTTGGGAATCAAGGCAATTCTGCATTAGAGCAGCGAAGTCCTCAAAGTTAATTGAACCGTCCGTAGCTACATCCACTACCGGCTCCGGCAGCGATACATGAATCATAGTCCCAACGGACTCCTTTGCGATATCACCTCGTATTTTGTCAATCCTGAATTTCATAGATTTATTATGCTAATACACTATGGCATAGCTGGATTTCATTTCCCATGCCTTGACTTCCTTAATCACTACATCTGCGCCCTTGCTAAAAAAGCCGATGGCGAGATTTTCCGGGGCATACGTGTGGCGTGCGACAGCAGCCTGACGGTCATTGGCGAACACTTCAATCATGTACCTATCCAGGAAAACACGCAGCGTGATATCTTCGCCGGGCTTGACTTCAAAGGGAATCTTCATGTCACCCATCGCCAGGGTCTTGCTTTCGGGTTCGACGGCGATGGGGAATCCACTGGTGCCGGCATTATCGCAGTAAACCTGGACGCCCACCTGCTTGGCCGCGCCCGACTTGATTACCACTTTAAGCTCCAGGGTATCACCCGCAATCCCCCTAAGCATGTAACTGCTGTCGCTCTCGATAATGATCTTGGTCTCGCTTTTTTCGTTATACCGGAGCGATTCCAGTTCGCGCAGAGGCTTGATACGAAGAACGCCATCTTTGGGAAGGCTCAGTTCGCGCGGCAGGGACTGAATGCCCCCCTGCGGCGGATCGTATTTCTCACGAGCATTATGCAAATGGCACCAGGCCCACATGACGCGGCGGCCATCGGGTGTCAACAGCGATTCAGGGGCGAAGAACTCCCAGTTCTTCCAGTTCATGCGGCGATGCACTTCGGGAGTGTATTTCTCGTTCTTCCAGTCACCAAGATAATATCGAGCCCCGCGGCTATGGCTGATACACAGAAGCATCCACTTGTTGCCGATCGGAAAGAAATTAGCACAGGAGATGTTCTCGCCCCTGCCGACGTCCGGCATGTCCTTGCTCATGAACATGCCGACATAATCCCAGTTCACGAGGTCGGTCGACTTCACCAACGCGTGCGGGGTACCACCGGAGAGGGCATAATAGGTTTCGCCATCCAGCCAGCAGTCGGGATCCCCCTGCTTCATCTTGCTGGCATTCTGGCCGGGACGGACCCGCGCCTCGATCGCCATGGGCGCGCTCCACTTCTCCAGTTGGTCATCCAGGGCAAACGCAATGTAATTCTTGCCCGATCCTTCCCCGTTGTAGATCATGACCGGCTTGCCTTCCTTGGTGTAGAAGCCCGTGCCGCTGAACATGCCGTGACCTGTTTTTGGCGGAGTGAGCGTGGTCGGGTGCCATCGCCAGTGAACCATGTCCTTGCTCGATACATGCGCAAAACTGTATCCGGCAGAGTAGTAGATATAGTGCAGACGGTAGCGCCCCTTCCAGTAGAAGGCGCAATTGGTATCCGCCGGAAACACCCTCTTCTCGCCAGGATGGAACAGATGGTAGGCAAGGCCGCCCGGCCGCGGTTTCGTCGGGGTGACTGGTATATCGACAGCAAACAGCTTCCCGTCCAGGCCCACTTCTTGACAAGCCCTGCCGCCCTTGGCCGGTTTCCACTGCGATACGCCGTCCATCGTGGGCTCTTTAACCACAATTCTGGTGGCACTTACGGTCTCTGCTCCCCCGTTACTGACCGCGAGCGTGACGGTCATCCTTCCGCCGGTATAGGCCCGTTGGAGGATCAGCTTGCCGGGGGCGGTCTCTTTCTTCACGGCAACACCCGAGACCAACCACGTGTATTGCAGCGTGCCGGCGCCTTGCCCGAGCATCTGCTCCATATTGGCGATCTTCGGCACCACCTCGATGCTCTCCCGGCCATCCCACCGAGGCGGTGCTGTCAGGGTGAACACCGGTTCCTGGATCGACTCCTTAATGACCACGGGAATCTCCCGGGTCCTGACCCCATCAGCATAGACAGCCTTGAGCTGAAGAGTCAGCGCTTGATCACCAATCACCCGACCTGCGTCGAAGTCGAAAGTAAACCGATCTACCGCGGCAATCGTTTCCCGACCTGCCTGCCTGGTGATCCAATAGAGTTTCTGCGCGCCGTCGGCCTTGGCGGCGACGGCAACACTCTTGCCTTCCTGCACGATCAATTGCGTTTGCGGAACAGAAAACGTGTTGCCCTGTCGCACGATCGGGCCCACTAGGGTTTGCAGCGGCTTCTGGTTCTCGTATTCCATCTTGATCCAGTCGGCAGAACGGGCGACACTGGAAATGCGCACCTCATCAACATCGCCAGACCACCATTCACGACGGCCATAGATATTATCAGGAGCGTTGTGCCGCTTGCCGATCCTCATATACACGCTTTCCGGCACTCGGAGCTGGAATGTGGCGATGCCGTCCTGCTTACCGTTGACGTAGAGGGACATCTCCCCATCACGATAGGCGACGACGCAATGATACCATTGCCCGAGCGAACGCATCGAATCTCCCTGGACACCATTCAACCAGCAATCATTCTTGATGGCAGGAGGGTTTAGCATCCGCAGTCCGTTCTCCTGAGCACCGCCCGGATGGCCCCAGTCCACGGCCCAACCTTGTCGTTCAGCCCGAATCCATGCTTCCGTGGTCATATCCTCGCTACCCGACGGGTAGCCAGTGACATGGTCCCCGCAATCGATGTACTGGCCATTCGTGAAATGGCGTGATTCGCCTATCATGCCCCCGCTTAGGGTCGCTCCGTGATTCACGATGTTGGCGACCGTACCGACTTCATCTTCCATCGGATCGCTCATGTGAAGGACACTGCAATATCCGTTGGATTTGTCAAAGACGGCCTTCCCGCTGGACTCGCTGACGGCGCTGGCATTGCCCCAGTGCATTTTTATTTCCTGCCGCGCATTGCCCCGAATCACGGGAATTCGCACCCAGATGCTGGCCGTTCCATTTGTCTTATCCCATTGCTCATCTTCTTAATCAATCGATAACTAATATTCTTTAAAATGAGACTACTTTTGATTTCTTCTATGCATCCATCTCAGCCCTTTGACTTGACAACGGTCATTCCATATTACCTGCTATCTTTGCCCCTCGAATTCTTCTGCTTGAGCAGTCGTATCATTCCCTTACCAAGGGCATCACCTATCAGAAAGTAGCTCTCCGCATTACCACACCAGTGGTGACCATGGTTTACATTAGGTGACTGCCGGGGATCACGCCAGAAGCCGTGGGTAATGACAAAAACAGCGTTGTCGATTCCTTCAGCACCTTTCTTCTGGGCCTTTCTGAAGGCTGCCATATTGCCGCTTGCCTCAGGCCCTCCATTGCCGAGTTCTCCGATGACAACGGGAAGATAGGGTCTCTTGAATTCTTTACGCAGGTCCTTTACCAGGTTGATCAGATTCTTATCATATTCAGGTATTGCCTTGGTGTCACACATATCGTTCCATCCCTGCATCCAGACAAAGCCGGTAATCTCATATTTTCGACCGGCCAAGTCAGGGAACGTTTCTGCCATGCTGTCGAGAGCTTTATGAATGTCTTTCAACATCAGTTTATAAAACTCTCCCACTTCTCCTCCTGAACTGGGAGGCCGGAAGTCCTTAAAGAGGCTCTTGCCACCCCATGCAGTCTTTATCAGCAGCACCGGCTCCTTGAAATAATCACCCACAACATGGCCAAGCTGAAGCTCAGGACCAATATGGCTTGAACCGCCATAGCCGGTGTATCCGATGGTCAGTCCGCCACTTCGGTCTCTGAATGTTATCTTGACATCATCACGAACAACCCAGTCTCCTTTTTCATTCTTGAGGTGCTTATAGAGATGAGCCTTGTTTGGCTCTTTCATGGTATTGACAAGATTTCCCTTGCCGCTATTGTAGTAGCGGGGATGATCCATGGAAACAACTCCTTGCCCTTCCATGTTTGACTGGCCGGCAAGGATGAAGACTTTGATGGGGCTCTTGCCTGCTTGTTTCAGGAGCGTGCTCTGATCCACCTGCTGGGCACGGGTTGGGCTGGACGTCGCAGGCAAGGCGGCGGATGCGATAGGAGCTTCGTTGATCCAGACCGTCATCGCTCCCTTTTCCCTGTTGGCCCAGGAATAGTACGGAACGGTCGTCAGAGTGACCGGACGCTGTCGGTCATCAAGGCCTTTGCCCTGAAGGACCGTTACGCCGCCGAGCAATTGGTCGCGATGCTCTGCATGCAGTTCGGCTTCGCGCGGCAAGGCTACACTAAGGACGTCCACGTTCGGGTTGTCAACCGCCTCGAGACAGTAGGTGATCGGGCCGCGCATCAACGCCACCTTGCCCTGGTCGGCCAGGACTTTCTCGTGAGCGTAAACCCGGCGTATCGGCATCGGCAGGTCGAGTTCCACAACATCGGCGGCCTTCCATGAACGTTTCAGGTGGACGTAACCGTCTTCTTCTGGTGTGGCATCGATTGTTTTTCCATTTAGCTTCAGTCCAACGGCAGCGACCTTCCCCTCGGCGAAGCGGTACAAATCGCTGGGAACAGGTCGGCCAAGCGCCCAGCCCGGTATCCGCAAGCACAGGTCGAAATCGGATACCTGCTCCGGTGTGACCGTCAACTTCACATGACCGTCCCATGGGTAGTCGGTCTTTTGGGCCAGTTTCACCTTCACGCCGTCATCCATCTTGACCGAGACATCTCCTGAAGCGAAGAGGTTGACATACAACCGGTTTTTACCCTGGGCATAAGTCAGTCCGCCAACCTGCGGGATGATCCGCGTAAGATTCGTCGGGCAGCAGGCCAGACCTATCCACGACGACCGGCGCCCGCCCCTGCTTTCCAGCGGGTTCTGGTAGAAGAACGCATTACCGGCGATCGAGATTCCCGAGATAGCGCCGTTGTATAGCGCCAGTTCCATCACGTCGGCGTACTTGGCATGGCCTTTAAGTAAGTTCATCCGGTGCTGCCAGAGCACGTGAGCGATGTTTGCGCAGGATTCGCAATAAGTGCGGTTGGGCAGCAGGTACGGGTCGCCGAATCCCTCGTCGCCATACTGGGCGGTTCCTACGCCCCCGGTAACATACATCTTGCGCGCCACGACGTCCTGCCAGATGCTATCCAGGGCCCGCTCGTAGTCGGGGGCGTCCATGAAACGGGCGATGTCCGCCATGGCCGAGTATATGTACCCGGCCCGCACGGCATGTCCGACTGCCTCGGTCTGCTCCACCAGCGGCTTGTGGTCCTGCATTCGTCCGTTGCGTATGCTGTTTCGAGCCCGACGCCGTGCCTGGCTTCGCTCCGAGGCCGGCAAATCATCAAAAGTGGGAAGTTCGGTCGGTATGGTGTCGGGATCGAAGGCTTTGCGTTCGAAGCCGTGCGCGTGACCACGCTCGTCGAGAAAGAACCGAGACAATTCCAGGTATCGTCGTTCGCCGGTGGCTCGATAGAGTTTGACCAGGGCCAGTTCCACCTCCTCGTGCCCCCCCACGTCGTATCTCTTGCCCGGCCCGAAGACACTGTCGATGTGGTCGGCAAATCGCTTCGCTGCGTTCAGCACATTGGACTTACCGGTCAGCCGATGATGCTCGACAGCCATCTCGAAGAAGTGGCCCGCATTGTACATCTGGTGCTCCAAGCGTAAGTTTTCCCACCGCTTGTCGGGGTCCCGGACGATGTAGTACGATATCAGGAAACCGTCCTTCTGTTGAGCGGCCAGGATGCGATCGAGAATGCCTTCCACACGCTTGCGCAACTGGCTGTCGTCGTGATGCTGCAAGGAGTACATTGCGCCTTCCATGGCCTTGTGGATATCCGAGTCGAAGGCATGGTGGCCGCGGAGCGGGCCGTCGAATACACCCGCAGCCTTGTCGAAGTTCGTGACATGCCCATCGTGCTCCAGGCAACTTAATGCATGGGGAACTGTAACCTCGTGGTGGGTATCCAAACGCTGGCCCCAGAACCCGCCTCGCAGTTCCACCCGCTCGTGGCTTACTTCATACAACCCGCGATTCGGCAACACATCAGCTCCCGCAGCGATGCTCATTAAGCTCAAGGCAACAACTGCGTTAATAATTATCGTTGCAAGATACTTTCTCATGATGACAATTCCTTTCGTGTATCTGATAGACAATTTGATTGTTGTTTTCCTGCGATTGCGGCAGTGAGCCGGAAAGCAAGAGAAATTGGTGCACTTTACCGGCCCACATAGATTGATTTCATTTTCCAGCCTTTGACTTTGGCCGTTATATCACCACCTTTGCTGAACAGGCTTATGCCTACATTCTCCTTATCGTGCTGGTGCATGTACACCGCGGCCTGGCGATCGTTGACGAATACCTCGACCATGCCTTTGTCAAGGAAGATACGAAGGTTCAAATCTTCACCTTTCTTAAGCTCGAACGGAGGCTTAATTTCGCCCATTGCCATGACCTCGCTCTCTGGCTTGATGGTGACAGGAAAACCCTTGCCATCCTTATCGCAGAATACGCTGACACCATATTCTTTGGTGCTGGTTGGCTTGATTGTGACGCTCAGCTCTACAGTGTCACCGTAAATATCCTTGAGCACGTAGCTGCTATCGCTCTTGACGGTGATGTTACCTTCATTCTTCTCATCATATCGAAGCTTCTTAAGTTCCCGCAGCGGCTTAATGCGCAACACACCATCGGCGGGCAGGCTAAGTTCACGCGGCAGCGACTGGATAGCGCTCTGGGCGCCCTCCAGCCTGCACCAGGCCCACATGACACGGCGGCCATCCGGAGTCAGCAGCGATTCCGGCGCGAAGAAATTCCATTTCTTCCAGTTCATCATGGTGTAAAACTCGGGAAGATACTTCTCATCCTTGAAGTCGCCAAGGTAGTAACGGCACCCCATCCTATGACTGATGCAAAGAAGCATCCACTTATCACCTATCTTGAACATATTGGCGCAAGAGACGTCTTCATTTTTGTTTACTCCCAGATCCGGCATGTCTTCGTGCAGCAACAGGCCGAGATACTCCCACTCTTCAAGATTCGAAGATTTCATCAAATGAGGTGGACCGCCGCCGGATATTGCATAATAGGTGTCACCATTCAACCAGCAGTCAGGATCCCACATACGTATTTCGGCCGTCTGTCCGGATTTAGTCCTGGGCTTAACCGCAACCGGCTTGGTCCATTCATCCAGGTTATCGTCAAGGGCAAAAGCCAGGTAATTGTTTCCGGATCCCTGGCCATGGTAGATCATTGCCGGCCGGCCGTCTTTAGTGAAGAATCCTGTACCACTGAACATTCCGTGCCCCGTATTGGGCCCGACAAGTACGGTGGGGTGCCACTTCCAGGTAACCATGTCCTTGCTGGATACGTGAGCGAACGCATAGCCGTGCTTGTTTTTGTAAATATAATGCAGGTGATAGCGGCCTTTATAGAAAAAAGCGGGGTTGGGATCGCCAGGCATGCCGACACCCGGGCCCGGGTGGGCAAGATGGTATGTTAGCCAGTTCGCCGGCACATTTTTCGGCATGGCTGGAGTTTCCTCTACATACGGGGCCGCCGGTGTCCGCGCGCCCTGAGCACGGGTGGCCATCTCGGCGTCATATTCAGTAACAGCGGCGACCAGAACAGAGTTTTCGCCGAGGACTAGTTTGCCGTCCAGCAGCTTCGCTCCGTTCTTCATTCTGCTGTGTGCAAATCGACCTGTACGATCCTCAACCTTGTCGCCTTCAAAATCCCACCATGCGTAGGGTTCGATTTTTGATTTCCTGTTCGGTTGGAGTGATTTAATCTCATCGACAGTCAAGGCCGTGCTGTAGATACGGGCGTCTTCTATTGCTCCGGAGATGCGGCCGCCTGCTGCTCCAACGTG
>JAUWPZ010000085.1 GCA_030611315.1 Sedimentisphaerales bacterium
AACATTTGTCATTCCTGCCCCCGCTTTCGCGGGGGTAAACTTGTGCCTGCGAAAGCAGGCAGCAGGAATCCAGGTTTTTTCGATATAGACCCCTGCTTCCGCAGGGGTGACATCACCAGTTTTGGCTTTCCGCAACAGATAGTAGTTAGGTAGTTTTGGGGGTGATTGAGGCTTGTCTGAGACCTCGGCAGAAATACTGTTTTGGTGGATTTTATGGGGGGATGCAAAAAAAAGCACATCCAGCGAGTTATCTTCTTGCAATGCGAGCGAGCAAAATGTAGATTATGGGCGATCGCTCGGAGAGGTGACCGAGTGGCTTAAGGTAACGGTTTGCTAAACCGTCGTATGGGCATATACCCGTACCGGGGGTTCGAATCCCCCCCTCTCCGTTCTTCTGATGTCAGGGGGTGACAGTTGCTACCTATGTTACTATCTATCAAGGATTTATCGCTGATGCTAAAGGGTGAAGATTCGGCTTGCTCCGCTTGTTCTTCAGTGCCATCCGATGCCGGCAGATTCCTGTTCGAGTGAGATTCTCCTGTAAGTTTCCTGTAAGAAATTTCATCACCTTTCATCGACAAGTCCTCCGTGCCGATCTTCAAAGCGGCTATCTCGTTTTCATGGCTTGTATTTTTGCCGAAGCTAATAGTCCCTTAATGTTTTCATCCAGTCCGGCCAATCTGGTGCGTTCCCGCTTGCCAGTGTCCAGGGACCGTTTGTTTTGAACTGTCGATGCCACTTTAGCGTCCAGAGCTCTTTAAGCCCCACCTTTCTGGTGGAGAAGTCAACGAAAGCACCGTTTACAAACCCATTGTGCCGGTTAGTGCAGAAGCGCCTCATTTGTGGACTCTGATTGTAGTGGTCTTCCGATTGTGGGGGTGAGTGGTTGTCCTCCGGAAAGCCTCCTTTCCACTGGCAATCCAAAAACAACGGTATGTAGTTTGCGCCATTGACCATGGGAGTATTCCAGAACTTTGCCTTATCGGGGTCCTTATCATTAACGGAAGCCCAATTATTTATTCCGTAGCTGCCGTAATCACCCTTTACGCGTACCCTAATGCCGCTATTGAACTTATCGACAGGAAAGATACCCCAGCTCTCGAACCTCGAACCGACAACAGGAATGTTGGCCGGCGCATCCGGGTCTGGGTTGCGAAGTTTCTTGGCCGATGGGCAGAGCCGCAGGTCTGGCTCTTTGTAGTAGTCCCGCATCACATCAGGGAAGGACTGCCCTGTACCAAAATCATGGAAACGATGGTCGTTATCATCCGTGTACATCGAACAAACAAGCCCCCATTCGTGCAGGTTCATCTTACAAGCAGCCATATTTGCCTGTTTCCTTACCCGCTGTAAGGCCGGCATTAATATCGCCATCAATATCGCAATAATGGCAATTACAACCAAAAGCTCGACCAAAGTAAACCCTTGTTTCTTGTCCATAATATACCTTGACAACCAAATAGTGTTTCAACGTGGTATCATATTTTGAATTCCCGGCGAGCCTCCTCACTTCAATAATGCTCAGCCCTTCATAAATCCGATTTGTGATGGCTGTCTATTATTACTATGGGCAGTTGTTGAGCCAAGTGCTCGCGAAAGTCTTCCAGTCTTTGAAATCCACGTCATCATCACCGTCGATATCAAAGGTTAAGTCCTCTCCTGTCTTAAGCCACTGTTCGGCGAAATTTGAGAAGTAGTCGAAATCTTTGCAGGTAATAGGCCTTACGGAGATTTGTCGGCCGGCGGCTTCTGCGCGGACATCCGTTTCATAGTACAGATATGCCTTGCTGTCGGGAATGACGGCACGGACCGGGAACCGGGCCTTGACCTGGAATGTGAAGGCCAGCTCATCGCCGCCGGTCAGGTCATCGAGATAGAAAATGACCTTTCGCCCCGCTACTTCGACCTTGCTGACCGTTTTGGCCTCGACCAGGGCGTCGAGCGACTCCTGGACGGTCGTAAAGCCTGTCGGTACACCCACATCGACAATCATCATTCCGGAGGAACCGGCCATGCCGAAGTAGCGGACCGTTACGGCAACTTTCACTATGTCATCTACTTCAACGTGGCTTGCGTCATAGGTTACTTCAAGGGCCATATTGTTTTGGATGATTTCATCCGAGAGAAATACATTAAAGCGGCGAACAAGCTGGAACCGAACCTCGCCGGAGCCTTCGGCGCTCAGTTCGAGCTGGGTTGCTGCCGGCAGCTCCGCTATCTGGAGGACATCGAAGTTATTACTGTCAACCGTGAACTGTGCCACGACGCCATTGTCGGCTGTGCCGGCGGTTACGGTCAGGTTGACATTGCGAGTTTGTTTTCGGGCGGCTGTCATCAAGGCCTTCAGTGCCATTACGGTGTCCTGAGTGCTGCCGAATCCGCCCTGGCTGTTCTGCTGAAGTGAAAGCCACTTGACAGCACCATTGGCCTGCGGTTTGTCCATTTCCATCATAGCCAGGGCCGCATAGGCGGTTGTCTCGACTGCGTAGGGCTCCCAGTGTATGCCGTCGCCATCGCTGATGGCGATTTCCAGCAGCCGGGCGATGGTTGCGTCGGCCGCTTCGGTGTTGCCGGTTCGCGAGAAGGCCAAAGCTGCGACGGCAAGGGCGTACGCGTCATCCTGAACCGTCGCCAGATTGTCTGTGAGATATTGATTGGCATCGTCTAATATGTCCGCCGCCGCTGAGCCGTAGTCGGCCAGGGCAATCGTAACAAAGGCCGTCAGCGCGAAGTTGCCGCCAAGTCCACCTACCATGTCTTTATGATGAATGAATCCCACGGGCTCCCACGAGCCGTCGGGCAACTGGTGTTCTGCTATCCAGTCGGCGGCATCGGCGAGAATGATTTCGTCGATGGTCTGCACGTCCCGTGCGGCGCTGAAAACACCCAGAACAAAGGCGGTCAACCACAAGCTGCCGGACTCGTCGCTGTCTCCGAAGGCCGAGAACGAGCCATCCTCCCGGCGGTATGTGAGTTGTCGCTGGTAGCCGCAGGTAATGAAGTGCTCGGCCTTGGCCCGGACCTCCGGGGTCAACTGGCCCGTCGCATCAAGATAGCGGAGAACTTCGACGTCCGGCGCGAAGAATATCATGTTCTGCTCGCCGCAGCCATAGGGCATGTGCAGCAGGTCGTCGATGCCGTTGATACTCTGAGCAACAAGACTCGGGGTGATGCTCAACAGCAGTTTCTCCGAATCGGGCACGCGGTACGGCGGCATGTTGGCATCGAGTGTGAGCGTCTGGCCTGCACGAATCATGCCGTTGTTTATTATTTCCCGCCGGGTTCCCTCAGGCTCGACGAGCAGCTCCTTGCGTACAGCGTCGGCGCGCAGGACCGAACGCAGGGTTACTTCAAGGGTATTACGCCCGAGCTTGGTCGGCTGTATCAGGAATGAGGCCAGGCCTACTGAGTTGGCGTTGACCGATACCTCTTGCTTGCCGGGCTCTAGCAGGTCGAACCAATCGGCCTCGGTCAATTCGACGTGGACCACCTGCACCGTGTCGAGATAATTGAATATCTGGATTCTCACGGGGAACTGTTCACCGCGTGTAACGGCGTATGGCAGGTCGGGCTCGCCGAAGAACTCCTGAAAAACTAAGAGCGAGGACTCGCAGATACTCAGGCCGTTGTCCGACGTGGAGACCGCGTGCAGACGCCAGGTCGTGATACTGTCGGGGGCCGTCAGGTCAATCGTGGCGGTTCCATCCGGCTCGGTGAGCAGGTCGGGCGTCCACAACCACGTTTCCGGGAAAAATTGGCGGATGCGCGTTACCTCGGCTAATTCGCCGTCGTCACTTTCGGCTTTGTCTGGAACTCCGCCTCCACCTCCGGCACCTAAGAAATTATCCCACATGCGCCAGAAGTCTCCGCCCTTTGGCACGCTGATAGCGCCGGAGGTCAAAACTTGCAGGCCCACCTCTTCAAAAATCTCATAGGCGCCATAAAACCACCACTGCTCGTGCGTTTCGGACTGGGGCTCCATATACAGCCTCTCAAGCTCTTTGAATACTTCCTGCATGTTGAGCCGTCCCTTGTTGAGGGCATAGACCGACTCATCCACGATGGCCAGTCCAACCATTGCCTCGGTATCAGCATGCACGGATACCTGGACCGCGTCGCCGGGAAGTGCCTCGTCAGTGTTGAACTGCACCTCAAGCCCGGCGGCATCCGGCAAAGCCACCTCAAGCTCCAATGTATCAGCCGATATCTCATTGTTCGGATTGATGATGTATGCTACGACCTTTGCCGCCGGGACCATTTGCTGCGTGGTCTGGAATATAATCCGGGAGCCGGTTACTGCGTCCGACCAGACAGTGCGGCCATTGGCGAAAACATCGTAATAAACCGTAGCATCGTATGTTCGGAACACATCGATTGTAACTGTATCTCCGATATTAACCGGGCCATTTGAAGAGCGGCTCAGGTGGAGGAAGCTGTCGCTGGGGGAATACGTCGCGTAAATGGTTACTTCTGCATCGGCGCCGGCGCCGTTTGACTGCACCGAACTTCGGATTGTGGCGTAAGTCGTTTTCTCAGGCGTGTTGAACAACACCGTGGCAGAGCCGTTGACGTTCGCAAGCTCGCGGGTTTCTTTAGAAAGCGGCTCGCCGCCGGCATCATAATATTCGCAGGTAACCTCCGCAGAGGCGCCGAGAGGTTCGCCATCCGGATTTTCAACAACCAGAAGAACATCGAACGGCTGACCCGGCGTAATCGAGCGGACCGAAGCAATGAGCTGATGCTGGATGGGGCTGTCCACTATCTTAAGCAGCTTGGTCGTTTTTTCTTCGTGGCCCGACGTGTCGGTTACCACAACATCGAGCTGAGCGCTGCCGGCGCCTCCGGCGCCGGATGTGCCGCTTACATAACCGACCTCAGGCAGAACGAAATCGGCGCTGCCTTCGGAGAGAGTCGTGGTGTGGATAACGTATTCCTCCCAGAGCCCCACATAGCGGCTGGCCCGTATCTCGACGGTTCCATCGACGTTTTTGCCGAAGAAGTAAGCGGCCTTAACGGTCCCGGTGATTTCTTCATCTACGAGGAAATAATCCCGCCCCGTGTCCAGCTCGACCTCAAAGCGGGGCAGGACGTATTTTTCCACGCGGAGGTCGAGGCTGCCGGAGGCCGAGCCAGACTCGGCGGTGATTTTCCACGTTCCGTAGTTAAGCTCGCTC
The DNA here is from genome assembly GCA_030611315.1 of Sedimentisphaerales bacterium. Classification (GTDB taxonomy): domain Bacteria; phylum Planctomycetota; class Phycisphaerae; order Sedimentisphaerales; family Anaerobacaceae; genus JAUWPZ01. Next base: position 5,175 of record JAUWPZ010000085.1, read on the forward strand.
GCCAGGTCAAGTTCGAAAGGAGCCACCCCGAAAGCGTTTGTCGCAAGGACCTCTCGAAAAATCTTGACTCCCTTACCGTCTGTAATTTCGATGCTGACCTCGGCTGAGGCAGGCCGCAGTTCGTTGGTCAACACCAGGACGCGGCCGTGGATAGTCTGACCGGGCTTGTAGATGGGTTTATCCGTCTCGATAAGGAGCACGGGCATCTGGCGTACCTGCACCTGAGCGTCGAGCGTATCCTCGACGCCTTCTACGCTGACCTCCAGTGTGTACGCACCCGGCTCAACATCCGGTGTATCGAATTGAGCTGTGAGCCGGCCCATATTGTCTGTTACGCCCTCGAATAGCAGTGTCGATGCCGAACTACTTGTTTTGAAGAATAGCTTCACAGGCACAATCGCGGCACTCTTATCAGCAACGTTTATCGCAGTGACGGAAACCGCAGCTCTCGTCCCGGCATACATTGCCTTCGGCGCAAGTGCGACTACGCTGACGCTGTCGTTGTCGCCGGAACTGTTTGAATCATCGGCCGTTTTACCGGGGCTCTCGTCCGATTTCCACTGTCCAACCAGAGCAGCATCGGCGATATCCACACGCGCACCTGCCGCCAGAAGTACAATGAGTAATGAGGTAAGTTTCGTTATCCGCATCATTTTCGTAACTCCCCAAAAAAGAATGCATAATAAACACATTATAACGCCAAGCGTCCGCGTGTCAATACTTTTTTTCATCGGACGAAGCAGAAAATCGCAGACCACCAATTCCGCCTTATGTGCTGAACCATCATAATCCGACAGGTAACGCTCCATATACTCAATAAAGACCGAAAACGAGCTAAAAACCCGCAAAAATAGGGTTTTGCCAAGCTTACTCCTTGAATACTGGTTTGGTCTAATGTTCTGATTGCGGTTTTGATATGTTCAGGCGAGTGTAGCCAAGCGGCCATTACGTCAGGAGAATTCTTGTGGTGGGTTCTCGGCAGGATTTGAAGTCGTTTCCAGATTTTTTTGTAAGCTGGTTTGTAGGTGCTGGTTCCGACCACTAAGGGCTGACAGGCAAAGAGCTCACTCGATGTAAGCCCATTTTTCTTCGCTGTCCGTTTGGTACCAGAACAGCTTCCAGTACCGCTGGTCCGTTTCAAAAACATCAATGGGCTCGCGATTCAAATTGAATTCCCGTTCGAGGACGCCGAATTTCTTCATCTCCCGAATGTATTGTCTGTTTGGTTTGAAGCCGGGCATCCCATACCTTGGCACTTCATCCAACTTTCTCTTGTTTTCTCGTATTGTCCCGAGCAATCTCCGGTAGTCGGGGTCGTTTGTCCCGCCAAACTGGTGTGGACAGCTTCCCCAGCCTCCTGCCGTTTTTGGAAGCGGGCCCAATAACAAAGGCGAACGTTCCGGACGAGACGTGTTCAGAAGAATGTGCTGGGAAAAGCGATAAAAGTCCTTGCGCACAATGCGTTCATGTGGTGCGATAACCAGCTTCCTCCTCAGTTCAGACCGTTCCTGATTTGATATGTTCAGCGGTAGTGGGGCGGCCTCTTTGCCCCGTGCGTGACACTGCCGACAACGCTGGTTCAGGACCCCGGAGCCGAAGGCCGAGTGCGCTAAGCCTTCCCTGGCCTGGTCCTGCCCGTTGCGCAGTGCGGCGTAAGTACCGGCGTATGGCGCACCACTTTCAAGCCACAGCCATATCGTTCGCCATTGCTTCGGTGTTACGGTAACATCGTAGTGCGACCCGTCAATTTTGCGTAGAAGTTCGCTTGCCGATGAGCCGATTGTACGTGGCTTCTGGTTACCGAAGCCATTGCGGCCGTCTGCTACCTGTCGGGTCGCTAATAGTGTATAGTAGCTGATAGACCACCGTACGCCCAGGTCCTCCGTCAACACCACATGCCCTTTGGGTTCTGCGTAGTTGTGGCATTTGGCACAGTGCTCATTGAGTATCGGCTGTACATCCCGACGGAAATCCAGTACATCCGGAAGCCCGTCAAACGGTTGTATTTGGCTTGGAGGTCGCCTTACAGCCATGAGGGTGCCGCCTCTTGTTGAAGCGGGCGTCAGTGTACGACTCTCATGGCATCCGACGCAACCCAGCACCTCGCCCGGCTGCACATTGGTGAAGCTCTGCATGCGCTTGACGGACATGTCGTTGGAATCCAGGGCAACAAACAAAATGCCTCGTCCTGCCGGCACATCAAAATAGGCTGAGCCGTCCTCTTCCACCGGCACGGTACCCAGGACACGCTCTAAAATAAATGTACCCAACCAGGACGTCATATCCATTCCACCGCTGAAGTTCACCGGTTTGGGCAAGATTTCCAGTATCAGCAGTTTCTTGATTTGGCCCGGTTGGACACCTTCCATATTCCGCCCGATGTAAACGTTGGCAAGGACCATTCTGCCGGTTGATTGGTCTTGGTCTGTACGGTCCGCCAGAATCTTCTCTCGCGGCCGCCTCACCACCGGGAGCGGCTCATGGATGTTCGCCTTGCCCCTATATGTCAAAACAGGGACAAGGTTACCGGCGCGGGTTCCGAGGAGGATTTGTTTGTAGGAGGCCGCCAGAAAGTTGGTGCTGTCAATCGGCGATGGGTCGTTGTATGCTGCTTTGGGAGTAATGCGATGGTAGCCGCGCTGATTGTCCGGGCCGTACCTGGATGTTATGGAGCAGACATGCCCGCGATGGTCTGAGCGGCCGTGCCCGGGGGAATCGATTAGCAGCAATTCCTCAGTGCCGGGAATCGCTTTGGCGTCAATGAAAAGCGGATAGTGCTGCTGGTTGCCAAAGTAAGCCGCCACATCTGTCCCATCAGGGTTCATGGCCCATAGCTGATGGTATCCGACCTGCGAACGGTCCACGTATTCCCAGCGCGTAAAGATGATTCGTCCGTCCGGCAGGATAGCGGGGGTGTTGTCGTGTTCGAGATTGAACGAGAGGGGAGTAATGTTCCTGCCTTTCCTGTCGCAGCGGAACAAAGTGCCGACCTGAGTCATCCAGCAGCCAACCCAGCGTTTGCTCCGCGTCGAGACGAAGACAATTTTCTCGGTGGGCAGGTATGTCGCCTCAAAATCGTCGTACGGTCCCTCTGTAACTCGCCTTAGTCTTGTGCCGTCAGTTCGTATTTCGTACAAGTTGTAATAGTCTGTTCCCGCCTGACGGTATGAGAATAGAATTGTCCTGCCGTCGTAATGAACCTCTGGGTCTCGGATACTGCCGCCATTGCCGTCCAGCAGAACGGTTATTTGGCCCGTGGCGGTATTCAATTTATATAGTTTGCTCTGGTCCGGCTTGCCGTTGCCGGCATAGGCCTTCTGATTCTCGTCGTCGCAGTAGTATCCAATGTTGGCATACCAATGCGGGTCGTCGTAGGCGAGCCTCGTAACGAAGACTACTCGCTGAATGCCCAACTGGGCCAGACGTTCTAATCCCTTTTCGATTTGAAATTGTTGTCTGATAGAAGATGTTTCATCAGGTCTCCCGGGCTCAGGCCTGGCGCCATCGGCCGCGGCAGCACAGCATAACAGCCCCAGCAGCACAAGCATGACCGGTTTTGGCCTAATGTGATCCAATTTATTACGGATTAGACTTATCGCCATAGCATTCTCCATACACACGAGCGCACAGGCGGTCCCTGTCAGTACGGTTTTGTTTTACCCGGTATAGCGCAGGCGTAAAGGCCGTCCGGGCCGGGCTTTACCGGCGGCTCGGCATCCCAACTGTAGCTTTTCGGGCCAAGGTCGGTATCGGATTTCATCGCCTCGTCCCACTTGACGATTTGACCCGAGTACGTAGCCATACGCCCGAGTATGGCCGTCATCGTGCTGACGATGCCGTAATCGCCTTCATTATACGGCTCACCTGCGTCCATAGCGGCGAACAAATCATCGTGCTCGACCTGATGGCCGTCGATGCCGCGCTCGAACCGAAGCTCTTCTTTTCCGTGCAGGCTGAGTATGCCTTTGCTGAGATTGGCATCGCCTTTCGTACCGTGAGCAATACCGCCGGAGCTGCTCCAGCAGCCGCGGATGTGTCGGCAGAACAGAAACATCTTCGTGCCGTCGCCATACGTGTACTCGACGTCGTGATGGTCGAAGATTTCGCCATAGTCGGGACCGACTCGCACCTGCCGTCCACCCGATCCCTGGGCTTCGACAGGATGACCGCCCTTGGCCCAGTTGACAATGTCCAGCGAGTGGACGGTCTGCTCGACAATCAAGTCGCCGCAAAGCCAGTTGAAGTAGTACCAGTTGCGCATCTGGTACTCCATTTCGCTCTGACTGCTCTGGCGGGGCCGAACCCACACGCCGCCGGTGTTACCGTAGGCTCGCAGGAAATTGATTTTACCGATTGCTCCATCGTGGACCCGTTTGATTATCTCGCGGGCGCAATTCTGATGTCGACTGTTCAGTCCCATCGCCACGGCTAAGCCCTTTTTCTTAGCCAGCTTGTTGGCGGCGAACATCCGCCGGACGCCCGGAACATCGACGGCAACGGGTTTCTCCATGAACACGTGCTTATTCGCCTTGACCGCCGTCTCGAAGTGAACAGGGCGAAATCCCGGCGGCGTAGTCAAAAGCACCATATCCACATCCGCATCTATCACCCTTGCGTACGCGTCCATGCCCACGAATCGTCGTTTGGATGGTACATCCACGTGGTCTGGGTGGTTTTTCGAAATGGACTTATAGCTTTTTTCAAGTCGGTCATCGAACGCGTCGGCAATGGCCACGAGTCTGGCCCGTTTACAGGCATTAAGCGCTTGCACCGCTGCACCGGAGCCGCGCCCGCCGCAGCCAATCAAACCGATTTTCATCGAGTCCGTACCGGCCGCATAGGCTTTGGTTTGCATACCGGCCGTCAAAGCTGCAAGAGATGCCGCCGTTGCCGAATTCTTGAGGAATTGCCTTCGTGAAATCCCTTCTGTTTTTGGTTTATTTTTCGTTCCCATTGGCTATCCTTTCTATTTATCGCCTTTTTGTTCACCTTTCACGTTCTATATATGCACGGCAGATGCCGTGGCACCTACCGCTAAAAGACAGGATTTGGCTGGTGCGTATTATACCGGATGGGCGAAAATCTTACAAGCGACACTTGACCTTTCGGATGAAGTGGGCTCCGGTACTATACGCGGAACGACTGGGTGTTTGGCATTTTGTCGGCAGATTTAACTCCGCCGCGGTTTTTTCCTGACGCCGGCTCTTTTTGGGCGTAATTTCCCCAATCTTCGGTGATTTCGGCGGCGGTATCCGTAAAAAGAAATTTCTATTTGCTGCAACTCGAGAGAGATTCTGATATTATGGGCTTTAAGCGTATAGGAGTCTTTCAGAACAATGTATATGGTAAGTCTCAGGTAATAACAGTTGGTTCCGGTTCAATCAGCAGGTGAAAGGACGTGGCTATGTCAGGACAGGGAAAAGGCTTAGAATACGGTTGCGGGTGTGGGGGCATCGGTCGGCGGGAGTTTCTGGCGGCGGCGGGATTGATAGCGGTGCGGTCGCTTTCGGCGAATGCGGCGGAGAAAAGCACGCTCGTCGGCCGCAGGAAAGAGCGCGCCACGGTGCGAGTGGCGTTTCTTTATCCGCCGTCGAAAACGTTTGCGGATGACCCGGACGGGTGGTGGAGCTGGCCGGGAAACGAGTTCGACGCCGAGGGCAGGCAGAAGAGGTACACGGCTGAACTGCGGAAGATTGAGAAGAAGTTGGGGATGAAGGTAGAGGTGGAGGATGAGCCGATTGCGACCGACGAGCAGGTTGGGCGGTTGAAGCGAGAGATTGAGGCGAAGCGTCACGACGGCTTGCTATTGGTGATGTTCTATAACCGGAGCCTGGGTCACGCCGATGCTGTGCTGAAGGCGGCTGAAGAGGCGGGCGTGCCGGTGGTCTTCTACGTCGCCTTGGGGGTCAAGCACGGTCGGGTCGATATGTATCGGCGAGAGGGACTCTACTTCATTCAATCGCTGGACAACTTCGAGATGATTGAGTACGGGCTGCGGATGATAAATGCGAAGAAAAGAATGAGCCAGGCTCGGCTGCTCAGTATTACGGAAGCGAGAGAGCCGAGAGAGGGGGCCGAGAAGTTCTTTGGCACTACGGTGCGTGTGATTCCGTTCAGGCAATATGCCGATGCGTTCGGGGAGATTAAGATGGATAAGACAACTCGCAATTGGGTCAAGCGGATTAAAGACAAGGCGATTGAGATTCGGGGAGTGACGGACGAGGCGCTCGAAAACGCGGCCCGAGCTCACTTTGCGCTATTGCGACTGTTGGAGAGGCATGAGGCGGATGGGCTTACGATGAACTGCCTTCGGAGGGGAATGCTCAAGCCGTGCGTGAGCTTTTCGGTACTGAATAATCGGTTGATTCCGGCGGCGTGCGAGAACGACCTGCCGGCAATGTACACGCAGCTCCTCGGCCAGTTGTTGCTCGGACGCCCGGGATTCCAGCACAATCCGTGCTATGAGACTGAGCTGAACCGCTACTATGCATCACACTGCACGTGTGCGACACAGCTTCATGGTCCTGATGGACAAGCCTGTCGATATCTGCTGCGACGCTTTGCACACTCAAATGAGGGAAGCTGCGCTATCCAGGTATTCTGGAATCCGGGGGATGCGGTTACGATGGTGCGATACTATCCTGGAAAAGAGCCTGCGCTCGATGTTTATGCCGGTCGCGTGGTGAAGTCACATCCTATGCCTCCGGTGGCGGGCTGCACGACGAATGTGGAGATTGATATCACCGACCGGGCGGATGCCTGCATGGTTCGAGGGCATCACAACCTTCTGTTTTGCGGGGACGAGGCGCGGAAGTTTCGGCTCTTTGCGCAGCTTTACGGCATTCGCCTGGCCGAGACCGGATATACACACTCCTTGCCCGTCATTCCTGATAAGGATTTATAAACAATCATTGCGAAGCAATCTCAATCATAGCAGCACCGCAATTTATTGCGCGGATTTCCAATAAACTTAACGCCGCCAATCCCTCGACGGCATCCATAAGCTCTATTCTATCAAATTCTCATTTTTTTTAACGGATTTACCTGGGAATCCGAGGTAAAAAAGGAATTTCTATTTGCTGCAATTCGAAGGAGATTGTGGTATTATGGCGGCACTGAAAGGTATAAAAGTGTTAAATGGGATTGGCATCCGGACAATATCGAGGCCGTAGTAAGAAGGTTCAAATGAAAGTCCGAAATTTCAATAAGGAAAGACCCATGTGTGATTACCGTAACGACAGACGTCGCAAATATACTCAAAAGGCCGCTTGTGCATTTGTCATATTAACGTTTATGACCCTAATCATAACCGCAGGATGCCAGCCGCAGCGCCGCACTGCAGCTCAACCTGTGGTAGCTACGATTCAACAAGCTTCGCTGATAAAAGACGGAACTGAATTGTTCAGCCCCATCTCCGGCGCGCGTATTACAAAAGGCTATCAGACGCCGTCGGTGGTTTACAAAAACAGGCTGTATTTCTTTTGCTGCCAAGGCCATATGCGAGCATTTTGTGCGAATCCCGACCAGTACGTAGATGCGGTAAAACCCCCCAATGGGATGGACATCACCGGCGCCAAGTTAAAAGATATTAAACAACCCGATGTAGATATTAAGCACGACAAGGTAGTGCCCAAACGGGAGCCTGACACCACTATCTATGACATCACCGTTGGCTCATCGCCGGTAAAGGGACCGAATGATGCGCCCGTAACGATAGTTGAATTTGTTGATGTGCAGTGTCCTTACTGCATCCGCGAGTGGCCGAAGATAAAGCAGATTCTGGAAGAATACCCGGACAAGGTTCGCTTAGTGTTCAAGCATTTTCCGTTGAGCTTCCATAAAAAGGCCAAGCCTGCACACGCAGCCCTGCAATTTGTACTCAACCAGGGCGGCAGCGAAGCCTTTTGGAAAATGCACGATATGATTATGAGCAACCCGCAGAAGCTCGAAACAAGCGACCTGCGGGCCTATGCAGAATCGATGGAACTGGATTTGGCCGATTTAGACAAACTGATGACTGATGGCAGCAGGATGGACAAAATGCTCAGGACCGATATGCTCGATGTCCGCAAATACAAAGTTCGTGGTGCGCCTACCGTTTTCATCAACGGCCTAAAGTTGGCCCGCCGCAACATAGACGACTACAAAGCCCGCATCGACCAGATCCTGACCGGGGCAGATACGGAGAAGTAGCACGCCGTTTCATATTCCATTGTTAAGCACACTACCGCAATACAGGGCTTCAACTACGGATGACAGTCGCCGTTATCGCAATACTCCAAATGGCAGCCATCGTGTAATTCACACTCACCTCTGCTATAGCTGTCGCATGGTCGGGCTGTGCCTATGCAGGAGAATATAATCCAGCTACATCCAGGCGCTGACTTGCAGGAGCTGCTTGAACTGTACGATGAACAGGACCGTGGGTTGCCGCCACAGGGGCACTCATTATCATTGTTATTGTAACATTCACAGGTGATTCCTTCATCAACCTGACCATCGCAATCATCATCCTGGTGGTTGCATTGCTCATAAGTGTTGCTGGTATTGTCTGTGCATGATTGTGAACCCGCAACACACTCATACACTCCTTCTTCACACAAATCCGAGTCGGGGCCGTCACAATCAGTGCCGGTCATGGGGTCTTCGGAACCATCCGCACTTGCAGGATTGCAGTCGTTATCTAAACCATCGCATACTTCAGACGAAGGCATATTATCCTGAACACATTGGATGGCTCCGCTCTGGCAATGCTGTGTTCCGGAAGAACATATCCCCAAAAGCCCCGTATTACAAGCTCCACCTCCTCCGGGATCTCCCTCATCAACTGAGCCGTCACAGTCATTGTCCTCTCCATCGCAGATTTCTGATGCGCCGGGATTTATATCAGGATTATTGTCATCGCAGTCAATTGTCGAATCCCACCCGTCTTCATCCTTATCTTCAGGCGCACAGGTCGGGTTGCATGGGTCGTTGCATCGGAGCCAATTCGCAGCTATTTTTGCAAAGTCCGGGAAGTTAATCCAGCAGTCTTTATTGAAATCGCCAAGCATTATTTCGCCGTCACAAAGCTCATCCGTAAAGTCGAGGACGTACTTGTCCCATACCCCGGCCGTGTCATACGTAAATATGAAATAGCGAACGTCCTTTTCTTCATCGGGCCCGAAACTCATACCAAACGATAAGTCGAACAAATCCCCTGGCAGTATGCCCGCGCCGGTTGTGTAATACCGGATGCCGCCGTGAGGCCTCGTTTCTCCCTCGGGGTCTAAAGAGTCGTATGGAAGAGGAGAAGTCCACCACGGCCCGCTGCCCGGCGGGTCCGAGGTCATAGATGGCATTATCCCAAAATCCATATCGACAGACTCAGGAAAGCAGTGAACTTCTGTAATCGCCTCGTACGAAACCATTATCCCTTCACCCCCGAAACTGCCCCTTTCAATCTTGAACGAGTGCCAGTCACCGGTGTATTTACCGCAAATACTCCAGCCCTCGACCGTGAACGTAACATCGTTCCTGGTATTATTGACAAGCCTGAACTTTTCCCATCTTGGCTGTTTATTGAACTTGTAGTGTGCGCGTATCACTTCGGTATCATGCCTGTTGTTGACATTGCCGGTGGCTGTTCCCTCCATTGGATAGTTGGAGTTCGCATCGGCAAATCCGATAGCGTCAATGATAGTAACATTTCCAAGCGAACCCTTGAGCTTTTTCAGTTCCAGCTTGAAATGTTTTTCCCTTGTCGGGTCGGGGATATTGTTGAAGGACAGCCAGACAACCTGGCCGGGTTTTATTGGGCCTATCTGCGGACCGTTGCCGTCATCTATCGGGTTAGACCAACCGGTTAATGGGTCTAAGGAATTAGGGGCTTTCCCTGTCCCGCTCGGCGGGACGTTATTTGGGTCGGTTGCATAATAGGGGAGCACTTGTACCCCATACAGCATGCCTAACGCCATTGAAACCGAGAGTATCAAAGCGATAACAACAATTTTTGTTTTTTCACCAAACATGATGCCTGCGTCAAAAGTAGTCACCGTCAAAAAAGTGCTATAAGTTGTTGTATTTTGGGGAGTTAAATCATTTTTTGGGTTGACAGGCAATGCGGGTTGTATATAATATAATCTGTTATATACCAAAGACTTGGAGAAA
>JAUWPZ010000027.1 GCA_030611315.1 Sedimentisphaerales bacterium
CCTGTTGTTTTGGCTGCTGTTCATAAAATCTTTGAGCTTACAGATAACCGTGGTGTCCTGGTAGTAGATCGTGGATTCGATGGCTGGGTGATGTTTGAAGATTGGCTGGACAACAAATATCATTTTGTAGCGAGACTTGTAGGAAACAGGCATTTGCTGCGGTTTTATAGCGGTTCTGGACAATGGCTGCCGCTTCGGGCAGACCAGCTTGCCGACCAAACTCCAACTCCACATCGTTTTCATAAGCTCGTCAAGCGTCACGGCAAACCCTCGCTTCGTATTACACAAATAGGTTGGGTTAAAGTTCGCCTGCCTGGCCGAGATGAGGATTTGACACTGGTTGTTTCTCGACTTGCTGGAGTTGATAAGCCGATGATGCTGTTAACAAATTTACCCGTAGAAAATCTTAAAGATGCAAAACGTGTATTGCGTTTCTATATCCGAAGATGGGAATGTGAAGAAGGAATTCGCTTTCTCAAGAGTCAGGTGAATCTCGAAAGGATACGAACGTTTCGTTGGTCTGCGATTTGTCGGCTGGTTTTGTTGGCCGTGTTAGTGATGATTTATTTGGGTTGGCTTGTTGAAGAACATCCGAACATTTGCCATCGTTTAGTTTATCTCAGTCAGCCACTACCGGACAAACCAGACTTTCTTATGTACCGACTATTAACGGGGCTAACTGAAGCAATAAATACCTGTTTCTGGCTTCACAAGGATTTACTGCGGAAAAGCTTACGAGAAAACCCCTAAGTTTGAGTACAGTTATTCCTTGAAAAAAACAAGAATCTCAGTTAGACTATAAAGCCAGTATCGATTTCAAGCGTGGTTCTTATGAGTTGCGAAGCCGTACCGTGAAAAACTCGTAAGAGGTTAAACAGACCGGATGAGGATTTGAGAAGGAGAAGTACTCATGAAAACGAAGTCCCGCTTCCTCACGAAGCTCGCTTGTGTTTTGTGGATTTCATGCGGGCTATCAGTTGTGATAGCTCAGCCGAACCACTATGACCAGAGAGCCAAACAGATTTTAGACGTCACCGGCGTCCAAGGCGGCCTCATCGTGCACCTCGGCTGCGGCGACGGCAGGCTGACTGCGGCCCTGCACGCCAGCGAAAGCTGCCTTGTCCACGGGCTGGACATCGACGCGCAAGCGGTGCAGAACGCCAGAGAGCATATCCGGAAGTTGGGGATTTACGGCCCGGTGTCGGTCGAGCACTTCGACGGCAAGCAGCTGCCGTACGCGGAAAACCTGGTGAACTTGGTAGTGGCAGAAAAGCTCGGCGGAGTCACGATGGCCGAAGCGATGCGTGTGCTGGCTCCCGACGGTGTGTTGTGCACAAGGAAAAACAGCCGCTGGAGCAAAACCGTCAAGCCGCGCCCCAAGACAACCGACGAGTGGACCCACTTTCTCCACGACGCAAGCGGAAATGCAGTAGCTCACGACGAAGTGGTCGGGCCGCCGCGCTACGTCCAGTGGGTTGCGGCTCCTCGGCACACGCGAAGTCACGAACACACTCCGAGCATCAACGCTTTGGTCTCAGCCGGCGGACGAATTTTCTACATCGCCGACCATGCCCCTATTGCATCCCTCCGAAAACCTGCCCAGTGGCATCTTGTCGCCCGCGATGCCTACAATGGAATTATGCTCTGGAAGCGGCCCTTCAGTCCGTGGTTTCCTCATATCGTCAACTGGGGCGCCGCGCCCCGTCAGCTTCAGCGAAGGCTGGTTGCCGATGGGGACCGTGTCTATGTAACTCTCGGCCTGCACGCCCCGCTAAGCGCTGTCGATGCAGCCACGGGAGACATCCTCAAAGTCTATAAGAACACCCGGGGTACGGAGGAAGTCATCTGTCACAAGGGGATTCTCCTGCTCGTTGTGCGCAGCGTCACCGATGAACGAGCCGCCGAACTGGCAAAATTTGCACAGCTCACAGAACAAAAGCACTCGCCCCTGTATGTCAGAGAGACCGCCCAGCCGCTCGTCAATCGCTTTCGCTCGATTGAAGCCAGGGCGGAAAAGACAGTTCTTGCTCTCAATGCCGATACGGGCCGTCTGCTCTGGAAAAAGACGGGCACTGAGGCCTCCGGGCTGAGGACTCTCAGTCTGTGCGCCGGCGGCGAGAGGGTGTTCTATCAGAATAGCAATAGCAAGAACGTTGTTTGCCTCGACCTGAGGACGGGACGAGAATTGTGGTCGGCGGCCTCTGCTCCTTTGCGTCTGGTTTGGGATGGCAGCGTCGTCTGTGCTGATGGCCGGGCCGTAACGGTCCTGTCGGCGGAGACGGGAAAAATCCGCTGGACAAAACCCGCCTCGCTCGTTGACATTCGGGACGTTTTCGTTGCCGCCGGGTCGCTGTGGTTGGGCGGATTTAAGCCAATCGAGGGCAAAAGAGGACCTTCGTGGGGACCGTACTTCGTAACGCAGCGCGACCTGGCCACGGGCAAAAAGCTGATGCACATCGAGCCCGAAAATCCGGGACACCATCATCGATGTTACATGAACAAGGCCACCGACCGCTACATCCTCGGAGGCAGGAGAGGCACAGAGTTCATCGACCTGAAAACCGGTGATGTCCTGTGGCACAGTTGGGCGCGAGGCGTCTGCAAGTATGGCGTGATGCCGTGCAACGGCCTGATGTACGCGCCGCCTCATGCCTGTGGATGCTATATCGCGGCTAAGCTGACCGGATTCTATGCCCTCGCGTCCGAAAGGGCTCCGGTATCAGCGGTTAGTGATTCCGATGAAGAGCATCTCGAACGCGGGCCGGCTTACGGAAAAATCGGCAATCGAAAATCAGCAATCGAAAATCCAAATGACTGGCCCACCTATCGGCACGATGCCCAAAGGAGCGGTTATTCACGGAATCCTGTGCCTGTCGCCCTGCGCCGCTTATGGCAGATGGATATCGGCGGCAAGCTCACGAGCCCCACCGTTGCCGGGGGCAGGGTATTCGTGGCCTCCGTGGATGAGCACAGGATATGTGCGCTCGATGCTGGCTCGGGTCGCTCGATGTGGGACTTCACGGCGGGCGCCCGCGTGGACTCGCCGCCGACTATACACGCGAACCGGGCTATCTTCGGGTGCCGCGACGGGTACGTGTACAGTTTGCGAACATCGGACGGCGCGTTGGCCTGGCGTCTGCAGGCGGCTCGCGCTGAACGGCGTATAACGGCCCGCGGCCAGCTCGAATCCGCATCACCTGCACACGGAAGCGTGCTGGTCAGGGATGGTGAGGCGTTTTTTACGGCGGGTAGGTCATCCTACGTCGATGGCGGTATTGACCTCTATCGACTCCAGGCCCGGACCGGCAAAATCCTGTCCAGAACTGAGATATACAGCCCCGACCCTGAAACCGGAGAGCAGCCCAAACAGTCCGCCCCTGCCTATATGCCCGGAGCGCTCGGAGATATCCTTTCGAGTGATGACAAATACGTCTATTTGCGAGATATGATTTTTGACAAGCGCGGCGGCAGAGAGGCAATGGGAAATCCACATTTGTTCACGCTGACCGGATTTCTGGATGACTCATGGCCTCACCGCTCCTACTGGATCTTCGGCACACGCTGTTCCATCTCGACCGGCTGCAGCGGGCGCGACAAGAATCTCATCTCCGGCAGGTTGCTTGTTTTTGATGGCTCGACGGTCTATGGGTACGGACGGGCTAAAATCCATTGGTCGAACCAGTTACAGGATGGGGCATACCGCCTGTTTGCTATGAACCTCGACAAGGCCGCAGAGCAGTGGACGAAGCGCGTGGCGCTCCGGGTCCGGGCGATGGTCCTGGTGGCTGGCTCGCCCCTTGGGGGCTCGTCCCTTAGGGGCAAGGTGCTGTTCGTAGCCGGGGCCCCTGCCGACGCAGGCAATGGGCCGGAAGAACGCGACCAAAACCAGGGAGCTCTGCTCATGGCCATCTCGGCTACCGACGGGTCCGAGTTGGCGCGGTACCGACTCGATTCATCGCCGGTCTTTGACGGCATGGCCGCCGCCAATGGCCGACTGTACCTGACACTGGAAAACAGTCAGGTACTCTGTATGGGTCAAGTGGACCACAGAGAATGACCGCTTCACTGCAATGACAACATAGAGACAAATTGAGTCGGGGCCTACATCGATAAATACGATATGTACCCCGTTTATCCCTGCCGCTCTAATACTTTACCTCAATCGGCCTTTTCTTTTCTGCCGAGCGGCAGCAGCGGCGGATATTTTCTTGACGGGAATTTCTGTCGAGGTTATTATGTCGGTCAAAGACAGGCAGCAAAAGAACAGGGGACGTAAAGTCATAAAGGCGTCAAGCCCAGGTCTTTGGTCTTTTTGATTATGGAGATAATATATGATGGCGTCAGTTATGACAATAATAGGCTCGTCCGATGGATTTCTCGAATTCATCAAATCCCCAATTATCAGAGGAAACGAAATTTGGCGTTTCGGCATTGTTTTGCTGGTGATACTGGCAGCAATGGTAACCGGGCGGATTGTTCAGTTCGCCTTTAACAGCTACGCGGCGAGACTAACCAAAAAAAGAGGCGAGAGCCCAGTAGCGCTATTATTCAAGGCTCTGGCGAACCCGGCGTACGTCGCAACATTTGCCGCCGGCATGTTTTTCTGCAAACTCCCCCTCTTCTTCCATGACGAAAAAGGGATTCGAATCGCCGTTAGCGATACATGGGCGATGATCGCTCGGGTTCTGGGGGCTGTGGCGGTAGCCTATGCCCTCTATCGGCTCGTGGATGTCGTTGAGCATTATTTAAACCGGCTCGTCGGAAAAACAGAAACAAAACTCGACGACATGCTCGTACCGATTGTCCGTAAGGCGCTGCGGGTAACCATCGCAATCGTTGCGATTCTACTTATCAGTGAGAATGTCCTGGGGGCAAACAATGTTAAATCACTCCTGCTCAGTGCCGGCGTAGGCGGTATCGCGGTTGCCCTGGCAGCGAAGGACACCATCGCCAATTTCTTCGGCTCGATTACCATTTTCGCGGATAGGCCGTTCCAAATGGGCGAGCTTGTAAAAATCGGCGAACACACAGGCTCCATCGAGGAAGTCGGCTTTCGAAGTACACGCATGCGTACGATAAAGGGGCATCTCGTAACCATACCCAACAGTCTGATTGCATCTTCGATGGTCGAGAACATCGGCCGACGTCCCTACATCCGCAGGGTGTCCAATATCACCATAACCTACGACTCCGGCCACGCCAAGACCACAAAGGCCCTGGAAATAATAAAAGACGTCCTCGCTCATGTGCCCGAAGTAACCGGCGACCCTGACAGGCCGCCGAGAGTATATTTCAGCGATTTCAACGATTGGGCGTTGAATATCTATATGAGCTACTGGGTCAAACCGCCCGATTACTGGTTATACTACGAGGTCAACGAGCGGGTGAATCTTGAGATTATGAAACGCTTCGAGGCCGAAAAAATCGAATTTGCCTTCCCCAGCCAAACCCTTTACGTCAAGAAGGAATGATGTGAATTTAAAATTTGAGATTTCAAATTTCAAATTGAGGAAGGTCTTTTACTTTTCCACAATATGCAATATCGAACACGAGATACGGATTGAGCGGTTATTCTTCTCTGGATTCCTCTTTTTCTGCCCTGGTTTTAATCGGCACCGGGCCATCAAACTTGGTTTCTTCGTAAGCCTGCTGCTCAACATCCGTCATATCGCTCGATAAAACGGGCTGCTCGATAATCCACGGTGTTACAAAAACAATCAGCTCGCTGGTAACCGTTTCTTCCGATTCAGACCTGAATAGTCCTTTTATAAGCGGTATATCGCCAAGCAGGGGAATTTTCTGAATATTCTCGTTAACTTCCCTTTTGCGCAGGCCGCCCAGAACCACCGTCTCGCCGTTTTTGACTAACAACGTTGTCTCGACTTCACGACTATCAATGACCGGCTGAGGGTATCGGATTTGCGCCCCAGGGTCTCCAACGTTCACTTCGCCCGTCTTCACGCTGAATTTCGGCAGCAGGTGAAGCCTTATCATTTTATCCCCCGATGCAATGTGGGGTGTAACCTCAAGCGTTACACCGACCTCCTTGAACGCGGTTGTCCCAAAGCTGTCGCCTGCCCCCTGGCCCTGCTGGAGCTGCTGGTACGGTATTTCGGTAATTATCTTGATAATAGCTGTTTGATTATCAAGTACCAGGATTCGAGGATTGGCAAGGAGCTTGGCGCCTATTTGTGCCTCCAGAATATTCAAAGCCAGTTCTATATCAACTACATCATTGAGAAAACCAAAGCGCACAGTTCCACCATCAACCTTATCAAACGAGCCGCCCATGAACGGTTTACTCTTCCTGAATGAGTCGTTGAGCCACGTCCCCGCCGTGGTCTTAGTTGTTGTATCGGTCGTTCCATCGGTCGTTGTATCGCCTGTTCTTCCTGCAGTTCCACTGGTCGTTGTGGCGACAGTCTTATCAACAACGGTCCCATCAGTGTCAGTAACCGTTTGGACCGTTGTGGTAGTGGGCCCAGTTGCGCCGACGTCTGTGATTGTGTTTGTGTTAGTGTTTGTGTTAGTATTCGTAATCTCGGTGATGGGTGTATTACGTCCAATATGCCAGTTGACGCCAAGGTCGAAGGTTTCATTGCTGGTTATATCGTAGATTCTCGCCTCGACCAGCACCTGGGGCGTCATACGGTCTATGGTCTCGATGAACTTCTTTATCTCCCTCATCTGTGGCTCGGTATCGGTAACGATGATATGGCTGCTGCCTTGAATGGAGGATACCGTAGCGCCGGGCCCTTTTGAAAACTCCTTCAATGCCTTAACGACTTCTGTGATATCCGAGTACTTAATCTCAAAAATTTCAGTTTCAAGCCGCTCAGTTACCTGGGGAATCTGACTGGCCGGTAATATTCGAATGATATTCTCGCCCGCTATATAATCGCAGTCGCTGCCCTCAAGGATGGTTCTAAGGGCTTCTTCGAGCGGAACATCCGTAATCTTGAAGCTCAGCTTCTCGTCTTCAACCTTGGGGCTTATGTAATGGTCGGCGCCTGCCTGGCCGGTGAGTGTTTCGATTATTGTCTTGATGGATACGTCTTTGACATCGATACTTACTCTCATTTGCATACGCTGCTCAAGTTTCGTTTCCTCCGAAGCCTTATCACTGTTAACGCCCAGAGCAACAACGCAGAGCGCGCAAAGAACCGCATAACACGTCAAAAACTTTATCCCCTTGTACCTTCCCATAAAGCCTCTCATAATAGCTCCCTTTAAAAAATTGCCGATTATCGATTGACGATTTAAAATCGAAAATCGAAAATCGAAAATCGAAAATTGCCTTTTACCGCTGAACTTTTTGACTCCACCTTTCACCGTCCTTCTCGAACTCCACGTTGTCTATATTTATCTTCACAACGGTCGCGCCTAATATTTCGTCGCCGACGTGAACCGTTTCGGGGCCAATTACCGCAGCCGGATTGTTCGGGCTATAGAGAACGCCGTTTACGATTAGCTCTGTGGCTTTCGAAGTATCCACCTCTATTGTCTTGGTTCCGACCACGCTTGTGTTGTCGGATTGCATAGGGTCACGAGCCGTTACCGAATAGGGTTCAGGAACCTGCCACTCAAGTTCACGGTCGTCCCCGGCAGCAACTTTCGCAGGGGCGGATTTCCCGGGCTTCTTTACCTCGCGAGCAGGCGTGCTGAGGACCTTACTCAACGCAATAATCAGGAAAATAAAGAGGACCGGTATCAATATCGCCATTACCTTTTGTCTCGTGGAAATAACGGGCGATTTTGCCCCAAAGAGCTTGCCTTTCATCCGTTGCCAGGCGCCTTGCCTTGCAGCTACTACACCGCCGGATTTGACTTGTTTAGCCGATACAGCACGCTGTGACCCCTGCACAGGCTGGGCCGCTTTCGGGGCGGGGGGAATCTGTGGATTCTGTGGACCGGGAGACTGCCCTTTCGAAGGCATCCGGCCCGTACCTTCCGATGCGGGCACATCAGCGGGTTTCCGGGCGCCATTGCCGCCCGGAATCGGAACGCCCTCAAAAATCGATGATATTTCCTTGTGGAGACCATACTTATTCTTTTTAGGCTTTTCCATTATCTACCTCCTCAGCCAAAGCTCTGCCATTTCTTATCTCCTCAGCCAAAGCCAGGTATTCAGCAGCCCCTTTGCTGTCCGGTGCGAAAGTCAAAATGGACTGGCCGGCGCTCGGCGCCTCAGCCAGCCTTACGGCTTTGTGAATAACTGTATCGAATACCAAACTGCCGAAAAATTCCCTCATCTGATTTTGTACCTGCTTGTTCAGCGTTGTCCTGGTTTCGACAAAAGTCAACAACAGACCCAGGATTTTTACTGAGCAAGGGTGAAAACGCTCTCTGATAATGCTGACGGTCTCGAGCAGTTGTTTTAGGCCCTCCATCGCATAGTAATGCGCTTCCACAGGCACGATGACGTCGGTGCTGGCAACAAGCGCGTTGAGGGTCAGCATGCCGAGCGACGGCGGACAGTCGATAACACATACGTCATATTCGTCCTTTATCGCTTCGAGCTTCTCGCCCAGAACAAACTCTCTTCCGAAAACAATCGTCAGCTCAAGCTCGGCGCCCGCAAGTAAAATATTGCACGGTGCCAGCTTAAGCAGCTCGATGTCCGTGTCTGTTACAACCTGGGATAGTTCGCCTCGGACGTCTGTTAAAACGTCGTAAACGGTCGCGGTCAGCCTGTCGGGATTCTGGCCAAGTCCCAGAGTGGTGTGCGCTTGTGGGTCGAGGTCAACTGCCAGCACCCTCTGGCCTTTCAAGGCAAGAGCGGCTGCAAGGTTGACCGCGGTAGTTGTTTTTCCGCAACCACCTTTCTGATTTGCTATCGCTATTGTTCTCATATCTTCAAACTGTAAAAACTTGTCAAAAAAACATCGGTGCTTTTAACTTCTCTGTTCTATCCGGCAACAACCGGCCTTGTTCACACCGGCTCAACAACCGGAATCATTCCTCTTTGAGCACATTGCTGTGAGCTTACCTGCTCAGGGACAAGTCTGTGATTGATTATTTCTTCAGCCAAAGTCCTGTACTCAACGGCCCCTTTGCTTCTGGGTGCGTAAGTCAAAACAGACTCACCGGCACTGGGGGCTTCCGCCAGCCTTGTGGCTCTGTGAATAACCGTATCGAAGACCAAATCGCCGAAAAATTCTCTCATCTGCCGCTGGACCTGCCTGCTCAGCGCCGTTCTTCTTTCAACAAAGGTCAGAAGCACGCCAAGAATTCGTAAACTCTGATTGAACCGCTCCTTAACAATCTCTATGGTCTCAAGCAATTGTTTCAGGCCTTCAAGGGCATAATATTGTGTCTGTACGGGTATTATTACTTCGGTGCTCGCAACCAGGGCGTTCAATGTCAACAAACTAAGCGAGGGCGAGCAGTCAATAACGCAGAAATCGTACTCGCCGCTGATATAGTTGAGACTCTGATTGAGAACATATTCTCTGCCATAGAGCGTTGCCAGCTCGAACTCGACTCCGGAGAGCAAAATGTTGCTCGGAGCCAAATCGAGTCCTTCGATGCCGGTGCTCACTGTGGTCCTGGAAATTGGAATTTGCGTCCTTGAGATTGGAATTTGCGCCTTGGTAACAGCATCATAAATCGTTCTCTCCAGGCTCTCAGGGTCATGGCCCAATCCCAGCGTCGTATGTGCCTGTGGGTCGAGGTCAATCAACAAGACCCGATTGCCCAACATCGCAAAAGCGCTTGCTATATTTACCGCGCTGGTTGTCTTGCCGCAGCCGCCTTTCTGATTTGCTATCGCTATTGTTCTCATATCTTCATACCGTAACGCGGTGGTAATTCATCGCTGCTGTTAACTGTCCTGCCGTTTCCTGACGAGCACCACCAGGTTCATATCCACCTGCGGGCCCGAAGCGCTCTGTCTTAAGCCATTTACCGTAAACCTGTCTATAAAAAGAACCGGCATGTGTCTCTCCAGAGCATTCAGGAAAGTCGCAAACTGATGAAACCCGGCATTAAAGCTTACCTCAATCTGGCTCTCAGATACGTACTTGCCTTCAGTTAAATCTGAAGTTCTCCTGCTGTCGTCTCTGCTTCTAATGCTGAACGAAGCGATCTGCCCGGCGCCCGCCATTCGACTTATATCAAACGTCAAATTAGCCGAATTTTCGAAGTCAATAGTAAAATACTCCACTTTGCTTCGCAAAAGCTCGATTTCTTCATCCAACTTCATTTTGTGGCCCTCTTGTGCTTTTCGCACAATAGACTCATATTCCAGCTTTGTGGTAGCGAGCTTGTCTTCGATGCGTTTTTTGCTGTCCAACTGGGGTGAAAAGACGAGCATATAAACAAATAACAATATTATGAAGTAAGCCGCCCATACTAAAGCTACTGTTGTAAGATATTTTTTGTAAACATTCATAAAAAACATACTATAATCCCGGCTTAAAAATACAATCTATCTCATAATTAACCATCTCTTCACCCTTAAGCGTTTCGAACTCCTGCGAAACTCTTATATTTTCGAGTCTGGGCCCGAGGTAATCCGAAGTGCGAAGGCTGTCCCGAAAATCCCTGACCGCTTTGTCGCCGTCCGACTGAGGACTTGTGGAAACACTCAGCCGCAATGTTCTGACGGGAACATCAATATTGACCGTTTTTTCAGGGTCGTTCTTGTGGGGAACTTTTCTTTTTATAAAACGCTGCTTTACCTCAAGCCCTGTCAGCAACACCGACTCCGGCATTTTCTCGGCCAGTATCGCCAAAACAGGCGACCATTGAGCATGTTTGCCAAGAGCGAACCGAACCTCCGACAAGTAGTTGTTGTAAACGGCCTTCTCCTTATCGAACGAATCCAGCATCTCCTTGACGTCCGACAATTTGCCAATCTCTGTTTGCCACCTTTCTGTCTGACGCTGGTTTATCGACATAATAATTCTGTTCTTCAGATAAAAACCTGACATCAGCATTGAGACAATAACCGGCACGGCAACAGCTATTGCAGCAATCGCAATACCCCCGGGTCTGCTCCTCATCGGAATGCCCTGTCCTTTTAACAAATCTATCGTGAACATATCATATCGACCTCATAGCAAGACCGGCCGCCACTGCCATCGCAGGGCCGTTTTTTTGAAGAACATTTTTCTGCAGAATACCTCGATGGTTCCGCCCTGTCCGGCAGCGAACCTTTTCAAACGGGTTCCACAACACAACTTCGGCAGGAAGCTGGCTATCCAGGATTTCGACAAATCCTTTCGCAAGGGCAAAACCTCCACAGACAAGTATCTTTTCAACAGCGTCTGTTTTTTCCTGCGTCATGTAATAGCGCGATGTTTTGGTAACATCGACAATCAACTTCCTGCAGGATTTCCTCAAACTATCACCAAGCTCCAATTCACCCGACGTCGAATCGCCAAGCATGACCGCTTTTGTCTCCTCCGCCGGCATATTATTTTCAGCCGCAATCTGGTTTACAATATCGTCGCCTGCATAAATCATATCGCGGATAAACGGACGCTCATTATCCCCGATAATCGCCAGAGTCGTATAAGAGCCGCCAACGTTCAAAATAGCCGTCGTCCGGCCTGCCTCCGGCTTTTCGTATTCATTGAAGCAATTCAGAAGTGCCAATCCATCAACGTCCATCAACACACAATTAAGAGAAGCCTCATGGGCGATTTTCACTTTGCGCTTTATCATCGCATTCGTCGCTGCTACCAAAACGCCGCTGATATCCCCATTACCATCAGATACCAATTGGTAATCAACTGTGCTGTCTTCTGTCTTGAACGGACAGACCTGCGAGGCTTCGAGCAAAACAGCCCCTTCGACCTCTTCGGCAGGTAATGAAGGAAACTTAAAATCGCGCACCGCCACTTCCGGCCCACACAATCCGCACACAACCCTTGTCCCCTTTACGCCGGTAAAATCAAGGCATTGGCGAACAGCCCTTATGACATTCAGCTTTCTTTGATTAGCGTCATCTTCACCAGGCGCAATTGCGGCGATGCCGGCTGCGGTTACCGTGTAGTCGGCGCCGTCCTTGCGCAACCGAATTAACTTAACAACAGATGAGCCGATATCCAGCCCCAGAACCGCCTTTGTCTCACGCTCAAGCCCAAACGACCGTCTCAAACCAAAATCCATAATCTGGCAACCTAACAAGAAATAATCAGCCGTTTATGTACACGCTACCTGACTGATTTCATCTATCGGCTTAAGAAGCGAGCTGTATTACCTGGAAATTACTATTATGCCGGTTTTGCAGGTTAGTGCACCTGACTTGGAATGCCGGGTCTTATAAATAGCATACAGACATAGTTTCAGCGCTTGACGGGAAGTTTTTTCTATATCTATCGGAAAATGAAACCACTTCGTCGCCGAGGATTTCACAAGCCTTTTCGTAAGTTATCGGCCGCTTGAGCGTTGAGCGTTTTGAGCTGTGATTTGAGCATTGTGCGTCGTAGGTATTACAAAATACGATATACGCGAATAAGATATAAGGAACTAACGCACTTTGAGCAGCCATTAACTAAGACGCTCGTTCGGTTAATACCCGCTCCAACGCTGTATAGCGAAATACACGCACTCGTCGTCAGTGTCAACTTCCCGCAGCGCTCCATCGTAGAAAAGATTGCCGCCAGCCTTTATTTCAAAACTGTTGGCAGTGAACGCCCCGTACAAATCACCCTTTGCCCTCATAAGTATATCCGAATTCGGTGCATAAACCTGGCCGAAATACTCGCTCTTGGCGTTGAGGTCCATCGACTGCTTGACATCGGCCGTACCCCAAATTGTCAAATCCGTCGGCTTGCCTTCGTTATTAAACCCGGACTTTCCACCTGAGCGAATATCGCCGTCTATAAACAAAGTCAAAGTCGAGCCTTTCTCTATCTTGATTTCGCATTCCTGTCCCATCCAGATGTCGCCCGTAACGTAAAGCTCCACGTCTCCGCCGCTCACCGTTAAAATTGACGGCTCGGTCGACCGTTTCAATTCGATTTTGTTGTATTGTCCGCTGTCCGCAGGCGTAAGCGTTATGGCTTCGCCGTGGACATTTATATTGGGCTTATTAAGCAAATGCGTCGGCCTCTCTGCGACCACGATTTCTATTTCCTCCTGCATGGGATACCTCGGCCCGGTCGTTGCGCCGAGGTCCTTTATAACCGTATCCACGTCCCCCCCGACGCCGATGACAATACTGCCGTCAACGACTATACCGTTGTTGAGTATCACCTGGTCGGGCAAGATGCTTAAAGTCCCAATCTCCAGCGGTACGTCGAGGTCCGTTGGGTCGTTGCTGTTGAAGCCGTCAACCAACGTATCGGATTTCAGGATGATACGCTCTCTCGCGATGACACCCTGGCCCGCTCGTCCTCGCAATTGTACAGTGGCGATAATCCTTTTTGTGGCATATCTGTACTTTCCGATAGACCTGACGATATAGGAATGGTCCGACGGATTCGTAACGAGAATGTATTCGAGCATGTCCTGGTATTCCTCGGGGAGCCAGCCGGAATGGTATAGCCACCGATAGTAGCCGGCTTTTCCGACCCTGTATGAATAAGTTGCAGAAAAAGGCGCACCAAAAAGCGGCAGGCTCGTATTTCTCTCATGCGGCAGGTCGGTGTCGCTCCAGCCAGTCTGTAATCTCCTGTTCATCTCCCAGAGGGCCTTTGTCAGCCCCGAATCTGCGGCGGACCGCGCCACAATAGCATCGGCCGTTCGTGTCGCATAAACGCGGCTGTCATAACCGAGACTTAACAAGCCGGCGCCGATTATCATCAATACAACCATGACAAAGATAGCCAGCGCCAGTACAAAGCCGCTTCTTCTTATTCGTATAACCTTGATTCTACTCATCACTCTGGCCTCCTACCTCAGGAAACGCAAGACTCAAAACGCGAAACTCAAAACCATAAGCTAAAACTCAAAAAAACTAAGTGCGATTAACTCTGTTCATAGTTCATTGTTGTTAGTTAGTCGATGAACAACGAACAATGAACAACGAACAACGAACATTAGTTATTAGTTGTCTTTTGTCCGCTATTCTCGACTGTGCATAACGGCCGAGGAAGTAACGGTAGCTCTCTGCAGGCCGTTGTCCAGCTCGAGTATCATCTGAGCGGACCGAAAATCTGTCTTGAAAAAGCAGGAAGACACGTTGGTGCAAACCGTCTTTGTTCCTAATGCTTTCCTTTCGGGAATTAAACTGCCGTATTCCAGCTTCAGCTCGGCGCCGTCCAGATACAAACGTACATAGCTGTCAATAACAGGGGTGCTTCCGCCTCCTTCAAAGTGATATACCTCGAGCCACCTGCCGGCATCATCCACATCGGAGTACTGCCTGCTGGCCCTGCGAACCAGAGTGTCAAAGGTCTTCCTCGCAATGTAGCCGCCGGTAACCACATCGGAGTATGTGCGGTTGTACGCAACCTGCCAGCCGCGCACGCCTCCAACCAGTGCTACGCCGAGAGCAGATACAATGATAACCACAACGAGCATCGTTGTAACCAACTCGGTAATGGTAAAGGCCGCGCGCAATCTTCGGCTTGTCCGGCTGGAAATCCCTGCTTCCCGCCGGACACGCCGGACAAAATCATATCGAGTTGTAAGCCTCTTTTCAGGCATATTCCACAACTATTTTTCCCCCCTCCCGAGCAAGCTAATTCGCCGCCACAAAGGTTGTAAGATAGTATGACTTGTCGGCGGCAGGCTCCTTGCCTCCTTCCGAACTCTGCCTTTGTGCCCAGCTCACCGCAACATTTAGAGCCCTCAGCTCCTCACCAAGCTCCACCCACGCCATAGTGGCGTAGTACGTAACTCCGCCGACCTGGATTGTGTAAGCTCCGTGTCTGGTAAAATCGCCCTCAGACCCGCCGGCATTGTCATAATCAATCTCCAGTTCCGAACCAAGGCCTGCAACCGGGTCAAAGGTCGTGATGTCGTTAAGTCCACGGCCTCGCCAATTCTCGCAAAGCAGAAGTGCAATCCTCGCAGCGGTGCTCTGCATCGCGGCTTTCCGCACATCCAGGGCAGAATAATACCTGTAGCCCGATGTCCCGAGCACGACTGTCGCCACGATGACAATCGCGACCATAACCTCAATCATCGTAACGCCGAGCGATAACTTGCATCGCTTAACTGCCATAGTCACCCCCTACATCCTTTACTTTTCTTTAAGCGGATAAATCTAAGGGGGACCGTACCCAGCTTACCTGACGGCCCCCACATTACATCGCGCTTTTAGGTCCAGTCGCCGCTCTGGTTAAGCGTCAACGTAGCAGGATTCAAATCTACCGTACTTGGCGTAGCGGTAATCTCGAACTCCAGCGGGTCCATCTGACCTATCGTCCACTCAAAATCGACATCCACAAAGTAGGTGCCGGTCAGGTCGCCTGCCGCAAAGCCCAACTGCGCCTGCGTCGGCTGTGAACCCGGAGTGGGTTCGCCCTCGCCGTCAATGAGGGCAATGCCTGCGTCAACTTCAACGCAGTAGGCGCGAATCCCTGTCGCTATGCTGCCCATCATCGCCCTTCCTTCCGACCACTTGGCTGCATCGATGCGGCCTCGCATAATCGGAATTGCTACCGCTGCCAGGATGCCGACAATAAGAATGACAACCATCAACTCAATCAGTGTAAAACCTTTTCTGCTTCTCATGGTTACTTCTCCTAAAAAAATCGTTTTATATTATTCTCATACCTGTTGCAGCAGGCACATCTTTTTAATTTTGCCGCTTAGCCATTTCTCCTAAATTTCCCATATTAACAACACAATCGGCCAAATGCGTCGAGGGCTAAATCATTTTTTTACTTTTTCTCCCGCCTTTACACTTTCATGTCCGACATCGAGAAAATCGGTAGATACAGCGCAAGCACTACAACCAATACAATCGCGCCAATCGTTACAATCATTATCGGTTCAAGCAGGGCCGTCATAGTGGTTATCGTGGACTCGACCTTTCGTTCGTAATAGTTGCCGGTTGTCTCCAGCACATCCGATATCGAGCCGCTTTCTTCGCCGACCTGTACCATTTTGACGACCATATTCGGAAAAAAACCGACCGCGTCCATAGCTAAAGAGATGTTTGAGCCCGCCACAATATGCGCTCTGCTTTGCACAACGGCCGCTTTAATAATATCATTGTTGGTCATTCCCGAAAGGACATCGAGCACCTCAAGCACTGAAACGCCTGCCGAAAGCAAAGTCGCCATCGTCCTGCAAAACGTTGTAACAAACCCCTGGCTGATGATTTTGCCGAACAAAGGCAGCCGCAGAACAAGTTTGCTGAAGATATAATGGCCTCCTTTGGTTTTGGCCACAAGAACAGTGAAAACAATCAGGAAAACAATACCGCCGATGAAGAAAATAAGATTGTTTGCCAGGATGTCATAAAACGCCATAAAACCGCGGGTAAAGGCCGGCAGCTCCCCGCCTATTTGTTTGAATATAGTGCGGAAACGCGGCACGATAAATGTCATAATAAATATCACTATCAGAACAATAAAAACGAGTATAAAGATAGGATAAGCCACCGCCCCTTTAATCTTTTTGGCTAATTTATCGCGATTATCAAAATACACCGCCAGTCTGCGCAGCGCATCGGCGAGATTGCCGCCGGTCTCGCCGGCTAAGATTATCGCACAGCAAAGTCGGTTGAAAACATTCGGAAATTCCGCAACAGACTCGGAAAAGGGCTGGCCTTTCTTCACTTTCTCCACAATTTGCTTCAAAATCCTCTGAAGCCGCAAATTCTCTATGTCTTCGGTAATGGTGTCCAGGGCCATGGTAATGGGAATTCCGCCCTCGAGCATAGTCGTCAATTGCCAGGAAAGCGCCGCCATATCTGCAGATTTGATGCGTCTTCGACGGCCTGCTCGCCGGCTTTTCCTGGCACTTTGAAGTATCTCATCAACAGAAACAGGAGTAAAGCCCTGCTCATGAAGCCAGTTGAGTACGTCATTTGAGGAAATTGCCTGTGCCAGGCCTTCCTTACGGAGCCCTGCCGAATCCCGAGCAATATACTTGTAGCTTTTCATTTACCGGACCTGCTTTATTCGATTTACGATTTAAGTTTTTCGATTTACGATTTAAAATCGGCAATCGGAAATCGGAAATCGTCAATCTGTACAACATCGGCGTGAAAAAACCCTGAGTTTAGCAAAAACCCCCCATAGAGTTTGCCCTGTGAACGCTTACAGAAATTCTTTCTGTAAATGTTAGCCAAATGTTACCCGGAGAACCTCCTCGGCGGTCGTTAAACCCTTCAATATATTGCTTACTCCGCTTTCAAGCAACCCGCCATATCCTTTTTGTTGCGACGCTGTTCTTATCTGGGCCTCGCTGTCACCTGCGATTATCCTCTCCCTCATGTCTTTATCGATAGCCAGGAACTCAAATATAGGCATTCTGCCAAAATAGCCCGCCCCGCCGCAGGCCTGGCAGCCTCGTCCGTGGTAAAAAACGGAGTCAATAGCCTGCTCGTAGTTAATCTTCAAACGCTTAAGAGTTTCCTCATCCAGGCTCACTGGCTCTTTGCAGCACTCACAAATCCTTCTTACCAGCCGCTGAGCAATGATTAAATTCAGCGACGACGCCAGCAGATACCGCTCAACTCCCATATAGACCATCCTGCTTATCGCACTGGGTGCGTCATTGGTATGAAACGTACTCAAAACCAAATGGCCGGTCAAAGACGCTTTAATCGCAATTTCGACCGTTTCCTTGTCGCGAATTTCGCCTATCAGAACTATGTCCGGGTCCTGTCTTAGAATTGCCCGCAAACACTTTGCAAAATCAAGCTGGATTTCAGGCTTGACTTGAATCTGGTTAATCCCCGCAAGGCGGTATTCGACGGGGTTCTCGACAGTTGTAATATTTTTTGTCGGGTCCTTAAGGTAATTCAAGGCCGAGTACAACGTGGTACTTTTCCCACTGCCGGTCGGTCCGGTGACTATTATTATGCCGTGGGGCTGTGACAACATGTGCTTGAACTCATCAAGAGAGCCGGACTCAAAACCAAGCTGGTCCAGGTTGAGGTCTATTGCCGATGCGTCCAGAATTCGCATCACAACTTTCTCGCCGTATATTGTTGGAATTGCCGATACGCGAACGTCTATATCTCTGCCCAAAGCCTTTATCTTGAACCGACCGTCCTGCGGCAATCTGCGCTCCGCAATATCCATCTGGGAGAGAATCTTTATCCTGGCGGTTACCGCAGCCTGCATCCTCTTAGCCGGCGGAACCATACTCCGAAGCATGCCATCGATGCGCATCCGTACTATCGTTGATTTCTCCTGGGGCTCGATGTGAATGTCACTTGCCCTGCTTTTGACCGCCTGGCTCAGCAGCAAGTCAACAAAACGAATCACCGGCGGATTGCTCGCAGCCACTTCGCTGCCGATATCCACATCCTCGTCTTCTTCTACGAGTATTCCATCATCTTCGTTCCCAACTTCGATTTCAACGAGGTCCCGAAGCCGTTGTTCCTCGATATCGGAGCCGTGATAAATCAAATCAATCGCCCGCTGAATCTCTCGCGGAGAACTAACCGCCGCCTTAATCTGACGCTTCATTTTCAGCGTGATTGTATCTATCGCGACAACATTAAGCGGGTCAGCCATCGCAACGATAACTTTGTCGTCCGCCTCGCCCATGACCACAAGACAAAATCGCCTGGCAATGCTCTCAGGCAGCAGTCGAGCGATGTCCATATTTATCTTACTGACATCACCATCGAAAGGAATGTACTCCATCGAGAGATGCTCGGCCAAAGCGCCGGTAATAGTCTCGTCATTCAATATCTTGAGTCGAAGCAGAATCTCGCCCAGTCGTCCGCCCTTCTCGCACTGTGCGTTCAGCACTTCGGTTAACTCGTCGCGGTTTATCAGCCCTTTCGAGACGAGTAATTCACCGAAAAGAAGGTCGGTCTCCGGCTTGAGGATGTTAGGGATAGCTTGTGCTGAATCCATTCTATCACCTCCACCTTGAAAAGTCGCTATCTTTCAGGTTTTGAACTCCAGAAATTACAAATAACGGCCGTTTTGCTTGGTTAGATAAAGGACAAAAAGCCAGATGTGAAACCGGGAAGCATCACCCTTCTCTCCAAGCTACACAACTTAACATTTAATTAAATTATACAATAAAAGCCTGAAAAAGCAAAAGAAAAATCCCCTTTGCGTAATTTCTTCCGAGCAATAGTTATAGTGCTCACGATTGAAATTTCCCGTTTGTTCGCGGGTAAGTAACCTTAAAACAGTAATTTACAATCCTAATCGCGGGAATTTATTACCCTTAAGGGTATAAATGCTCAAAAGCGTTATGATCGTTAAGATTTCACTTTTTAGCACAATTTATTTAACTGCGCCGTTCTGTAGGATTTATAACGGCCTTTATGCTAAAAACTCTTGACGAAACAGCAAAAATAGATGATATTGATATTGGCCTATTAACCGCGGATGTGGCGGAATTGGCAGACGCGCAGGCTTCAGGTGCCTGTGGGCTTCGGCTCGTGGAGGTTCGACTCCTCTCATCCGCAATGAAGAACCCTGCGGCAAAACAGCAGGACTCAAAATCCCATACCCCAAACTTAACACTCAAAACTCTAAAAGGGATTAGATTCGACTACTAACCATTCAGAATAGGCGCCCTCGTTTTGATGTAACGACTTGTCGCGTGTCATGACTTTGTAGCTGTACGGCAGGTATTGTTCTGTATACGGCCAACTATATTGCGGGCTATCCTGCCATCCGCTGGAATGACCTCCACCTGCGCAGAAGAAGTAATATTGCACACCGCCTGGGTCGCTGGCCGCTTCAGCTTGCATTCCGTGGCGATAAGTTTGAGTCTCCTCATCGTAGTATTCAAACGGCGGCGTCTTCCATTGGCTGGGATTTGGCTCCGGCGGGGTTCTGTCGATAAAGGCCCACGCCTCTACTGACCAGGCGCCCTTGTTCTTCGCGGGCGATCTGTCGCGCGTCCGGACCTTGTAGGTATATATAGTGTCGCCAGACAAGCCCGTGTCCACATACGTCGGACTATTCTGCCAGCCGCTGTCGTGGAGGACGACGCCATTCTGGTCGGTGCACTCGAAAAGATACTCGACGCCGCTTTCATCATACGCGGTGGTTGCCGTCATACTAATCGAGTTCGAGTTCGAGTCAAAGGGATCCTTAATCGCATGTGGCTCATCAGCCCACGTGCTCGGGTCAGGCTCCGGAGGCGCTTTGTCGGGCGGCGTATAAGCTTGGGCGCAAATTGCGTAATCAAGGAAATTGACATCCGTGTCCAGGTTCGAATCAGCTCCCTGGCAATCATCTAACCCGTCACATTCCCCTTCCAGCCAGTAGGAGAAAACTGCCGCAATGTCCAACATGTCCACGTCGCCGTCCAAATCACAGTCGCAGGGCACCCTTTGCATTCTATAATGATAACCAATATCCACAATGTTGATGTCAGGCACGCCGTCGGTTCGCGTAGTATATTTGTGTAATCCTAAAGCCTCTGCCGACTCACTTCCCGCATCCACACATGGGCTGTTGACCATATTTCCAGCCTCAATTTGATTGAGATGGTAACCCTCGGCAAACAGCGGGTTTAATTCGATGTTGCCTTCGCCCCAGTCCAACATGCAGTCCCCCAGGCCTACGAATACATATTCTTCGCCGCCCTGGACGTCGCTGTAAGTGAGCATAACGGTAGCGGGCGGATTATTTAGCTCACGTGGGTCGCCTATCGCTATTTGGGCGCCATACTGCGCAGCATTATTCCACAATATGCTGTCTATAATCTCGACTGAGGCAGCATAACAGCTGATGCCGCCGCCACTGCCATCGAAATCAAGCACCTGGTTGCCTACTACTGTGCAGTTAGTCATCTTCAGTACAGCATCTACATTGCACGACAGACCTGCCCCGTCCAAACCCGTAGTATTGTCGGTGATGAGGCAATTTTTAAGCTCCTGGGTGCCTCCAGGCAGATTAGGACCGATAATAAACACTCCACCGCCGAAACCGATGGCCGAATTGCCGACCATATCAGAATTTCTGATACTCAGGGAACAGTCCAGGCAATACAATCCTCCGCCCGAGCAGTAGGTTGCCCCTTCGGCGGAATTGTCGCTTACGGCACAGTTATTAATACTTACTTCGCTCCTGTACCAAAATGCCCCTCCTCCGTATTCGGCTGTATTATTATTCAGGCTGGAGTCAGTGAGCACAGAGTTTGTCCCGGACAGACATATTGCTCCACCATATTGGGCCGAATTATTGCCGATAGCACAGTTTACAATTACCACGTTGGTGTCCACCACATCGGTGGTCGGGTCGCCGCCGTAGATAAACCCACCATAACCATAAAGGGAATGATTATCGTTGAGGCCGCAATTATTAAGCGTCACCGCGGGACCACCGGCGTAGTATATCCCCCCTCCGTTGCCTTCTGCCGTGCTTTGCGTAATATTACAGTCGTGAAAGTCAAGTACGCTGTTGCTGTCGCAGTAGATTGCTCCGCCCTTGCCAGTTGCTGTGCTTTCTACGACATTACACTTGTTGAGGGTAAGCTCGCCGTCGCTGTCGCAGTAGATGGCCCCGCCGGCGCCCATCGCTTCACTCTGCATGACATTACAGTTGTTGAGAGTGAGCACGCCGTTGCTGCCGCAGTAGAGGCCGGCGCCGTCGGCAGTGGCTGTGTGGTGCAATATATCCACATTGCTTATTGTAGCATTACAATCAGCACCGAAATAGATACCGCTGCCGGAGTCTCCCGTTCCATCGATAACCAAGCAGTCATCCATTGTAAGAACGCAGTTGGCATCGCAATAGACACCGGCGCCATACTTGCCGGTGCCGCCGGCAAAAGTGTTGCCGGCCAGCGCAAAAGTACAGTTCGCGTCACAATAGATGCCTGCGCCGTAGCCGGCTTCACAACTGTTCGCATCGCCGGTAAAAGCGCCTGAGTAACCGGTGCCATAGTAAAGAGCGCCGCCGCGAGACTCACCGGCGCCGCCGGCGACGGCATTACAGTCGATAAAAAAGCAGTCGGTCACAGTTGCTGTGCTGCCGGCGGCAATGTATATGCCCCCGCCGTAACCATTAGCGTCAGAACTGCCGGGCGTACCATCAGGCGCGTTGGGGTCGTTAGGTTCTCCTCCGGTTCCGCCGGTTCCTCCGGTTCCGCCTTCGCCGCCGAGAGCGCTACAATTGCTTATGTGACAGTTTAGAATCGTCGGACCGCTGTACGGGTCGCAGTAAATTGCGCCGCCGTAGCTGGAGCCTGCGTCGCCGCCGGGACCGCCTTCGGTCGGGGGAACACCGGGTTCGTTAGCATCGTTGGGGTCTCCCGGTTGCCCAGGCTCTCCAGGCAATCCATTTCCGCCCTTGCCGCCCTCTGCAACGCAGTTCCTTATGATGCAATTTCGAATTGTCGGGCTGCTGTCGGTGCAGTTTATTGCTCCGCCGTAGCTATTTTGGCCAGGACCTCCCTCAGTCTCCCCTCCGCCGGCATCCGGCCCGTCAACTCGAACATAACCGTTCATTATTGTGAAACCATTTATGATACTGTTTGCGTCTTCCCCACTCTGTAAAATGAAAGCCCGATGTGGGTCCTCGCTGGTTCCCAGGCAGTCAATAATTGTAGCGGCGACTATACCTTCTTCATCGGGGTCTTCACTTCTCACGGTAATGGCCTTGCCCAGAAAGTCAATATCGCAGTTGCCTTCGCCCGTGTAGGTCCCGGGATGAACGACGACGGTATCGCCATCGTTGGCAGCGTCTATGGCTTTTTGAATCGTCGGATATGGAAAGGGTACATCGCGGACCTGCAACGGTGGCCCGGAGCCGTACGCCGCCGATAGCAGGGCAACAAGATTTAACAGGATTATTTTTTTCATTACCCGTTTCTCACAACTGACGAATATACCAAATCACAACATCAAAAGCAACAAGAATTCCAAGAATTTGGTGGTTTGACCGGCACAAATGGAATAATACCTAAAATTGATGATTGATAGTAGCATTTGTGCGGTCTTTAACGGAATTTTAACATTTTTTCCCATACACGCCGCATTGTAACATTCTTGATGCTTCCGATACACAGTAGCGCCAAATTTATCCCAATATGGAAATCTCGACTAAATAACTCAAACTGACCGGTTCACGCTGTCATCCCTGCGGAAGCAGGGAACCAGTAACGTAGCGGTCGAGTGGATTCCCGCTTTCGCGGGAATGACAAGTTATTTTATCTTACTGTTAGATAAGGACTTATGGTGATATCTTATGAAAAAACGGTCAGTTTGAGTAAATAACACTATCCCCCCGCCCTATCCTCCCCGAAAACACGGACTTTTAGCCCTACATCCACGAAATCTTCGACTATTTAACGGAAATCGTACTAACAGACCGATATTTAATTTAGTCGTTAGTATTTAGTTTTGGCTTCTGCCGCCGGATACTGTTGCCTGCGAGCTTTGTCCGGTACCGGCGGTAATATGAGGTATTATGCTTGAAGTTCTGCTGAATTTCGAACAGGCCGCGGCACGATTGAACCCTATAGTCTTGGTCGGCCTGGGGCTAACGGCAGTTCTGACAGGACTGTTTGTCTGGCTCGGCGGGCTGGGAATGAGAAAAATACTCGTGGCGGTTACGGGCGCAGTCAGCGGCGGCGTTTGTGGTTTCCTCGTAATCGACCACAATATTATCGCAGCAATAGCCCTGGCAGCAGTGGCGGCTGTCATCGCTGTAATATTTGAAAGGCTGTTTATCGCAATACTGGCGGCGGCATTAGCGGCTGTTCTTGGATTTGTGGTTTTGGCCACGCTGTACAACAACAAGGAGAATGCTGCAATCCCGACAAATCAGAACAAAATACCGGCTCAAGGTGAAACTCTCGACCTCGGCCAAAGTATCGAATTAGCCAAAGCCTACATATTTGAAATCAGCAGCAGGATAAAACAAATCTGCCGGGAGATGCCGGGGCACTGCTGGGGGATACTAATCATCCTGGTGATGTTCTTTACGTTAACAGGCTTTACACTGGGGCGTCTGACCTTGGCCTTTTGTTGTGCAGCCCTCGGTACAACACTTATTTTTGCCGGGATGATTTTGCTTTTATTGTTCAAAGGCAGTACGCCAATCAGCAAAATTTATAACAAACCGTCATTCTATGGTATTTTTCTCGGAGCAATGATAGTTTTGGGCACGATCGAGCAGTTGTTTATCTGCCGAAGCAAAAAGAAACAATCCATAAGAAAAAAAACCTCCGCCGACCAAAGGCAGAGTTCAAGGCACAACTGGCGGTCCACATAACGCCTCCGCATTTGTACGGAGAGATTTGATAAGAAAAGGATTAAACCCAATTCATCGGGAATACACAAAACGTAAAATTAAGGGGAAAAACAATGGATTGCGTTACCATCCTTGCACAGGCAGTTGAAAGTGTGCTTCTTGCGGCGGCAGAAGCAGCAACAGAAGCAGAAGATAAAATTGTCCCGATAACATCCATCTGGGAATACGTTACTTCTCTGAAATGGGGTGAAGCGATAATTTTCATTTCTTTCGGAGCTGTCTGCCTTCTCTACGGCTGGCGCGTCTTCAAAATATTGGTGGTAATCAGCTTTGGCCTAATCGGCCTGCTTC
Organism: Sedimentisphaerales bacterium; assembly: GCA_030611315.1. Lineage (GTDB taxonomy): Bacteria > Planctomycetota > Phycisphaerae > Sedimentisphaerales > Anaerobacaceae > JAUWPZ01. The sequence continues at coordinate 24,606 of JAUWPZ010000027.1, forward strand.
TGGGAATGTTCGTAATTGATAAAATCAAAGGTTTAGACAACCAGCTTGTCGGTGGACTGATAGGCATGGGTCTGATGGCGGTTCTATCCGTGCCTTTGATGCGGTGGGCGGTCAGCGTCCTGGGGGCCTTCGCAGGCGGAATAGTAACATCCGGAATATGGATCGCCTGCGGATTTACCGAATCATACATCTGGGCCGGCTTTCTTATCGGAATGATTGCAGGCGGCATGATTTCCTTCATCGTGTTCAAAGTCGCTGTAATACTTTTTTCCAGCCTCGGCGGCAGCGCTTTAATGGTAGTAGGAATGCTGGCGCTGCTATACACTTATCCGCAGACGACGGCACAGGTCGAACAGCTCGTGAGCCAGACGAAATGGTTCCTGCCCCTTGCGCTGATGGCGCCGACATCGGTGGGATTAATCATCCAGCACAAATTTGTAAAAGGCTCCAAAGAATGGGATATTTGACCGCTCTGCGCATACAAAACTTGGAACGTCTAACGTAATACCAGAGCCCTTAAACCGTAAAACTCAGCGTTTTCAGTGGTTTTTTAAAAAAAATTGCAAAATTTTTCAAAAAAGTGTAACAAACCGCGGAAAAATTGCACATAATAGAGGTAGGGTCTATTTTGCCATCTTGACGTGAGCCGTTATGTTGGTACTTTGCCGTCTGGAAAGCATATTTGTGAGGAGAGAAAATGGTAGGGTGGTTGAAAAAAATGACCGATAAAATACATACGATTGTAATGCTCGTCTGGTATAATAGGTATAGAAAGCCGTTCGGCTTGTATACATGGTCGTTTTGTACAAAACCGGCTCCAAATAAAGCAACAAGGCCCAACACAATGAGGCAAAAAGCTTTTGCCCTTATAGAACTGCTGGTTGTGATTGCGATTATTGCATTGTTAATGGCGGTATTGGTACCGGCGTTGCACAGGGTAAGGGAGCAGGCAAAGAAAGTTACCTGCTCCAATAATCTTAAACAAATGAGCCTGAGCCTGCAAATGTACGGCTCGGAAAATGACAACCACCTGCCGCTCAACGCACGAGGAAACTGGCTTTGGGATATCGCCTACAGTACCAGCGACTATATTATTGCAACAGGCGGCGACAAACACACCTTTTATTGTCCTTCCGACATAACCAAAACAGCAGACATGGCGATTCTCTGGCAGTTCAGCCAGAACCCTCCTCTGGGAGCCCCGCCTGGCACTTTGGCTGAACCCACGACCAACAGAGACAATCATTTTCGAGTCACCAGTTATTTCTGGATGATAGATACTCTCAGCAGCAGAACATATCACCCACAGGGAACCGGCAATAAAGACTGGGTGAAAACGCTCACCCCCAAGCAGCCATCCTCAACGGAGCTTATTACCGACGCGACCCTCAGTAATGGCCCTGACCCTGAGAATACCAGCTTTACCGAGGTCCATGATGGGGACTTATGGAATCGCTATAACATTAGCGATCGCACCAACCACTTGACCCGTGGAGTTAAACCTGCCGGCGGTAATGTCGTCTTCGTCGATGGACACAACGAATGGCGGCACTTTAGCGAGATGGAAGTGCGTCACTCAACCCCATATCATTGGTGGTAATACTCAACGCCAAATCCAACCATTTCTCTATTTTCGGCATAAGGCCACTGTAATGGTGAATTGCGCACGGCTGCATTACACATATATTCCGGTATCCGGACAAAATGTTTCCGGCTGATTTTGCCCTTGCAAAACCGCCTCTGCCACCTTACAATCCCTGATGTTGCTGGCAAGATTAAAGCCCGATGCCCGATGCTCATAAAAGAAGAAATTCGAGTATCGAGAATCAAGTATCGAGAATCAAGCTATGTTTGAGTCGTTAACCGAGAAATTTAACTCAGTCTTCCGGTCGTTAGCCGGACGGGGACGGATTACCGAAGCGAATATCTCCGACGCTATGCGGGACGTCCGCAAGGCCCTATTAGAAGCGGACGTCAACTACAACGTCGTAAAGCAGTTCTGCAAAGACGTTAAGGAGGCTGCCATCGGCCAGGATGTGATAAAAAGCCTTCATCCCAGCCAGGTTATGGTAAAAATCGTCAGCGATGAGCTTACCAGGCTGATGGGGCCGGTCGATACACGCATCTATTTTGTCTCACCCGGGCCTACTGTAATAATGTTGGCGGGTTTACAGGGAGGTGGTAAGACCACGACAGCCGCCAAACTCGGTAAATACCTCGTCGCGCAAGGCAAAAAGACGCTCCTGGTGGCCGACGACCTGCAGAGGCCGGCCGCTGTCGAGCAATTGATTGTTCTGGGCAGGCAATTAGACATCGACGTTTACAGCGAGGACAGCAAAAATTCGGTGAAAGTCGCCAAAAACGCCGTTAAACAGGCCCGAGAGAACGACTACGATGTGGCAGTGCTCGACACCGCAGGCCGGCTGCACATAGATGACAATATGATGACCGAATTGGCCGACGTTGCCAAAGCGGTCACTCCGCATCAGATTTACTTAGTTTGTGATGCGATGACAGGCCAGGACGCCGTCAACTCGGCCAAAGAATTCAACGAACGGCTCGAACTCGACGGCGTCATACTTACAAAACTGGACGGCGACGCCCGCGGCGGAGCTGCCCTAAGCGTCAAAGCCGTAACCGGAAAGCCCATCAAATTCATCGGCGTCGGTGAAAAACTGGACGAACTTGAAGAATTCCACCCCGACCGCATGGCCGGCAGAATCCTCGGAATGGGCGACGTCGTAACGCTCGTGGAGAAGGCCCGGGAGCATTTCGAGGCGGAAGAAGCCGTCAAACTCCAAAAAAAGATAGCAAAGGGTAGTTTCGGCTTCGATGATTTTCTCAAGCAGATGCAGGCCGTCAAAAAAATGGGTGGTATCAAGGATATACTCAAAATGATGCCAGGAATGGCCGGACAGCTCAAAGATATGGACCTCGACGGCGCCGAACTCGGCCAAATGGAGGCGATTGTCCATTCGATGACCTATCGCGAAAGACGCAGCCCGGATGTTATAGACTCGCCCAGGCGAAGGCGTATCGCCGCCGGAGCGGGCGTGCAACCCAACGACGTTTCCGGCCTCGTAAAGACATTTATGCGAAGCCGGGATATGATGAAGGCGCTGAGCGGAGGAAGCTTCGGCGGGCTTAAAAGCCTGCTCTCGGGCGGATTTAATATGGGCTCGCTCAGCCAGATGATGTCCGCCGGAAGAAAAATCAAGCAGCGCTCAAAACGGAAAAGAGTAATAAGGCGAAGGGGTAAAATTAGAAAGCGATAAGACAAAAACACCCATTCGTTTATCCATCTGAGCTTTTGTGGAAAAGGTAGTCAAAATGAATAAAAATCTGAACCCCGTTAGAAATTCCAAAGCGGACAAATATATGGAACAGACCCCCTTAGAAGTGAGTTGTCGATTTCCACCGGGACGAAAAACGAAGATTTCTAACGGGGTAAACCGTCGTGATTTCTTGAAAGTTGCGGGCCTGGCAGCGGCATCGCTGGCGCTGCCGGGATGTTTTAGTGCTTCCGGGCAACCTTCCGGCAAGTCGGACGCCTCTCGGCCACCGAACTTTATTGTCATCTTCTGTGACGATTTGGGTTATGGCGACCTCGGCTGCTTCGGGTCGAAAAAACACCGCACTCCTAACCTCGATAAAATGGCTGCCGAAGGCATGCGTTTTACCAGCTTTTATGTAACCAGCGGCGTCTGCACACCGTCGCGGTCGAGCCTGATGACCGGCTGCTATCCCCGCCGCGTCAATATGCACCAGGACAGCGAAGGACTGTGCGTTCTTTTCCCTTCGGGCAAAAGGGGCCTGAACCCCGATGAAATCACTATCGCCGAAATACTCAAAGAGCGAGGCTACGCCACAGCTTGCGTCGGCAAATGGCACCTCGGCGACCAGCCGCAGTTTCTGCCGACGCGCCAGGGCTTTGACTATTACTACGGCATCCCATACAGCAACGATATGGGCGGCAGAGAAGGCGCCAAACGCCCACCCCTGCCCCTGCTCCGAAATGAAAAGGTCATCGAAGCCCCGGCCGACCAAAACACGCTGACGAAACGCTATACGGAAGAGGTTATCAAGTTTATCACGGCCAATAAGGGCAGGCCCTTCTTTGTATATCTGCCGCACACGATGGTGCACAATCCCGTGCACTCCAGCGAGAAGTTCCGCGGCAAAAGCGCCAACGGCGGCTACGGCGACGCCACCGAAGAGATAGACTTCTCAACAGGCGAAATACTCTCTACTTTGAAAATGCTCGGTCTTGACAGGAATACACTGGTAATCTTCACGTCCGACAACGGCGCATCCAATCGATTCGGAGGCAGCAATGCTCCACTCTCCGGATTCAAGGGCAGCACGATGGAGGGTGGTATGCGCGAGCCCTGTATAATGCGATGGCCCGGCAGGATTCCAGCCGGCCAAACGTGCAACCAACTGACCTGCACGATGGACCTGCTGCCGACCTTCGCAAAATTGGCCGGCACAAAGCCGCCGGGCGACCGGGTAATCGACGGCAAAAACATCTGGCCGCTTATGTCGGGCAAAAAAGGTGCGAAAACACCCCATGAAGCGTTCTATTACTATCAAATCGACCAGTTACAGGCCGTGCGGTCGGGCAGATGGAAGCTTCATCTGTCGCTTGAACTAAAGAAACGCAACTGGGGCAAAGGCGTGCCCGATGCTCCGCTTCAATTATACGACCTTGAAGCCGACATCGCCGAAAAGAACAACGTTGCAGATAAGCATCCCGACGTGGTCAAGCGTCTTCTCGCCTTAGCGGAAAAGGCCCGCGAGGACCTCGGCGATGTCAAACGCCCGGGAAAACACCAGCGTCCGGCCGGCCTGGCCGTGAGCCCGAAGCCGCTGCTGCTGTCAGAATAAGGCCCGACCACAATGAAAAAAAACCAGGGACCGAAAAGCAAAGACAAAATCTCAATTGAACAGTATCTCGAAAAATTAGCCCGGTTTTCCGGCAGCGAATATGGCAAGCTCATAAGAAGCACGTTCCAGGACATCCGGGGCAGCAGCGAGCTGGCAATGCTGGCCTCGCCGACCGCCGAGGAAATGGAACAATTAAGAAAAGCCGTGGCGATAATGACGCCGGGTGAAAAAGAAACGGCCGAGAGTTTGAGCGACGAACAGATACAAAAAATCGCCGCCGACGTAGAAATCGACCCGGCGAATTTGGCCATCTTTATAAACGGCTACGCCTTACACTGCAAACGCGCCTTGTAACTTGATGCAGGAAAAATGCTAAAATCATATTTGAAAGAAATCTTCGAAGTAGCACAAAAAGGTGACGCCAGAGAAGAAAGCTATTACAAGGCTTTGGCATCACTGATGGAGGATTTTGCGCAATCAACAAAAAGAGCAAAAACACATGTAACGATACTTCCAAAAAAGACCGAGGCGGGCAATCCCGATTTTCGAATATGGGGCGGCAAACAACATATAGCTGGCTACATTGAAGCCAAACCACCTACCGAAGAAAACCTTGATAAAATTGAGGAATCTGAACAACTAAAACGTTACTACAATGCTTTTCCTAATGTCATTTTAACGAACTTTTTCGAGTTTCGGTTGTATCGTGAGGCTAAGTTGGTTGAAAAAACTCAAATAGGCAGACCATTTATTGCCAAACAACTCAAAGTTGTACCTCCGGTAGAGAATGAAGATAAGTTTTTTGATTTATTGAATAAGTTCTTCACTTTTTCTCTGCCGCGAAGGTACACCCCCAAAACCCTCGCCGAAGCGCTCGCCCGCAGGACGCATTACTTACGTGAGCAAGTGCTCCTGGAGCTCAACAGAAGCAATGGTAACCTAATGGGATTTTATGAGGCGTTTCAACAACATTTAATCGCAGGCCTTACCAAAGAAGATTTCGCGGATATGTACGCCCAGACGATAACTTACGGTCTTTTTGCCGCGAGTACCCGCTGTGAGGAGGATTTTGCTCGAAGACTTGCGTTTGACAACATACCAAGAACAATAGGCATCCTGCGCGATGTATTCAGGTTTGTCTCTCTTGAGGAAACCGGACCCGAGCTTGACTGGATAATCGATGATATTGCTGAGCTTTTGGGTATTGCCAATGTAAAAGGGGTTCTGCACCAATATTTCGTTGAAGGTTCGGGAAAAGACCCTGTAATGCATTTTTACGAAACTTTCCTTGCAGCATACGACCCCAAGGAAAGAGAGCAGCGTGGCGTCTACTATACACCACAGGAGGTCGTCTCTTACATCGTCCGCTCCTTAAATATCATTCTAAAAGACTATTTTGGTAAAACCGATGGCTTCGCAACAAACTCAATAACAGCCCTCGACCCCGCTGCAGGAACGCTGACATTCTTGGCAGAAGCAGCAAATGTTGCCGTTAACGAATTTTCAACCAGCTACGGAAGCGGCGGCATAACCGAGCTAATAAAGAAACACATTTTAAGAAACTTCTACGCCCTTGAATTGATGATGGCGCCTTATGCCATCGGACATTTGAAAATGGGGTTTCTGCTTGAAGAATTGGGCTATAAGCTGGCCGAAGACGACAGGTTTAAGCTGTATTTAACAAACACACTTGATATGAAGGAACTCGCAGAAACCACCTTGCCGGGTATGAGTTCCCTCTCCAGAGAATCACACGCCGCAGGAGCCGTTAAAAAAGAAACGCCTATTCTGGTTATTCTGGGAAATCCTCCTTATTCGGGGCATTCAGCCAATAAAGGGCCGTGGATTAGCAAGGAAATCAAAGAGTATTACAAAATCGACGGCAGAGACCTCGACGAGAAGAATCCCAAGTGGCTGCAGGATGATTATGTAAAATTCATTCGTTTCGCCCAATGGAAAATAGACCAGGCCGGCGAAGGCGCTTTGGGCTTTATTACCAATCACGGCTATCTCGACAATCCCACCTTCAGAGGAATGAGACGGTCCTTGATGAACAGCTTCGACCATATTTATCTGCTCGACCTGCACGGCAACGCCAAAAAAAGGGAAAAATGCCCTGACGGCTCAAAAGACGAAAACGTTTTCGATATCCAGCAGGGCGTGGCAATCATTCTGGCCGTCAAGAAAAAAGGCCTGAAGAAGAAAATTGTGCATAAAGACAACTGGGGCCTTCGCCAGGTTAAATATGATTGGCTCAAGAGCAACGATATCAAAAGCACAAAATGGAAAAAGCTCAACCCCAAACCGGAATTCTACTTCTTCGTCCCCAGAGATGAAAAGCTGTTGGGCCGTTATCAGAAGTATTCGAAGATTACAGATATATTTCCTGCCAATAGTGTCGGAGTTGTAACAAGCCGCGACAAATTCGTTATCGCTCCCGACAAGGCCGAGCTAAAAAAACGCATCAGGATGTTCATCGATGACAATCTGACAGACAGTATGGTAAAACAGGCATTTGCCCTAAAAGACAAATCCACGTGGAATGTCAAAGATGCCCGCAAGAAAGTAAAAGCAGAAAAGCAATGGGAAAGCCAAATAATCCCCATCCTGTACAGGCCCTTTGACCGACAGTGGATTTTTTATAACGACGCGGTAGTAGAAAGAACAAGAAAAGATGTCATGCACCACATGAAACAAGAGAATCTTGCCCTCTGTGCTGGAAGAGCCGGCCAGGTCGTAGGACTTGACCAGCCGTGGAACGTCGTGTTTTGCGCAGAATGTACTGAGGACCTCAACCTATTCTACAGGGGTGGGAATGTAAATTTCCCTCTCTATCTTTATCCGGAGGGCTATTTGTATAACGGAGGCGAGAGATATGAGCGTGAGGTAAATATCGCTGGCCCCGTGCTCAAGGCTCTCGAAAACACCTTCGGCAAGAAACAAAAACCCGATGCGATATTCTACTACATATATGCGGTTCTGTACTCCAGTATCTACCGCCGCAGGTACGCCGAATTTTTGAAAACTGATTTCCCGCGAATTCCTTTCTGCCGGGACCATAATCTCTTCCACGCAATGGCTAAACTGGGCAAAAACCTCGTAGAACTGCATTTGATGAAATCCGCCAGGCTCAACAAACCCATCGTCAAGTTCGAGGGCAAGGGAGACAACCTCGTTAAAAAAGTAACATATGACAACAAGAAAAAACTCGTACACATAAATCAAGGCCGACATTTTGACTCTATCACCCAAGACATCTGGGATTACCAAATAGGCGGCTACCAGGTTATGGACAAGTGGTTAAAAGATAGAAAAGGCCGCCGCCTGACCCTGGAAAATATCAAACATTATTGCAGAATCGCAACTGCAATAAAACATACAATCGCAACGCAGAAGAAAATAGACGAAATTTACATGGGCATTGAAAAACAGTATATTACTTTTTAGACAACTCAGCAAACGTGTTTCGTGACCCAGATTGTTCGGGGTCGCGGGAATTGATAATAATTAAGAACTTAGGAGATAATTATGTCGGTAAAGTTGAGAATGACGAGGATAGGCAGGCGGCATCGGCCGTTCTTCAGAATCAACGCCGTCGATTCACGCACACCGCGCGACGGCAAAGTACTGGAAAAGCTGGGGCATTATGACCCGATTGAAAAGGACCCGGCCAAGCAGATTGTGCTCAACCTCGAACGCGTGAAGTACTGGCTCGAAAAAGGAGCTGTCCCAAGCAATACGGTCTCGGAAATCCTCCTTCGCCTGGGCGTCAAACACAAATACGCCGAGCAAACGTCGCAGCGCAGAGCAAAGGCCAAGGCCCTGGCCCGGGCCAAAGGCAAGCTGTTCACAAAGGCCGAAAGAATCGCGGCCGAGAAACAAGCCGAGGCCGCCGAAGAACAGGCCAAAGCTGAAGCTGAGGAAAAGGCAAAACCCGAAACAAAAGAAGAAAAGGTAGAAACCGAAGCAAAGCCGGAGGCTAAAGCAGCACCGGAAAAAACCGAGGCCGAAACCGAAACCGAAGCAAAACCAGAACCGCAAGCCGAAGACAAAGCCGAAGTAGCGGAAGAAAAGGCTGAGCCTGAACCAGAATCTGCAGAAGAAAAGACCGAGGCCGAACCCGAAACAGAACCAGAACCAAAAGCTGAGGAAAAAGCCGAGGCCGAACCCGAAGCAGAACCAGAGCCGAAAGCCGAAGAAAAGGCCGAGCCAGAACCGAAAGCTGAGGAAAAAACCGAAGCTGCGGAAGAAAAAGCTGAGCCTGAGGGCAAAGCTGTAGAGGAAAAGACCGAGGCCGAACCCGAAGCAAAACCAGAACCGCAAGCCGAAGACAAA
>JAUWPZ010000064.1 GCA_030611315.1 Sedimentisphaerales bacterium
AGGAAACATCTCCACAAACTCACGATATGTGCGAGGGTAATCACGTCCCGCTACCAGCGACGGTTCTATTGCTACTTTATCAATTGAGAATTTCATCCCTAAATTATAAGGTAAGAGGAGCTAACCGTCTACCCCCCTTAATTGGTATTAGTCTGAAATCGCTGTCGGTCTGTGGTATTTAATTGAGCTGTGCGGACATTTATGAAAGCACCACGGCGCAGCATAAATTACGCCGTGGTGTTATTATCTTACTACTCAACTCGACTGGGTTTCAAACTGTCATCCCTTCGACAGGCTCAGGACAGGCCTGAGCGAAGCGAAGCATCTGGCCTTAGAATGGGGTTTTTGCCCTGTTGCGAGTGTGAGATTCTTCGCTGCGCTCAGAATGACAACCTGCGTATAGTCTTGTCAAAGCTATACTTATGTAAAAGTAAGTCAAGTTGAGTTACCACTATATCTACTCGTACAGATGTGTAGCCTCGGTCTCTTCAACAGAACGAGTAAGCTGGTCGGTGTTCAAGGTCGCCTTGAAACGAACGTCGCCTGGCCTGACAGCCGCCACAACCACACGCCAGGTCGCCTTGGCCTTTGGTGAAAGACTGGCTAACGAAGCAAAAGTCAGCGTGTTCTGGTCTATTGAGCCTGCAGTTGGGCCGGTCGATGAAACGTACCGAACATTATCTTCCAAAACGCAAACTATATCGATGTTCGTGCTGTCGGCTGAGCCCTGATTCGTCACGGTTATCGCGTATGTCGTGCGGTCGCCTATTTCGATAGGGTCATCTTCGTCAATGACCTCCATAAGCACCGCCGGGATTGCGGTTACCGTGGTCTTCGCCAATGCGTTCACACTCTCGGCACAATGTGCGGTTACGGTTACGCTATTGGTCAGCGTGCCGGCTTTAGTCGGCGTGAAGGATACACGCACTTTCTCCGAAGAGCGCGGTTCAATGGCATCGAGCTTCCAGACTATCTTCCTGGCTCCGGCCAGCTTAGCCCCTACGGTCGCTTTCATTGCGGTTACCGCTGTGGGGACGTCGTTTTCAATAACAACATTTCTCGCCGTTGTATCCGACTCGTTTGTCACGGTTATTTGATAACTCACCGGCCGACCGACATACTGCTTTTCATTACCGACTTGGCTGATTGTCAGCAAAGGCTTGCCCACAACCGTTGTAGTTGCTTCCGACTCGGCCTTGAGGCCCGCCTCCGAAGTGGCCACTGCTTTGCCGACGTACTTGCCGGCCTTGTCGGCTTTGAGCTCAACCGAGAATTGCCGCGACTCACCGGCCGCCAGAGTTCCCACATCAATTGCAAGCTCGCTTTTTCCCGCAGCAGTCTTCAAACCTGCAGGAAGGGTCTCCGTGATTTTTACGTTTTGTGCGGTCCCCGTCCCCGGATTGGTCAGCTCGAACCTTACAGGAATCGGGTCGCACAGCAAAACATCTTCCGGTACCGTCTTTTTCAACTCCAGCTTAGGCTCGACAACTACGACGTTGGCACAGGCCGGAATAAGACGACTGACAACAGTTGTGCAGTGTTTGAGAACATCGGACCCGGTTGCCATACCCGAAACCGAAATTACGCTGCCGGCTCCCGGGCCGAGCGAATCCATCTTCCACACGAGTTTGTTCCCATCTATTTCGGCAGTTGGAACGGCGCTTACTAATTTGAAATTTTCCGGGATATCTTCGGTTATCACAACGTCGGTCAGCGTTACGCTCCTTAGATTTGTAACCTTGATGGTGTAATCGAAGGACTTGTTCAGCTCAACTTCCCTGGGCATGCTCTTGTCCAGCCGAACAACTCCACATTCCGCGAACGGATAGACCATCGAGGCCACATAAGGCCCGGGTACTTCGACAGCCAGCGGCGTCGGCTCGACAAAAATGGGCGTCTCCATAGACCGTGGTATCGCCCTGACCCCGGACAAAGCCAATTCGCTGATGCCCTCCTCCTCCGAGACCTGCTTGGGTTCAAGAACCTGCCCTGCTTTAGTGGGCTCCGGCGGCACCGACCTTTCGTCACGTAAATCCTGCCGGCTCATACAGCCTACAGAAGCGAAGAGCACAAATGCCAACAAAAGGAACGGGATATTTTGTAATTTTTTCATCGTACATCTCCTATTGTATCTTCATGCAGAGCAACGCGAAGTACATCGTCCGATAAATTGTCAGTCCTCATTTTCAAATCTTACATTTAACTCCGTACAGATTACGGGAGCTTCAGAATTCTATATCGGAGTCCGACTTGGCCGAGTTAAGCAAAAAAATGAAATGATTTTCCCGCCAATGACGTAATTTCGGCGAAATCCGATTGCCGAATACTTGACAGGATTTACACCGATTTCCTGTTTATCCTGTCAAGATAGGGGATAGGGGATAGGGGATAGGGGACAGCGGATAGGGGACAGCGGATAGGGGATAGGGGATAGTAAAAGCAAACTAAACGCTATGCGCTATCGATAAAGGATGTGCCGATAAAACAGCCGCTAAGAGCCGCAAGAAACGGCCGGCCAGACAGAATTTAATGTAGAACGGCGAAGAAAAGATGCGCCTCCATACGCATAGGAACTAAACTACACTTATTTCGATAAAGTCCGAAGAATCTCGAGCTTACTTTCCCACTTGTGTGAGTCGAGCGTGGTTGAGAGGCCTTTGCTCGTCCCCCACAACCGGCGCCATCTTTTCCATACGGAGCGAAGTAATTTCATAAAAACTCCCCATATCAATCGTTAACATGATTATATCAAAAACGTCGTTTCAACTCAGTAAAAAAACCGCAAAGCGGCAATAATCATGTCAACCGATGGGGCATGGTCAAACAGCATTACTTTTTATCGGCCCGCTCGGAAATTTTTTTCGCCCGCCTCCGGGCACAGGGCCACCACAAAATCGCACTTTGTAAAAACACCAAATAAATCCTTCGAGAGATATGCTAATGATGTCTTGACATTATGACGTTGTAATGCTGTGGTATCAGCAGCGAAGTGATAATATGAAAACCAATACAAAACAAACGACAATTTACCTGGACGCCCGGCTGCATCACGCTTTGCGTATCAAAGCGGCGGAAACCGACCTTACAATGTCAAAATTAGTTGAAGAGGCGATTAAGCTTTCTTTGGCAGAGGATTCTATTGACCTGGCAGCTTTCGACCAGCGTAAAAAGGAACCAAGCCTGGCATTTGAGGACGTCTTGAAGAAGCTCAGGAAAAATGGCAAAATAAGATAACGATCAAAAAATCTAACGCCACAGACTCGCCTTTTTTTAGTGGATTTTAAGGCTGATTTTTGAAAATAGGCTGTTATGAGCCCAGTTAGTCCATTCCACGGGCGCAAAGTGGCCATAATTGCTATTCTGTGAGATTCTGTGGGCTGATTAAGGTATTTACGCACAATTGGCGATAAAATTTGTTTTTTGCTTGCAATGAGCCTGAAATTTGCTATAATGTGTAAAAATGGAGAATTTAGGGTGAAGTTTTTTTCATAAAATGCCGATTTCCCTCTTGCAATAATCATCAACTTTACCAAGCTTTTACTTGATATTCGGACTGTCTTAGATTAAAAAGGAGGAATTATGGCTCAGAAAATACCACGCTCTATGTCTTTTCGGGTTTGTGTTTATTCCTCTGAAGAAGAAGGCTACTTCATCGCACATTGCCTCGAATTGGATGTGCTCGGTGAAGACGAGAACGTAGAGGGGGCATTAGATAATTTACTCGAAGTAATCGAAACTCAGATTGAATCCTGCCAAACTTATAATGCTCAAATTTTATTCCCCGCTCCAGACAGTATCTGGCAAAAATATAACAAAGCGAAGAAAGCAAAAAGAAGAATTTCGGGGGAGTTAATGGACAGAGTAATTCGAAACGCCAATAAAAGGTTGGGCCGCAAAATGCCAGAAATTGACTATATTGTTGGGACAAAGGAGGTTCCACAAGAATGTCTGGCCGGCCATTAATTCCTAAGAGTTATCCCTTTCGAAAACTAACAACCCGCCTAAAAAATTACGACATCCTTTGGCATAAGAGAAAAGGCAAAGGAGGGCATGGAAGTTTTGTCGGCAAAGACAATAGTGGTTCAATCCAATCTTATCCACTCCCTTCAGACCAGAAAAAAGAAGTTCGAAAGTCTTATCTCAAAAAATTGTGTGAACGTTTCGTATTCACCGATGCTCAAGTAAGAAAAATATTCGAGCCTTAGAGTTTTGACAGTGCTACACGAAGACTACGATAACAATATAGTCTTTTTCTCACCATCACCGCACCGAGGCCGAGAAGTAAGTTTGGCTATGCTTACTTCTTAAAGTTCTTTGTTAAAATATTTCCAGTAATAGGCGACCATTTGCATAACCCGAAGTATGGGATATTTTTCCGGTACTACTCGCGACATGAATGACGTGTTTTTCAACTCGCGGAGAATCTCCAGAAGGTAGTCTTGGGCGGGAACGACTTGTCCACCGCCAATAGTCCTATGATTTTTATTGCTGCCGTAGAGGATTACCTTTTTCTCCATTTTGTCTGGAACAGTCAAACCCTCAAACAAGGCTTTGATGTAACGGTCCCCTACCTCAAATTTCCTTCTGAACTTACACTCTCTCTCTTTCCAAGAAGCTGCGGCTCCTTCTGCTTCGACATGGGTTAGGTGATTTGTCACGGGATTAAAGGCCACAACGTCCAGTTCTCCTTCATAACTGCCTCTTGCACGTCGTCCGACTCGCTCGTTTCGTTTCACGATGTATCCGTTGTATTCAAGCCATTCAGCAACAAGTTCTTCTAAAAAGTTGTTCTGCATGATTCTTGTCTTTTCTGTCCTCTCAAAAATTGTTAATGTTTCCTTCTCACCATCACCGCACCGAGGCCGGAGGCGCCCGAAAATAGAAACACAATCAATGAAATGCGAACAAGTAAATTTTTCCGCCTCATTTTGTTTCTTTCAAATTGCTGTTAGTATTTCCAGCACACCACACGCAGAAGTGCTGCTATCAACAACAAAACGAAAAATTGGTTCCTCTTATGCGGCTCTGGAGTCTCCGAAATCAATATGATTATACACGAACTGCCGGCGAAAAGTCAAGGAAAAACAGGGCAAAAATATCTTCGGTCTAAATAAATCATGAAGCCACCCACACAAGCGAAAAGCTTTTATTGTCTCTTGTAGCCGTTTTGGGTGTGGAGGATTTCTATGAAGGCCAACATATTCTCCAAGGGTACATCGCCTTCGACGGAGTGGGCCGGTGCGAAGATATAGCCGCCTTCGGCGCCGGCCTTCAACAATGCGGCAGTCGCCTTTTTGACATCATCAACCGAGCCGTACGGCAGAGTCTGCTGCGTGGAAAGCCCCCCGTGAAACGCAAGCCTGCCCTTATACCGCTCCATAATCTCAAAGACGTCCATCACTTCCGGCTGAAACGGATTAAAGCAGTTAAGCCCGATTTCAATCAAACAATCGAAAAGCTCATCCACCTTTCCGCACGAATGGAGCATCACGTACTTTCCCGCCCCCCGCACGACCGAGTACATCCTCTCCAACTCGGGCCTGATAAACTCGCCCCAGAGCCGAGGCCCCATCTGCAAACCTCTCTGCTGGCCCCAGTCATCGCCGAAATAGACCGCGTCTATATCGTACTTCAATGCCTCGGCGACCTGGGCGATGTTGTAGTCGGCTATCGAACCGAGGAGCCGGCGAACAAAGTCCGGATGGTCCAGAAAATCCATCATCAGGTCCTCCATCCCCCGAAGCGTCCACGCCCGCTCATAAAGGGAAAACCCAATCTTGAACACCCTGAAGCAATCCGGATACTTCGACAGCTTCCCATCAATATCATCAAAGAACCGCCTGTCCAGCGGGTCGGGAAATTCGTACCCGGCAAGCGTCGGCTCCGGCAGGATACGGCCCCGGACGATGCCTATGTCTTTATCCACGCTGCGATCCCAGACAACTCCGAATACGTCACGGAACCTGTCCGCTCCGAGCTCGTCGAAAAAACCTATATCACTGCCCAATTTGATGAAATGATTATCCAGGACCAGCTCCAAATCATCCCGGGCGAAATGCCTTCGCAGCTTCTCGGCTGCCTCGGTGGTAAAGCCGCAGTGCCACGGCACATAGGGGACCTTCCGGCCCTCAATCGCCAGCTTGACTATTTCTCTTTTATTCATTGGCCGTATATTCGTATCTTGTATCTCGTGTCTCGTGTCTTGTATCCCGTATCTCGTATTACGCTTCAGTCCACAGGACGCCTTACGGCGGAGATACGCCCGGCTCTTTGACAATCGAAATATCCCTGAGCGCCCTCTCGGACAGGCCTCTGAGGCAAACATCATCACCAAAAAGCTTTGTCTCAACGTAATGCAGGGGGAAGCTCTGCGTCAATTCGGCAATGGGCCCGGCTATTTCGACTCTGCCCTGCCTGCCGAGTATTCTCGGTGAGATATAAATGCAAATTTCATCGGCAAGGCGCTCTTTGAGAAACGAGGCTATTACCGTCGGTCCGCCTTCGACAAGTAATTGAGTAACGCCGCGTCTGCTCAATTCCTCAAGCACAAAATATAGATTGGTTCGGCCCTGCGTGTCCGGGCAGGCAACCCACTCGGCCCCCTTTTTGGCAATCCGCTCGGTCTTGTCGGGCTTAGACTGCGCCGCCTGCCGACTTGTGAAGATTAGAACCGGGCTTGTCTTAACGGTTTTGAGAAGCCTGCTGCCCAAAGGAATCCTCAGGGAGCTGTCCAGCACGACCCGGCAGGGCTTTTTGCCCTTGCTCGGCCGAGGCATCAAAAGCGGGTTATCGGCCAGCACTGTATTGATGCCCACCAATATCGCCTGGGCCCGGCGGCGCATCCTGTGCACGTCTTTTCTGCTCAGCTCATTCGAAATCCATCCGGACCGCTGCTTTGTATCAGGCGCATCGGGCCCCGGCTGCGCCAAGGCCACTTTACCATCGAGGCTTTGTGCCCATTTCAATATCACCCAGCACCGGCCGGTCGCGGCAAACTTCATAAAAGGCGCATTGAGCAGACGCGCCTCGGTTTCACATAGGCCGGTATGCACTTCAATCCCCGCATTTCTCAATTGCTCAATCCCTTTGCCGTTGGCATGGGCCGATGGGTCGGTCGTTGCAACGAAAACCCTCCCTAATCCCGCGGCAATGAGCGCATCCGTGCAGGGCGGCGTCTTGCCCTGGTGTGAGCACGGCTCAAGCGTAACGTACATCGTCGCCCCACGGGGATTAACACCCAGGTTTCCGCAATCGGCCAGAGCATTTATCTCTGCGTGGGCCTCGCCGAATTTCTTGTGAAAGCCCCTGCCGATAACTTGATTGGACTTTGTGATAATGCAGCCGACCGCGGGGTTCGGCTCAACCCTGCCGACGCCTCGTTGGGCCTGTTTTAACGCCATTCGCATATATTTTTCATCTTGTTCAGTCATTTTTTTCGTATCTCATATTTCGTATCTCGTATCTCGTGGTTCGATTCACGAGCCACGATGCTCTATTGAAAACGTGCAGCGAAGGAATGACACCAGGCCTTCTCAACAGAACGCATCCACGATTCAAGAACTACTGCTCTGTCAAGGCCCAACTGATGGATTGTCATTCCTGCGGAAGCGCCGAATCCAGAACTGTAAAGAGTGGATTCCGCCCCCGCTTTCGCGGGGGCAAGCATGCACCTGCGTAAGCAGGTGTGCGGAATGACAATTCCTCAAACCATACTTGACAGAGCACTACGTTTATATCATCTCCATAAATTCGGTTTCATTTATCACCTTCACGCCCAGCTTTTTTGCCTTATCGAGCTTGCTTCCGGCATTTTCCCCGGCCAATACGAAATCCGTCTTTTTACTCACGCTCGAAGAGGCCTTTGCCCCCGCCTGCCTGATTGCCTCCTCGGCCCGGCGGCGAGAGAATTTCTCCAGCGTACCCGTTACCACGAACGTTTTGCCGGCCAGCTTGTCGGTACGCCTTTTCTCAGGTCGCTGTGGTTTCATCCCGCAGGCCATCATTTCATCAAGAGCCGACCGATTCTTCGGGTCGCGAAAGTACTCATATACACTCTCCGCCATCGTCGGCCCAATCTGGTATATGTCCTTAAGCACCTCCAGCTCCGCCGAGGCAAGGGCGTCAAGAGAGCCGAAGTATTCGGCTAAGATTTGCGCCGACTGGCCCCCGATATGCCGGATACCCAAAGCCGCGACCAGCCGCCACAAAGGGCGGGTCTTGCTCGCTTCGAGCGCTTCAGTCACATTAGAAGCGCTTTTTTCAGCCATCCTTTCCAATTTTGCCAGTTGTCCGGCCTCCAATTTGTAGAGGTCTGCGAAATTCTTCACCAGGCCGGCCTCGACCAACTGCTCGATTAGCGCAGAGCCGAGATTCTCGATGTCCATCTGCCCTCGACCGGCAAAATACTTCAGACGCTCCTTCAGCTGGCCGGGACAATCCCGATTCACGCAGCGGATATAAACGCCGTCCGTGTCCTTGGCCGCCTCAGAGCCGCAATTCGGGCACTCGGTCGGTATTTCAAAAGGCGCCGCACCATGTGGTCGCAAATCCATCTTTACATCGACCACCTGCGGTATAATCTCGCCGGCCTTTTCAATTATCACCGCATCGCCACAGCGAACATCAAGCCGCTCCAATTCCTCGAAGTTGTGCAGAGTGGCCCGCTTGACGGTCGTCCCGGCCAACTGCACCGGCTTCAGATTCGCCACCGGCGTCAAAATCCCGCTCTTGCCCACCTGAACATCGATAGACTCAACGACCGTCTCTGCCTGCTCAGCGGCAAACTTGCTGGAAATGCACCACCGAGGCGCCCTGCCCGTCGCACCGAGAATATCCCGCTGGTCGAAACGGTCAACCTTTATCACCATCCCATCAATCTGGTAATCCAGCTCCAGCCTTTTCTCGCTCCAGCCAAGACAAATATCTATTACTTCATTTATGTCTTTGGCCTTTTGAATATTGGGATTAACCGGAATGGCGAGTTCTTTGAGCCGCTGGAGGCTTTGATAGTGATTCTCGCCCAAAGGCTCGGAAAGCTCGCCTGTGGCATAGGCAAAAAAGGAAAGGTTCCTCGCCGCGGTGGTTCTCGCGTCCAGCAGCTTCAAAGAGCCCGCCGCTGCATTTCGCGGATTAGCAAAGGCCGGGTCGCCCGCCTCGTCGCGAAGCCGGTTTAGCTCGGCAAACGCGCTCGCAGGCATATAAACCTCCCCGCGAACCTCGAGCACGGCCGGGACCTTACCGCCATCCAACAGCTTCAACGGAACCGCCTTTATCGTGCGGACGTTGGCGGTTACATCATCGCCCACTTCGCCGTTACCGCGAGTGGCGGCGGTTACAAGCACGCCCTGTTCATAACGAAGGCTTATCGCCAACCCGTCGATTTTCAATTCGACCACGTAATCGTAGTCTGAGCTGCCAAGCTGCCTGCCCACCCTCTCGTCAAACGCCCTAAGCTCATCGGGGTTGTAGGTGTTATCCATACTGAGCATCGGCACAGCATGCCTGACCGTGACAAAGCCCTCAAGCGGCTGCCCTGAAACACGCTGCGTGGGTGAATCAAACGTAACAAGTTCGGGATTGTCTTTCTCTAATGCCTTCAGCTCGGCAAAGAGTTTGTCGTACTGCCGGTCGCTGATTACGGGCTGACTCTGGACGTAATACCGTTTATCGTGCTTTCGAATCTTACGCCGTAACTGCTCAATCCGTTTTTCTGCATTCTGCTCCATAACAGCTTATTTATAAGCTCTTTGCCCCCACTTTGCAAGGATTTGACGTATCATAATCAAAGAGATGGCGGTTAACTCTGCTTGCTTTCCTCAATCACACACTTCTTGAAGTATGCCACGAGCATTCCTAAAATAAATCCACTGGCGTGTGCAGGCTAAGCCGCATTCAAAAATGATTCGTCCTGGAACAGAAAGGGCGTAAACAGTTGAAACAAGAACCAAATCCCAAGGAACAACGCGGCCGGTAGCTCCATGGTGTTATAAAACACAAAGACTCTAACTTTAGCTACAGGGTAGAAGATAAAATACGCCCCCATAATACCCGATACCGCTCCACTGACGCCCATTGTGCTGATAGAAAGATCGTCTCTGAATATGCTGTAAACAAAACCCGCAAGAAGTCCACAGCAAATGTAGAACACTAGTATTCTGTCAAAATTGTATTTGTTAGTAACGCAATTAAGCTGTCATGCTAAGCGGAGCGAAGCATCCGGCTTTAGCAATACAACTACTTTCAATGTGCAATTGAGATTCTTCACTTCGTTCAGAATGACAAGCTACATATTCAATCATGACAGACTACCAGGTGAGGACAAAAAAATGGCGACATTTGAATATAATGCACTGACATCGGCAGGCAGACTGATGACAGGCGCTATCGAAGCCGGCTCCCGCCAGGAAGCCGGTGAACTGCTCGAACAGATGCAGCTCGACGTAAATTCAATAGAAAAGGCCAAACCCAAAAAGCCCAAGACGGCCATCGGCAGAAGCGAGTTTATGCTTTTCAACCAGCAGCTTGCCTCGATAACAAAGGCGGGAATCCCCCTGGAAAAAGGCCTGCGGGAACTCGCAAACGATGTCAGCTCACACTCGATGCGCCGGCTCATCGAGGCCATAGCAGGCGAGCTTGAAGCGGGCGAGAGTATTGAAGAAGCCTTCGAGAAGAGACAGAAGCGCTTCCCGCCCCTGTACGGTCGAATCCTTAAAGCAGGCGTGGAAACAGGACGCTTAAGCGAGATGCTCACCAGCTTAAACAGACATCTGGAGCTGGCCAATCGAACCAGAAGAATAATCTTCGAGGCCTTGTGCTATCCGGCGGTAATACTCGTCCTGGCCGCCATTATTTTAACGGGCGTATTCACGATGATAATACCGCCGTTCAAGGAGGTGCTTTCCGAAATGGTCGCCGGAGAGCTGAACCCCCTGACTACTACTTTTTTCGTAATGGCAGATAACCTGGTGAAGTTTTGGGTAGGCTTTGGATGCGTTGTCGCTGCGGTACTTATTGGTTTCGCAATGCTTTCGACATCCGCTCAAGGACGCAGATTCAAAGAGTCGCTGTTTCTGAAAGTGCCCGTTATCGGCAGGGTTTATTACAGCAGCGTGCTGAGCAGAATGGCCGAAGCAATGGCGATGATGGTGGGCGCCGGCTGCGATATGCCCTTGTGCCTGAGATTAAGCGCAGGTACGACAGGAAGCGAGAAACTCATCCTCGAAAGCGAGATGCTTGCCGGCCAAATCGAACAGGGAACGAATATTCTCGAGGCGGGCCAGCTTTGCAGAATGATACCAAGGCTGTTCCTGTACTCGATTCAACTTGGCACGCAGCGCAACGAGCTGCAGGACAATCTCTACAGTCTCGGCCAGATGTACGCCGACCAGGCTAAGTGCGGCCAGGCACGATTGCAGTCGGTCTTATTGCCCATGATGATTATCGGAGTAGGAGGCGTAGTGGCAACGGCCGTCCTCGCGATGTTTTTACCGATGGTACAAATTATTCAGGGCTTATCTGCATAATGTTTGGGTAAACTATGTTTTTTGTTGCAGCAATATTATTAGTGGCGTTATACATATTCCTGGGTCTCAAGAGGCCGGGTATCGCAGTTATCACGTCGCCAATTGTATGTTTTATATTGGTCTTCTCGGCATTTTTGTTAGAAGAAGAGGCCGTCATCGCAATAGCCGTGTTTCTTGCATTTGTACTCTTCGTTGCAACACTCACAGCAGTATCATTATCTAAACCGAAACGATGGCCCCATGTATGCGCGAAATGGTTCCTCATTGTTTTGGCAACTATCATGCTCCTGCTTTTATCAGCAATGGCGTGTGCCGTGTTTGGTCCGGCGTGTATATTCCTCTTTTTCCTTTTTATCATTTTCGTAGCCTCAGTCATAGCATACGGCTTTACTGCCCGACGCTCAACCGCCGCGTACGTTATCACCAC
Organism: Sedimentisphaerales bacterium; assembly: GCA_030611315.1. GTDB lineage: Bacteria > Planctomycetota > Phycisphaerae > Sedimentisphaerales > Anaerobacaceae > JAUWPZ01. The sequence continues at coordinate 11,950 of JAUWPZ010000064.1, forward strand.
AATCGGTTCGAGCATGCGGCAGAACCTGCCTTTACCCATGGCATTGGAATCGGCAGCCGGCGGGCGCGACGACAAGCGGTCAAGCATCCTGCGAAGAATACAAAGATGGCTGGTGCAGGGGTACTCACTGAGCGAGTCAATTAAGCGAGGCTATCCGGCTTGTCCGGGCCATGCGGTGGCAATGATAGCCGCCGCCGAGCGAATTAATCAGCTTCCCTTTGCAATGAAAAGTATCGAAGCCGACATCGCCTCCAAAACCGACCTGAGCAGGGCAATCCGGCCTGTAAATCCGTGGTACCCGGCGATATTGGTGATTGCGGCGTCCTTTATAGTTTGGGGTATATTGACATTTGTCATGCCGCAATTTACGCTCGTCCTGGAGGAAATGACAGAGGGCGCCCGGTTACCGGCGGCTACGCGGGTTTTAATCAGGATAGTAGATGTCGTTGCGTATCAATCACCAATATTCATGGGTGTACTTGTATTAGTAATTTTCGTAGTTTTTCCGGTTTGGCTTTACACAGCGTTTCGGCCCCGCCGACCGCAAAAGCCTCATCTGCTTTCACTAATAGGCGATTTTGTTAAATGGCATCTGCCGGTTCTGCACTGGTTTGAGAATGATTATTCACGGGTGCAGACTGTTGAGATGCTGAGGCTTTCGTTAAACGCCGGCTGTACCGTTAATGACGCCATTGCCAATACGCTCGGCCTGGACGTGAATTTCTCTTTTCGAAAGCGGCTGTATAAATGGCTGCAAGAAGTAGAGAGGGGAGGCAATATCGCGGCGGCAGCGAGGAAAAGTAAGCTGGGCTCGAGCCTGGCCTGGGCGTTCGACGATAAGATAAATCAGGGCAATACCCTGGCCATCCTGGAGACGCTCGAATCGTTCTATCGCGCGAACTACAACTACCGCGCCAATATCACCAGATACATAATGGGGCCTTGCGTTACACTTATTATGGCATCAATGGTAGGTTTTGTCGTCTATGCCATATACTCGGCGCCTGTCGCAATTATTCGTGAAACGGCGAACATGGTTTACCCTTAATAACTTAAATGGAGCAAAGTTGTGTCCGGCAAAAACAAAAAATACGGCGGCTTCTTAATGGCTGAAATAATAGCCTCACTTAGCATTATGGGATTGCTTCTGGTTGGGCTGGCATTATCACTGCACGGTTTTAGAAAGTTCAATCACTACCAGATGGTAAGGCAGCGCTGCATCGCAGCGGCCCAAGCGGAACTTGAGAGCATAACCGCAACGGGCCGGCCAATCAGAAGCGAGGATTTCAAGCGTCTCTGGCCCAAGCTGGACGTTTCCATTAAAACTAAAGCCGGAGACGGGCAATGGGAGGGGATGAAACTGGCCGAAGTAACGGCATCAGGCAAAAGCCTCGGCAAGGAAGTGAAAGTTCAATTAAGCAGATATATTCTCCGGACCGGCACTTTGCAGGATAATGCAAAAACAGAAACCTTACCCCAGGGAGGGCTATAAAAATGCGTAAGGGCTATTCTCTAACAGAGCTGTTGATAGTAATTATCATTCTTCCGCTCGTGCTACTTAGTCTGAACGAAGTATTTAAAACGCTTATGAGAGACATTCCGCGTTCCTCTCAGGTCCTCCAGAAGAACATAAGCCTTCAGAATCTTCTCAAACAGATACACAAGGACATCGACAGAGCAAACGGCCTTCCCGAATCGTTCGCCCGGTACAGAAGCAATGACAAACAGCTTCTGATTGAGCTGGCAGAGGGCACAATCTGCTATCAATTAGAAAATGGCGAGGCGCTCAGGGGCAGGCTGACCGACAAGCCGCAGGGCGAGATGGAAGAAACAATACTCTGGTCGGTGCCGGATGCTGAAATAGAATGGCAGCTCTGGAAAAAAGACGGCTCCGGCTACGCCGTGGAAATAAGAACACACATCAAGCACAAGCTCCGAAGGACATACCAAAAAAAGATGGCTAATTCGCACGTGTATTTTGTGGGCGCCCTTGGAAAGGCTCTGAAGTGAAGATGATAAAACCAGGGCAAAACGGTTTTGTGATGATAATTGTCATAGCGGCAATGGCCGTGATCGGAATGGTAATGTACCTCCTGGCGAATGACTCGAATATTATACTGTTCCAATCGAATACCGCTTACCTTCGCGCCGTTGAACGCAATCTGACGGCAAGCGGTCTGGCCTGGGCAAAACAGAATATCAAGAACCAAAACAATGAAGCCTTTGACAAATCCATAGAGCTGGACGTCGCCGATATGAACATTCGCGAATCAAGTCTAACCGTTTTCATATATGCCCCGACCGACAAAGAACCGGAAGTTCAGATAAATACATCATGCAGTCGCAGCAGACGGACCCTCACGAACAACGTGCAATACAAAATAGAAAAATAACAAACCCGGATCTTTTTAGCTTCTAACTTTCTACATTTGTTTGTGTTTGTTCCTCGCTCATTTGTCGTTTTGTCCGTAACCGGTGCCGTCCTGACCGACAGCCTGACGGATTCGGATGCAGTGATCAGCGTGGTATCTGCACTCGGCGGAACAATGGGATTCCTGGCCGGGACGGCGGGGATATATGCGCTGCTGCATATTCGCCAATATCGCCGCCGGCAGCGTAATTTCATGGCCGATATTCGCTCGATTTTCTCGGCAAATATACGTGGCATTCTCGCTATGTACGCCTTCAGGATTCCGTGCCAGTATATCCTGCAGAAATATGGCGTTACCCCGGCGATTGCCGCTGTCATAGCGCAAGGCCTCTCCGGCCTCATAGCAACCGTCGTTAGAATACATCATAACTACAAAAAAGGAGTATTCGGCTTCTTCCACGAAGAAACTATCAAAGATTAACCTTTTATATTTAGCCTCCACCCCACGCGGTGGGGGTCACCCTATACTCTCCGTTATACGCCGGGCGTGTTTAGCCTCCCATACCCCGAAGGGCGTTGGGGGGTTACCCTTAATCCCCCAAATTTATTTGGGGATTGCCTTCTCAAAAGAAAAGAAACAAGACTTAATCACATGACTCATCAAGTGAGTTTACACTGAGCTTGGAGTTTACCCTGAGCGCAGCCGAAGGGAAGCCAAGTGAGACCTGCTCGAAAACCTTCTAATTTTTCAATATCCGCAGGTCTCGAACAATACAAAAACGTTGACATTTATATCTCCCTCTTCCCTTGCCCGAATCCCTGCATGTATTAGCGTTAGGGTGTACACTGCACACCAATCCCCTCAGAGGTGAATGCATCGCACTCGGTTAAGAGAGCATTCTTTTTAGTCGTTTCAAAACTTGATCGGTTTTACGAAGGCGGCACTGCCAGATTGTGATTACGTGCCAGCCTTTCTTTCGCAATAAGCGATTCTTCCGTAAGTCGCGTTTTCTGTTGTCTATGGCTTTTTGCTGCCAAAATCGTTTGTTAGTCTTTGGGCGTCTGGCAAGTTTGCAGTTGGTGTGCGCATGCCAAAAACAGCCGTGTACGAATATGACCGTTTCTGCCGATTTTATTACGAAATCAGGTTGGCCGGGCAAAGATTTTACGTTGCGACGATATTTTATCTTAAGTTTTTTTAACAGACTAGCTACTTTTTCTTCGGGAGCAGTGCGAGTATGTTTGACGCAAGACATTATCTCACTACGTTTTGCTTTGTCGTAAATATCCGCCATGGTTTGTTAATTATCACCAGACAATAGCGTCCTTATTCTTCCTTTTATATTCTCATAGACTGACGTCAATTTTTGTTTTGCTACATAAGTTAAAAGTGCAGTATAAGCAAGAATATTTCTAATTGGTTTTTATAGAAACATATCTAGCCAACTCCCTATCATTAGATTTTTTATCTTTTGTGCGATATCCTAACTCACTACATATAGACCTAATTTTTACAATAAATTTGTCGAATTCTACCGCATCCATGACTATGTTTTCACTTATTTTATGACTTGTCTGCCATTCAGTACGTACGTCAAGCGGTGATTGTGGTCTATGAGCATGAATATTAAAGATGTCATGCTTACTCCGAGCTATCCAGCCAGCTCCAACTTCTGTCACAGCCCCCCATTTTTTTGCCATATCATCACTTGTAACATATATGACGAATATTTTTTTATCAGAATAACTCTCGACAAAAAAATTACGTAAATATTCATAAATATCCATCTGATTGGGAATTCGACAATCTTCATTGTCGCAGTTCGTATAGATAATATCTGCATCAGGAACATTGTTAAACAATAGCATTTTGTAGATGACGTCAGATAATACTTTATCCTTTTTTATTTGACATATCAGAATTCGCTTTTTCTGTGAATCTACTTTCCTTTTAATTCCAACTATAGGTAGAAATAGATTCATTTCACTTTCAATTATTTCTCTAACACCTGCTGGCATTTTGCCGCGCAATTTCCCTGCAATTTTTTCTGTGGCTTGTTCTGATGCTATTGATTTATATCTTTCGATACTCTTTCTTAATTCTCGTTCATCCTCTTTTTGCCGCTCCAGCTTTCCCTTATTTTTCTCTTCTTTTACATAAGTTGCAAAAGTCGATCGAATATCAGTAATACTCGGGAGCAATTTATCTCTAACATAAGAAATAACTGTCTGATATCTAAGGTCGTCTGTTTTATATCCTTGGCGATTACTGAGTGCCATATCTGGCAACTCTGTTTCTTCAAACAGATCAACATGTAGCTGCCCTACTATAAAGACTTCTATTAGTCTGTTTTTCCCTACGATGGGCAAAATATTGTATTCTCCAAGCTTCCCATTTGATAATAGAGAAATGAAATTATCAGGAAAATCATCAGGATCACTTTTTCTGCCTCGGGTACTTTTATAAGCACCTATCCAGCCCTTTATTTGCAAGTTGTATTCTTTTTGTTTACCAGTTTTTTTCTTAAGAGAAAGAGGAAAAGTTTTAACCTTATCTAAAATCAAAAGCTTTGATCTCTTGATTTTATCGACAAAGCCACTGTCAAAGAGTTCGGATAAATGATAATATTCTTTGCCTAAAATTATTAGCCCTCCCAAATCCTTAATCATCTCTTTGTCGAAGTTATCAATTAAAATTTCTATTTTTCCCCTTATGATATGAATTCTGAAATCTGAATCTATCAAAGGAAATATCTTGAGCATATTTTTCTTAATCGCATTAGCAGTTTTATGTAACCCATATTGGGGATTGGTCATTACAATTGAAGTGCCATCAGTATAAATATGCCGGAATTCGATTTTATCTTCGGTTAAAGGCTCCAATTTACGGTCTTTACCAACATGTCGTGATAATACAAAACCGGACTTTTCACCTTTTTTCATAGTCATGACTAGAACCCTTTCTGAAACAGAAAGAGCAGCCAATTTTCCCACACCCTTACGCCCTATCCTTTTGCGAACTTTACCTGCGGTATAAGAGTCTTTCCTTGTAGTGCGTGTTTCAACAGCTACTTGTAGATATTTCTTTATATCACCTTTTTCATACGACATTCCTGTGCCATCATCTTCGACAATTATACGATCATCTTCTTGTATGATGTAAACATTAGATGCATTAGCATCATATGCATTAGCGATCAATTCAGCTAAGACATAGTAAATATTTGTGTACAAACTTGGCCCTAACAATTCTAAAATTCTTGGGTCGATCTCTATTATATATTCTCGTTCGTTTAGGTCACTCATGTTACTCCCTCAATATGTTCTTTAATAGTTTTTCCTATTATATATCCCAATCTTGGAGGAACAGCGTTTCCTATATGAGTTCCGATGCGGCTGAAATAGATAGGTTGCTCAGGGTCAATAAAATCATAATACTTCGGAAATGTTTGTAACAAGGCTCCCTCTCGGAGAGAAAGAGCTCTGTTTTGCGTTGGATGACCGAACCTTCCCGTACCGTACGAATAGAACTGTGTTGTGATTGTAGGAGCCGGTTTGTCCCACTCCATCCGTCCGTAAACAGCACTATAGCTTTGACCGCTATTTTTTCTATGGCATTGACAACGTAATTTTTCTTCCCAATCACGCCAAGTACCACCAGGTAGCGATTGTCTGATTCGTTTTTTATTGATGCGAGATAGGCTCCATGCTCTATGCATAGAATCTTTCAAAGAAATAGCTCCGTCTTCTATTGTCTCGAGTTTGCCAATTACGTCACTAACTGTTTTGTAACGAGATGGAGGATGCGTTTTCGGAATAATTTCAATTTTACCGAGTTTCGATGCCAATAAGACTAAACGCCTCCGATTTTGTGGTATCCCATAATCCGGACAATAGATAACTTTCCAAAAAACAGAATAGCCCATCGAACTAAGATTTTTTACAAAGTCTTTAAAAACCCTGTGTTTTTGAATTTCGGCAACATTTTCCATTGAAACAATATCTGGTTTCACAGAAGTAACCAAGTTTGAGAATGAATACAACAATTTCCACTTCCCATCTTTACTTCTGTTTTTGTTCTTCTGTGTATGCTTGGAAAAGCTTTGACACGGAGCACAACCAACAAGGATTTTAATGTCAGCCTTGGGATATAGTTTTCCTAAGTCCTGTTTGGTCAACTCTTTTATGCTTTTATTTATGAATGTTGAATTGTTGTTTTTTTCAAAAGCATATCTACACGTTTTATCATTATCTATTCCTGCAACAACCGGAATCCCAGCTTTGATAAGTCCGTGCGTTAATCCTCCTACTCCACAAAACAAGTCAATTGCACGCGCTCGCATCATTATTTTGGCTCCATCCTCTTTTTCGACAAAATACCCCTTTTTACGACAGCAATTTGACCCTTATCCAACCTCATTACTCCCACAAAATACTACAAAGCCCCATTCCCGTCAAATCAAATTTGAATGACAAAAAAAGCTCTTTTTTCGCCTTTTTTTCGTTGAAATTTATCCGAATTTATGTTAAAATACCCACATGTTTGCCTGTCCCTTAGGGACCAGAAGGTAAACGCAAACCGCCCGACGGCGGAAGATATAGCGGAGAACCGCACGTCTCAAGCCACAGCGTGGCAAGGCCTTTCAGCCAAGCAGACCCAGATTTGTGAATAACCAATAATCAATCAGAAAGGCTTTTCCTAATGACCACGCACAACGCAATACGCAATACGAAATACGATATACGAAATACGATTAATATGCAATACAAACCCAATTTACAGGAAAATCAGGTGAACGCAAATTCCGTCTTAGCAAAGGGTTATGAAGCTGACATCGTTTTTTGGCCTAAAAATCCCAAAGCCAATTTCCTGAACGGTAAAATGAACATAAGTTACGCCATAACAAAGAATTATGAAAATGCTCGTCTCCGTGGACGCGAAAAAACCAAACCCAATTCAAAGCCAATTAAACCCAATACAAAGCCAATTCAAACCCAATACAAACCCAATCAAAGCCAATTCAAACCCAAAACGAACCCAATCAAACTCGCAGATCCGCCCGTGGCGGGCCAATTCCGCCCTCCCTCAAAGCCCCCACTTCTCCCAATTGCCCACAGCCAAAATTAAAGCCCTCCGCCGTCCATTTTTTCCTCTCGCACATAATCCCGTTCCCTT
>JAUWPZ010000148.1 GCA_030611315.1 Sedimentisphaerales bacterium
CCGGCTCAGGAATGGCCGTTACCGACACAAACGTTTTACCTTCAAATTCAGGTGTATAGTTGTAGCCGTATGACCATCCGAACCAATCAGGAGCAACTTGCCCGCCGTAGACGGTGAACGAGCCGTCTTCGATATAGCCAATAACCGCCGGCATATGGTTACCTTCGAGTACCAGAAGACCACCAATTTCAAAGTCCAGGGTGCCGCCGCTGCCCTCAGGTCCAATCTCCACATCTCCGGCCTCAATTGTACCGCCAAACAATTCAACCAAACCGGTGGAATGGTTCAGTCCTATCTGCAGAGAGTTGGAGTCCGAAATCGAAAGAACTCCGCCGGTCATCGTCAGCCGACCGATACCGGGGTGCAGAATTTCCTCATAGACCGGCTCTTCTTCGGTTCCCGTGTTAATTGTCTGAACGGTTGTCTCACCTACGCGTGCGTCGCCGTAGATAACGTTTATTCTGCCGCCGGACATCTCAACGACGCCCGTGCCGTGGTTCTTGCCGATGCTCAACTCGTGTGTAAGGTCTCCGCCGCCGACGTTTATGATTCCGTCCAGGATAGTGAGCGTCCCCTCGGACGGAGTATCGAACTCTCCGCCCACGTTATTACCGATAACGAGGTTGCCGCTAACGTTAAAAATAGTGTTCTCGCCCGATATTGTGCCGGTGCCTTTGCCTCCCTGGTAGCCGATCCTCATTGCCTTATTCGCCTCAAGGGTGCCGACACTCAGGCTGCCGCCGGACATATTAAACTCTCCTTCGCTGCTAAGCTTTTGGCCGACGTCCATATTGCCGCCCATAGTGACGGTGCCGCCCGACATTGTGAAGGTGCCGGTGCCTTTCTCGTTACCGACCTTGAATGAACCTCCAATGCTCAGGATGGCGGCGTCAGATAAGGACAACCTACCTATACTATCGACTTTCTGGCCGACCTGGACGCCTGAGTACACAGTGACAACGGTGTTGCCCGAGAAGGTTCCGGTGCCTTCGGCCCCATCGAGCCCGAACTTCAGGTTTCTGCCCTTACTGGCGGTTCCAATGTCGATGGTTCCGCCGGAAGCTGTAAGTGTTCCGACGCCTCCGGTATCGTCGCCGACAAACAAGTTGTGAGTACCAGCTAAGGCGCCGCCTTGAAGTTCAAATACGCCGGTCGCCTTGACTCCTATTTTCGACTCTGTCTTATAATTGAGAGAACCGCCGGTCATAAGCAGTTTGCCTTCGAAGGGGTCCGTACCGTCACCCCAGCCAACCTTAAAGTTCTTGGGCGTTGCCGCTATAAGGTCTTCGATAAGGCAATAGTCGGCTCCGGCCATTATAATCTGGGCGACGTCTCCCGTGCCGGGTACATTGTCATTACTCCAGTTCTCCGCGGTGTTCCAGAGGTTGTTGAGGCCTTCGCGGTCCCACTTTACTGTTGCAGCATTAACCGGCGGACTGCAAATGAGGCTTAATACAAATACGCTAATAATAAGACAGTTCAATTTACTTTTCATCACACTTCTCCAGAGCTTAACTTTTAGTTCATCAATGAAGAGTTCTGGTGTGACCCTGTCTAAGAACAGACCAGCAGCCCCCCTAATCACCCTATTTCTCCATATCAACAATTACTCATTTATACCATATTGCCTATCTTTGCGTCAAGAAAAAACCCGGTAAATATCAAAAAATCCTCAAAAAAAGCTTGGGGGGGCGTAACTTCTGTATATACAAGCATTTAACAGTGCTGGACGAGGAAAAGAATTCAAAATTGCCCCTTCGCGACGAAGAATTTTCGAGCTTCCAGGGGATTTTTGCCGAAACTGAGAGACGAAATGAGCCTGGAGAGGTCAACGAGGAAGCAATCCCTTACAATTGATAATGCCGGAGGCAAAGCAGATTTTCACTGTTTACGGCATACACTTGCAACCGAACTGATAAAAGCGGAGCATCACTAAAAGACCTATAGAACGTATGACAATAACGAGGCACGGCGACAAGTCGAATCTGACGCCTGCCAGTTCGGCGGCGAAAAACCCGGATTTTTTTTGATTGCGGTATTCACTATATCGTTACTATAATACACACGTAGTTGTTAGTGTGTGCTCTAATTTTAACTCATAAAGTCCATAAGGAGGTAATAACTATGGCCGATATTAGTCGAAGAGCATTTCTGCGGCGAAGCGCCCTGGCGGGCGCCGCCCTGAAGGTTGGTCTGCTTAGTCCCCAACTTGCGAGCGCCTCAACTGCCGGCAAGATGAGCATTGCCAGATACAAGAGCTCACCATCCGAGCGCGACGGCGTCGCTGAAGAAGCGGTGCGATTAACGCGCCAGGTAATTCGCGATATCGGGGGCATGTCGCGCTTCGTGTCCAAAGGCAACGTCGTCTGGGTCAAACCCAATATAGCCTGGGACCGCACACCCGAGCAGGCGGCCAACACGAACCCCGATGTGGTTGCGACTATCGTGAAGATGTGTTACGAGGCGGGGGCCAAGCAAGTGATAGTAGGCGACAATCCGTGTAATGCGCAGGAACGGTCGTATCCCAATTCCGGTATCCGCCCGGCGGCCGAGAAGGCGGGGGCACGCGTTACATATCTTGACAAGCGCAAATTCAAGAATATGGCGCTCAAAGGCAAGGCGCTCAAGGAGTGGGAGATGTATATAGACATGATTGAGGCCGACACGTTCATCAACGTGCCGATTGCCAAACATCACCGTCTGGCGGGAGCCACGCTGGGGATGAAGAATCTGATGGGTGTGTGCGGCGGAGCACGCAGCCGGTTTCACCAAGACCTGAGCAACGTCCTGGCTGACCTGGCGGCTTTTGTTAAGCCCAAGCTCGTAGTTCTGGATGCGATTCGCGTGCTGCCTGTCAATGGCCCCCAGGGCGGCAAATTGGAGGACGTAAAGCGCAAGGATACCCTGGTCGCCGGTGTGGACCAGGTAGCCATCGATACCTTAGGCGCCAAACTCCTTGGTATGGAGCCGAAGAAAATCGGGCATATAGTAGAAGCACAAGCCCGCGGCCTTGGAACGATGAACTATAAGTCACTATCGCCGGTAGAGTCCTTGGTGTGAGGTTCTGGTGGCACGAAGCAAATGGAAAGCCAAGGGGATAGTATGGCTGCGCCGTTCTGTGCAGACGGTGTGTCTACTGCTGTTCTTGTACCTGTTTTTGCAAACGGCGTACCATCCCATCGACCGCCCGGGAGGACCGGTTACCCTGTTTTTCCAGTTGGACTGTCTTGTGCTGCTCGCAACCTGGCTCGCGGGCGTCGCGATTCCAACGGGACTGTTCGTATCGCTGGCGACTTTGGGATTTTCCGTGTTCTTTGGGCGCTGGTTCTGCGGCTGGATTTGCCCCTTCGGCACACTGCATCAAGCGTTCAGCAGCTTCCGTCGCGGCAGCTTGGCATCGAGACTGAAACGAGCTGTATATAGTCCCCGACAGAAGTGGAAGTATCTTATTCTGATTGGCCTTCTCATCGGGGTGCTTACCGGCGTTAATCTCGTAGGGTGGCTGGACCCCTTCTCGCTTTTCTACCGGTCCTTAGCCACGGCCGTCTTTCCCGCCTTCAATTCGGGTCTCCATGCTCTGTTCGCCTGGCTCTATGAGAGCGATCCCGGTATCGGAAGCGCGAGAGTTACCACGGTATCGGAGCCCATCTACGAGGTCCTGCGCACCTACCTTCTGGTCGAGGGGCAACCCCCGTACTATATGGGCATCCTTATTGGAGTGATATTCGGCGGCATTGTGGCACTCAATTTGTGGAGGGTTCGTTTTTGGTGCCGGTACGTTTGTCCTCTGGGAGCGCTGTTGGGTTTGGCCGGTAAGAATCCTCTGTTGCGACTCAAAAAAGACGATGAGGCCTGCAACGATTGCCGGCTTTGTGCGGCTGTCTGTCCGGGAGGAGCCAATCCGGACGCTCCCTCCGATGGGTCTGAGGGCTGGAAACCGGCGGAGTGCTTGTTCTGCTGGAACTGTGAGCTTGTCTGTCCCAAACAGGCGATATCCTTCGGAATTGAAGTGCCATCAAGGGGACGCAAATGAATCACCGGTCAGACAATCCGCTATGGCGTTGGCTCCGTAACTTCCTGCGACCTTCCAAGGGCGCAGCGATAGACCTCGGACGCCGAAAGGTCCTGACTGCGGCGGCCATGGGGGCGGGCGGAGCCTGTCTTTCGCGAGTCCATCCCCAGGTATCAGGTCGCACATTCAATCCGGCCCTCATCCGGCCTCCCGGGGCCGTTGGTGAGGACGAGTTTCTGAGCTGCTGTATTCGCTGCGGTGAATGTATGAAGGTATGTCCCACTAATGCCATCCAACCGGCTTGTTTACAAGCCGGAATCGAAGGTATGTGGACGCCTGTATTGGACATGGATGTCGGATACTGCGAATACGAGTGCACGCTCTGCGGCCAAGTTTGCCCCACCGGCGCCATCCGTAAGCTAAGCCCGGAAGAGAAACAGCAGATAAAGATAGGCCAGTCTTTCGTGGACAAGAACCGCTGCCTGCCCTATGCGTTCGGCCGTCAGTGCATCGTATGCGAGGAGCACTGCCCCACCCCGGACAAAGCTATCTGGGTTGAAGAGATAGAAGTAACTGACGACTCAGGCCGGAAAGTTCTCGTACAGCAGCCCCATGTCAACCCTGACCTCTGCGTAGGCTGCGGGATTTGCCAGAACAAGTGCCCCATCAAAGACCGTTCCGGTATCTACGTAACAAGCGTAGGAGAAACGCGGAATCCTCGCAACCAAATGCTGCTGTAAGGCCGGCTTTCGGACTGAGATGTTCCTTCGCTTGGTCAGTAACATCTCGTTCTCTGGCCAGATGCTTCGCTTCGCCTTGCTGCGCTCAGCATGACACGAAGAAATCGCCCCGCCAGAAAATCCAGCCACACCCCCCTTGGATTATTTTGAGTGAAATGGTTTGCCGGGTTGCCCATGAGAGGATACAATACGGCTTAGAGCATCTAAAAAAAATGTGTTTTCTCTTGTCTCAGCGGAAGCGCCGAAGCCAGAGCTGTTGAGTGAACCGAAAATCAATTATGTTATAGTTTCTTAATACTTGTTGGCACAATAACTCAAACAGGAAAGGAGAATTACTCATGACTCGTTCTTTTAGCTTAAAAATCTCGATTTGTCTGGTTGGACTGCTTTGCCTTGCGAACAATCTCTTCGCCGATTCTTTTATGGGCCAATACGAGGGGACGTTCTATCCCGACAAGAAATTTACGATGAAGGCAACAGCCGACGTTGTCGCCGAAGGCGACGGTAACTATCGCATAGTTATCAAGGCCAAATCGAACGACCCGGCCATGGATGGCGCTTTTGTCGAGATATACGGAAAGCAGGAAGGCAAAGTAGTTACTATCTCCGGACGAGCGGGCGGTTACGATTGGAAGGGCGATATCAAGGACGGCCGGTTAAAAGCTCAAAGCCGCTACGGATTGAATTTCGACTTAAAAACGGTCGAGAGTAAATCCCCCAATGCCGGATTGAAACCTCCGAAGAACGCCGTGGTTTTGCTGCCTTTCGAAGAAGGAGCCGAACCCGACATGAGCGGCTGGACAAATACGAACTGGAAGGCGCTGGATAACGGCAGTATGCAGGTCGTCCCCAAAAAAGGGTCCAACAAGACCAAACAACAGTTCACCGATATCAAGCGCCTGCACCTTGAATTTAAACTTCCGCTCGAACCGAAAAACCGCGGGCAGGGCAGGGCCAACAGCGGCGTATATCTGCTCGATGCTTATGAAGTCCAGGTGCTGGATTCGTTCGGGCTCGTGCACACGTCGGGCGATTGCGGAGGAATTTACAACGTCGCCCGCGCCAAAATCAATGCGTCCCTGCCGCCGGAAACCTGGCAGACGTATGATATTACCTTTCGTGCCGCCCGTCTGGGCGAGAATGGCAAGGTAAAGGAACTGCCGCGAATTACCGTGATTCACAACGGCGTGAAAATTCACGACAACCTGGAAATTCCGAAATCAAGACATCGGACCAAAGGCCCCATTCAGCTTCAGAACCATAAGCACGAAATTCAGTTCAGGAATATCTGGCTGGTCGAGGGGCAGTAAAAATACTGCATACAGATACTAAGCCAAAATTGCTGCAGAGAGTTTTTCCTGTTGGAGGCTTTTAGTTCGGGCCTATTTGTTTAGCCATTTCGCGATATCGTGTCTTCGCGCTGCCGAGCTTTGCCGGGGCGGCCATGCCCGAACCGGTTAATTTTATAAAATCACGTCGTTTCACTAATCTATTCCTTTTGAAGATTTACCGTAACCGCTTCGCTCTCCCTGTAACCCAGCCGAATACACTTGGCCTGCAATACCGTGACTTTTTTCAACTCGAACGGCGCTGAATAAAGCAGCCACGGCCCGGCCTGGTCCAGGCGATATCCGATCGAAGCCCCATCTGTCGCGCAGCTAATTGTTACAATAAATTTGCCGCCCGGGCTTGCAGATTTTATCTTAATCTTCGGCCTGGCTGTTACGGGCTGCTTTTTCCCGGGCCACATCCGCTCTATCAATTCATCCTCCGGAGTACCTCCCAAATCCCCCGTCTGCTTGCTCCAGGTCTCCAGCTCACGCCGCATATTCTTTATCCTGTCCTGATGCTCCGGCGAATCGATAAGATTATTTATCTCGTGGGGGTCGTTTTGCGTATCGTAGAACTCCTCGGCGGGCTTGGTCTCTTGGAAGAACAGCTTCTGGGGACCTTTCAGGGCGTTTTCGTCGTTCAGGCGGCGCCATTCCTGCATAATAGGCATTTTGTCGCGATATGGTATCGGCTGGGCGTAGGGCTTTTCCGGCATAAAGTTGCGGATGAGCTTGTACCGCTTGTCGCGGATACACCGGATATGGTCATCGCTGTTTTTGTCCATTCGCTCTCGACCGGCAACTATGAAACGTCTGGATTCGGCTTTTTGCCGTCCAAGGAACGGCCGGCCCTGCATATACGAAGGCACTTCCACCCCGGCAAGGCCCATTACGGTCGGGCCTAAATCCACAAGGCTGATAAGGTCGTCGCAAATAGTGCCCCGCTTGATGGCCCCGGGCCGGCGAACGATAAGCGGGACATGGATACCGGAATCGTAACACCAGCGTTTACACCTCGGCAGGCCCCGGCCGTGGTCGCCCCAGAAAAACACGACCGTATTGTCCGAGAGCCCGTCACTTTCCAACCTTTCGAGGATTTCTCCGGCCTGTTTATCCATCGCGGTAACGTTGTCATAATATCTCGCAAGGTTCTCTCGAACCACCGGCGTATCGGGATAGTATGGGGGGACGGGGACTTTTGCGGGGTCGTGTATGAGCTTCTCATTTTTTTTCGGCCAGTTCCTGGATTCGTGGCTTACGGTAAGATTAATCACGCTGAAAAACGGCACATCGTCAGAAGGCCTGTCCCGCCAGTCGCGGCCCTTGTCCCAGGCGGTAAAAGGCGACTTAAACTGGTAATCCGTCTTTGTGTGGTTGGTGCAAAAATAACCTGCCGCCCGCAGATACTCCGTAAAGCACTTCACATAAGGCGGCGGCACGGCCTCGTATCCCCTCAAGCTGGTTCGCATGTGCATACTACCGATTGTGCTCGGATACATTGCCGTGATGACCGAAGAGCGCGTCGGAGCGCAGACGGGATAGGGAACAAAGGCATTGGTATAGCGGCAGCCCTGGTCGGCTAACTTGTCGAGATTAGGCGTATCGGCGTATTTGTCACCATAGCAGCCCAAATCGGGGCTCGTATCTTCGCAGCTTATCCACAGGATATTCGTGCGGCGCTTACCGGAAGAAGCTGTCGGCCCCGCGGTGCTACAGCCCAAGTGCGCCAGGGCGCAGGCGCCCGAGGCCATCGCCTTCAAGAATCCACGCCGAGTTAAATTCTGTGCCTTGTTCGACTCGCTCGTCAACGGTGGTAATTCACTCATTATCTAAACTCCATAATTCTCAGCGTTCGTTACTCAAACAAAATCACCTTGAGAAGTTATTATACCGAATCCGGCGGTCAAAGTAAGGCAATTACCCAAAGTGACCGGGTGCGCTTGTCAAGCGTCTATAGGACCACTACGAACAACTGTCTATCCTTTTAAAAAACAAGCATTTATACCCTTCAGGGTAGTAAATTCCCGCGAGTAAGATTGTAACTTATTGTTCTAAAGCCACTACCTGTGGCACAAGTTACCCGCGAACAAACAGGAAATTTCAACTGAGAGCACTATACAATCCCAAACTCCTTATTCCCAGGGTGGTCGTATGTTCGAAACGCCCCCCCCCCCGCTATTAACCCCTGGAGACAAAATCCAGACCCATTTTTCAGCCCAAAATCACAGTTTCGACTGCTTCACGCTTCGTCTTCCAAATATACACTGCTAGTAATGTCCCGGTCGCTGATTATACAGACACGACTTTAACTCAAACTTAGGGGTTTTTCAAGAAGCGTTCTGCTTTGTATTGGTATCTATTGTAACACCTTGTTAACACATAGATTATGGTTTCTCAAAACTCGTAACCGCACCTCTGGTGTCCCCAGAATCCGTAAAAAGACATATTCATCGGGCTTGAACGAGCTAAACGTTTTGGTTCGTGTCAGCGTTTTTCGGCCATCTGGGGGATTTTTGACAAAGAACCATGTCGTGAAATCTGCTGGAAATC
>JAUWPZ010000189.1 GCA_030611315.1 Sedimentisphaerales bacterium
CAGAGAATGAGATGTTACTGACCAAGCGAAGGAGCCTCTCGGTCCGAAAGCCGGATGCTTCACTTTGTTCAGCATGACGAGCCGGCGCAATACATTACTATCATTAAGGTTACAGTGTGCCGGAAAAATTTGTCACACCCAGACAAGCCGATAGCCTCTCAGCCTCCCAGACTAAGCGCTCCAGTGGACACGGATTAGCCACCCCGCGACTTTTGTTTTCTGCCGTTGTTCCCCTTTGCTTAATTGCCCTTCTCTCTGCCACGGGTGCCATGCTCTTGTTCTTGACAGCGGTCTCCAAAAGCTGATATTATATTATGCGCTTCAATTTCCGGCAGCGTGGGAAAAAAAATTGGCCTTGTTCCCGAACGTTTTGTATTGTCAAGCTGAATTCAGAAAAAGAAGACCAGGATAATGAATGTGATTGCACTGCTTTTTATAATTGTCGGATTGGGAGTTTTAATGTTGGGAGGAGCGGCGTTGGTGTTGGCCGTTCTTGCCCTTGTGCGGGCGTCAAAAAATGCACGGGAGATTCAGAACCTGAAAAGCCAGGTCGAACAAATCCCATCCGGATAACTCTCCATCCCCGCCTATATCGTTAAAGCCCTGTTTTCCTTGGTTTCGGCTTGAGCCGGCATAAAATTGTTTCGCCACCCCGAAGCGTGCTCAGGCCCTTGATACAGCAGAAATTGACGGTAGAAATTTTTTTTCATAAACTCATAGAAAATCTTATACAAAATCCTTGACATAAGTCCGCAATTCCTTATGCTTATATATAGATGGCATCTTCTATATATTTCCTCTGCCCCTGTGTAACAGCAGGGGCTTATTCTCACATAAGGCCCCACCCTCGATATTACGCCAAAAATGAGGTCTGCCCCCTAAGAAGTTAATTTTTCGCCAATTTCCGTGAGAAGCTCCTAATCGGGGGCCGGAAAACGCCCGAAATTAAAGGAAATGTAAAAAAAACATCCCGTTTCAAGACACCTTTCTCGGGATATTACCTAACCAGGTTTTCTTGAGGGTAATAGCCGTGTTGTTTATTGTTTTATTCTCAGTTTCGGTCGCTGCTGGTGCAGTTCTTTTCGTTAGGCTCCTTGGCCCGGATGATTGGCTCGTAAAGGGCTTGAGAGAGGACAAAGGTTCCGCGGTGGTTGTTACCTGCTGTGTTGTTGTCTGTGCTGTTTTACTGATGATTTCCCTGATTTTTTTTCTACGCGTTATACCTTCCCTTTTGGCATACGTGTTATACCTTCCCTTTTGGCAGCCCCTTTTGGCAGCGGCTATTGCAGGCTCAGACAGTGAAGTCCCAACGGGGCATGCTCGCGAGTCCCTCGTTTGGAATGTTGTCCATTGGTTTTTATCTCTTTGTATTCCTATTGTCTCGGGGTATTTGCTCCATCTGCTATACTCCGCAGGGTATAGGGTATTCCGTCGCTTCTCGCCGAATCTCTCACATTCGCTCGGCAAACACCGGTTGCTCTCCAGGCATTTACGCTGAGCACCCTCCTGTTCGTTGTACGGCTTTTATAGTGCTCACGATTGAAATTTCCCCCGCCGCGGCGGGTTCGCGGGCAAGTAACCTTAAAACAATAATTTACAATCCTAATCGCGGGAATTTATTACCCTTAAGGGTATAGAAAAATCAGGTTTGCATGTTGGAGTTAGTATGCTTGGCTGCTCATTTTCCGTTTTAGTCTGGCCGCAAGCTGCCTGATGAGTTTACGAACAGCCCAAACGCCGAACCAGACTGCTGCCCACGTGGCCAGGTATCCACCCGCTGCACCTCCTATGCCTGCCAATACGTACATTCCTGCCAATTGTCCTATTGGAAGATTCACCCAAAAGTTACCTTGTGCTTCGCTTAAATTTTTGAGGTAGTAATTCACTGCCTCTGCATTCGCCCTGTAAAAAGCGGGCCTCGTTGTACGACAGGCTTCCCAGCCGTGGAGACTTTGCCTGTACATATCGAGTTTCTGATGGGCTGAGTAATACTTATCGGCCACTGTCAGAATGCAGAAACACGCACAGATAATACCGACGGTTATGGCCACCCAAAGTATTATATCATGTAATCTGCGTCTCGGGCTCATAATTTGACACCTCCATATATATAAAACATAATTTATATATGCTCAGTTGCAAAAAGCGTTGCTCTGTTGAAAACGTGCTGCGAATGTCATTCTGAACGGAGCAAAGCAAAGTGAAGAATCTCTTTATCGTTCAGAAACGACGAGATTCTTCGCTGCGCTCAGAATGACACCAAGCCTTTTCAACAGAGCAAAAAAGCGTATAACGTCCCCGTTTATTTTGTTTTCCATCCTTAATTGTTGCGGAACAGCTTTTTTCCTCGGATTGCTTGCATTTTCGAGGTGATTTTGGTATCTTTGATGAAATAGACAGGCCCGGCCCCGGCACATCGGCCACTGCCAAGGCTTGTTTTTGCTGGTCTCAGGTGAAAATAGGATGAGCGGTAAAGTGATATTCTTGTTCCTTGTTGTCTCAGGCGGTTCGTGTTTCTTGCAGGCCGCCGATGCCCAGGTTTACGAAGTTATGCCGACCGTCGAAACCGAACCTGTCTCTCACAGCGGCGATCGTGCCGATGACGCCACAGTTTGGGTCCATCCTACCGACCCGAACAAAAGCGTTATCATTGGAACCGACAAAGATGATTCCGACGGCGGACTGGCGGTCTATGACCTTACCGGCACGCAGTTGTATTTTCTCACCGGCGGAAAGATGAACAATATCGATGTGCGGTATAATTTTCCCATCGGAGGCAAAAAAATCGACATCATTGCCGTGGGTAATCGCACCGATGACAGCATCGCTATCTTTAGCATCGACCCGGATACGAGGCAGCTCGCAGATATTGCCGCACGAAAAATTTATATCGGCCTTGAGGAAGCCTACGGTTTCTGTTTGTATCAAAGCTGGCGGACAAATAAGTACTATGCTTTCGTTAACGACAAGAATGGCGAAGTCGAACAGTGGGAATTGTTCGACAATGCGCAGGGCAGAATTGATGCCTTCTGCGTGCGCTCGTTCGATGTCGGCGGCCAAACCGAGGGAATGGTCGCGGATGACCAACTCGCTTGTCTCTATGTCGGTGAAGAGGATGATGGGATATGGAAGTATGGAGCTGAGCCCAACGACCCAACCGATGATGCTAACCGAGTTTTGGTCGACACTACAGATAGCGGCGGACATCTCGCTGCCGACGTGGAAGGTCTGGCAATCTATTATGCCGCAGGCGGACAGGGTTATCTTCTTGCTTCGAGCCAGGGCGAGGGCAGTTCCGGACATCCCCTCGCAGATACTTATGCGGTATATCGGCGGGAGGGAAATAACGACTTTGTAATGAGCTTCAGGATTGCTGAAAACAGCGCTCTTGGTATCGATGCCGTGAGCAATACCGATGGAATCGCCGCCGTGAGTGTCTCTTTAGGCCCGCATTTTCCTCGGGGCCTGTTTCTCGCTCAGGACGGTTCAAACACAGACGGAAATCAAAATTTTAAGCTCGTACCCTGGCAGAGTATCGCCGAAGCTATTACACCTAATCTCAAAATCGATACCGGATGGAATCCACGCGCAAAGTGCGGCAGACAGGGATATCTGCCTGCCGATTTCAACAAAGATTGCAGAATTAATTTTGAAGATTTCGCTTTAATCCCCTGCGGCTGGCTCGATTTCGAGAACGTCTCTTTCTTCACCGGCGTTTGGCTTGATTGCAACCTTGAACCTCCCGAAGCCTGTTGGGATAGTCCCCGCTCGCAATAAGAGCGTCAAACTCTGTTACGGTGAGCTGCTTATAGTCAATTCCCGACAACAGCACAATCATGCTCATCGGCTGAGTTTTGCCTGATATCGGATGTCCCCAGGAAAAGCGGCATCCGGCCAACAATAGAAATTGCTCGGCCCGGTTCATAATCTATTGTACTGGAATATGTAAGTTTGTAAAACTGAAGTTGCAGACCTGGTGCTCCCCTCGACGCGAACAATGGAATTTTTAGATTGCACGGCGGCTCTCTTTGCAGCAATATCGGCGGGTATGCCGATAAGTAACGTATGCTCCGAATAGGGTAAATCAGTAGAGCAGATTATCTCACACTGGTCGAACGTTGGTTGGCTTTTTCAGTATGGGGATAACAAAAAAATACTTGTCGAACGTATCCTTAATCGCTCTTTTGATAGCCAATATTATCCCGCTGTTCGGCGTTTTGTTCCTCGAATGGGACGCCTTTTCGATAGTGCTCTTATACTGGACCGAGAATCTTGTCATCGGTTTCTACAATGTTCTAAAAATTGCATTCGCCGCCGTGCCGCACCCCGCTGCACATCTCGGTAAATTATTTCTCATACCCTTCTTCATAATCCACTACGGCGGATTCACCGCCATTCATGGCTTTTTTGTCCTGGCTATGTTCAAAAAAGAGCAGGGAGCACCTATGGGCGGGGAAAGCTGGCCGTGCTTTCTGGTCTTTGTTCAGATGTTGCTCAACGTGATAAAACAGGTCTATTTGGTAATACCTGTAAATATGAAACTTGCCCTCCTCGCCCTGTTTATCAGTCATGGTGTTTCGTTCGGCTACAATTATCTCTACAAGCGTGAATTTGCCTCCGCCAGGCCCGACAAGCTCATGGGCCAGCCGTATTCACGCATCGTTGTAATGCACATTTCTATTTTGGCAGGCGGTTTCCTGCTCATAGCAATAGGCTCTCCCGTTGCCCTTCTGCTGGTCCTTATCATTCTGAAGACCCTCATCGACAGCAAATTTCACTTGCGAGAGCACCGAAAAAAACGTCCTAAAAGCCAAAAAAGCTGACCTCCCCCACAGCCCTGCACCCAAAAAATCTGAGAATTTGAAATGTGAAATCTGCAATCTTAAATTTGAGTTGTTATAATGCGTTCTGATAACCTGAAGGACGAAGTTCGGTGGGTTTTGCCCGCGGAACTCTACAGAAATGAGATTTTAAACAAATCATAAAACTTCTAACGTGAAGGGAGTTGAAAATGAATAACAACAATTTAACAAGGCGTCGATTTCTCGCTGCCACAGTGGCTCGTTGCGAAGGACGTTCAGGACGGCGTCTTTGCTGAACGCCCGGCGTCGGACGCACAACTCAACCGCGGCCTTGACCTGAACCTCGGGATACTCCGTGAACAGCATCAGTATCTCGATACAATGCAGCGTGCCGTCCTGTGGATCGCGGTATTCGAGCTCGCTGCGTATCAGATCGAACGCTTCGCCCCAGGGCTGGCCCTTTCGGGTCAAGTCATTCCGGCAATCGTCAAACAGCTTGCCGGCCAGTTGGCTGATCCCCTCAACGTGCGGAAACTATCCCATAGTAGAGAAGAATCCGTAGGATAATGAATGTTGGTTTCATAAACCGTGGTGTCCATACGCTGCTTATCACCGCTGATTTTATCTTGCGTAACGGCATACTGATTCAAAACCTGATGCATTTCATTAATGGTGTTCGCCGATAGTCTTCCTCTTCTAAGAACATGACCAGTAGGGCTCTGAGCAACTGTTCAGAGGTAAAGTTGCCGGAGCGTCCCTCTTTGGAACTGGAAAGTAGTG
>JAUWPZ010000156.1 GCA_030611315.1 Sedimentisphaerales bacterium
AGCGAAAAATCTGACTTGCGAACTGAGAGTTTCCTTTGCTCGGTCAGTAACATCTCATTCTATGGCCAGATGCTTCGCTTCGCCTTGCTGCGCTCAGCATGACATGAGGGAGTTTGCTTGCCAGAAAATAATTTCACACCCTCATGGAACTTCCGGCATAAAGTCCTTGCCTGAAAGCTTTTCCGACGATATATACCCTTAAGGGTAATAAGTTCCCGCGATTGGGATTGTAAATTATTGTTTTAAGGTTACTACCTGTGGCACAAGTTGCCCGCGAACCCGCCGCGGCGGGGGAAATTTCAATCGTGAGCACTATAACTGCCCCGGTAGTAAATAATGATAAGAAACAGGCATAAGCTGGAAGAGTTTTACAGGGAACTTATCCGGACGGAGAATATTTCCCACAAACAGGCCCTGGCTATATATGAATCGCTGCACAAGGAGGCCGTTGCGTTGGGCGCAATCAGCCACGAGAATATCTGGGACGGTTTCGAAGCCGTTCTCCGAATTGCCAGGGCGATTAATGGATTGAACTCGTAATGGCTTTTGAAGTTTAGTGAGATCCCTGAGCATAAAGGGATTGTGGAAAAGTTCGATAGTCTGTTGAAACAGTAATGCCATCGTGCTCAAAGCATAAGGATGCATAGCGGAAGGGGAGGCAATAAGGACAATTACGTATGGCGAATGAAACTATAACAGCGGCGAAGGGGTTTTTGGCGGCGGGGGCTGCCTGCGGGATTAAGAAATCAGGCAAATCCGACTTGGGGCTGATAGTTTGTCCGGCCGGAGCAGTGGCTGCGGCGGTGTTTACGACTAACAAGGTCGTATCGGCGGCGGTGCAGGTGAGCAAAAGCCATATCAAAAGCCCTAAAATCGAGGCAATTGTAGTCAATTCGGGCAATGCCAATACCTGTACCGGCCCCAAAGGCCTTAAAAACGCAATTACAATGTGTACAAAGGCCGCTGAGCAGATAGAAACCAAGCCGGCCAATGTGCTTGTTGCTTCGACAGGTATCATCGGTGAACAGTTACCAATCAGGAAAATCGCAGCCGGCATTGCCAGGGCGGCGGCGAAGCTCTCGGCTTCGGCGGCAGCGGGGCTGGATTTTGCCAGGGCGATAATGACAACCGACACCAAGCCAAAACAGGCTGTACGCAGGCTCGATATATCGGGTGCCGAGGTAACGATAGCCGGGGCGATAAAGGGAGCGGGGATGATAGGCCCGAATATGGCGACGACGCTGTCGTTTATTACGACCGATGCTGCCATAACAAAGCCCCTGCTGAGCATGGCTTTGAAGCGGGCAGTCGGCGATTCGCTGAACAAGCTGACGGTTGACGGCCATCAAAGCACCAATGATACCTGTATTATTCTCGCTTCGGGCCTGGCCGGCAATCGCCCGATAGTAAGCCCATGCCCGCGATACAAGAGACTCGCGAAAAAGCTGGCGGAATTGTGCGATGATTTGGCCCGGCAGATGGCCCTCGATGCAGAAGGGGCCACGCGGATATTCAGGGTCGTTGTCAGAGGTGCAGCCACGAAGTCCGGCGCGGCAAAGGCGTGCAGGGCGATAGCCGATTATCCGCTCGTGAAATGCGCAGTTCACGGCGGGGACCCCAACTGGGGCAGGATTATTTGTGCGGTCGGCTCGGCGGGCGTGAGACTGAATCCCGACAAGCTGTCCTGCAAGCTTGACGATATAACGGTCTTTAGAAAAGGGGCCCCGGCCAGGTTCGATACAAAAAAGGCCGGCAGGGTCGTTTCGCAGATAGAACATACAATTACGGTTGATATGGGGGTGGGCAAGCGAAGTGACTTTTGCTATGGCTGCGACTTGAGCGCCGAATACGTCAGAATCAACGCGGAATACCATACATAAAAAACTAAAAACTTAAAGATGACGGCGAAAAACCATAATTTCAGCATTAAAACTTTCGGACTTTGCAATATGGTTTTACGTTTTCCGCTCTAAGTTTTTCACTTTCCTCGACAAAACAGTTGAAAAACAAATCGATTTGGTTAGACTGCGGGCAGTTTTGTAAATGTAGAATTGGTCGAAATTATAATCGGGTAGAAAAGGAGCAAACAGTGAAGGTTCTCAAGAGCTTCATCGGATGTGCGGCATCGATTTTCGCCTTAAGCTCAGTGGCCTTGGCGGCAGAGGGCGCTGGGGCGGCCCAGGCAGGCGGAACACCATGGGAATGGTACATAGCGCCGGTCGCGTCGCTGCTGGCTCTGGGGTTTGCATACTACTTCTACAAGAAGGTGATGGAGGCGCCCGAGGGCACGGAGCGAATGATAGAAATCGCCAGGTACGTGCGTGAAGGGGCCTATGCGTATCTGTTCCGGCAGTACAGCGTTGTGTCATTAGTGTTTTTGATATTGCTGGGTATCCTGGCGGCCTGTGCTTATATGGGCGTTCAGAATCCGTTTGTTCCGCTCGCATTTCTAACGGGCGGTTTTTTCAGCGGATTGTGCGGCTTTTTGGGCATGAAAACGGCAACCAATGCCTCGTCCCGAACGGCCCAAGGCGCCAGCAAGAGCCTCAATAGCGGCCTGCAGGTGGCCTTTCGTTCGGGTGCGGTTATGGGCCTTGTTGTTGTGGGTTTCGGCCTGCTGGATATATCGGCGTGGTATTTTATTTTGGACAAATTCATTTATACGGCCGCGAATATGGAAAAGGGCCTTGAATTTTTGGGATTGCAGTTGGTGCCTGCGGAAATGGATCCTCATCATAAGCTCGTTGAGATTACCACGACGATGATTACTTTCGGTATGGGGGCTTCGACCCAGGCACTCTTTGCCCGTGTCGGCGGCGGAATCTATACCAAGGCGGCAGACGTTGGGGCGGACCGGGTAGGCAAGGGCGAGGCGGGCATTCCGGAAGACGACCCGAGGAACCCGGCCACGATTGCTGATAATGTCGGCGACAATGTCGGCGACGTTGCCGGTATGGGGGCCGATTTGTACGAGAGTTATTGCGGTTCTATCCTCGCGACAGCGGCGCTCGGTGCGGCCCTTCCTGCAGTGGCGCTTGATGCCATGGGGATGGACCCTCTTAAGGCGGTTCTTGCCCCGAT
Source organism: Sedimentisphaerales bacterium (assembly GCA_030611315.1). GTDB lineage: Bacteria > Planctomycetota > Phycisphaerae > Sedimentisphaerales > Anaerobacaceae > JAUWPZ01. Next base: position 3,082 of record JAUWPZ010000156.1, read on the forward strand.
GCTCGTTGCGGGATTAGGCATTATCCTGTCAATTACCGGTATTTTTATGGTCCGGTGCAAAGAGGACGCCAGCCAGAAGAACCTGCTTCGGGCGCTTCTTTTCGGTACTCTGGGCAGTTCGGTTATGATTATTTTTGCCGTGGCAGGTTTGGCAGCAGCCGGCTGGATTACCTGGGGCATCTTCGGCTCGGTCGTCTCAGGGCTGGCGGCCGGCGTGCTGATAGGGCAGTTTACCGAGTATTACACCTCCGCCGACTACGGCCCGACGCGGGGAATCGCAGAGCAGACAAAAATGGGGGCGGCGACCACGATTATCGACGGATTTGGAACGGGCATGTACTCGGCGGGCCTGCCGGTGGTAACGATTGTAATCGGTATTTTGTGTGCCTTCGGTTTTGCGGGCGGTTTTTCAACAAATGTGTCGATGGGGCTGTACGGTATCGGCTTTGCCGCGGTGGGAATGCTTGCGACATTGGGCATCACCCTGGCGACCGATGCTTATGGGCCGATAGCTGATAACGCCGGCGGCAATGCCGAGATGAGCGGCCTGGGTGAAGAGGTCAGAAAGAGGACCGACGCGCTGGATGCACTGGGCAATACAACCGCAGCGACGGGAAAGGGCTTTGCGATAGGCTCGGCGGCATTGACGGCCATGGCACTGCTGGCGGCGTATATTGAGGAGGTTCGCATATGGATTGGTCGACTCGCCTTAGAAAGTGCCGATGGAATATATCGCGTTGGTGAGTTGGCGTTTTCGGCTACGGATGGTGTTGCCGGCGCCATCAATGTCAAGACCGCCCCCATTATGGATTTCGTCAATGCCTATGGCCTCAATATTATGAATCCCAAGTTAATCGTCGGCTTGTTCCTTGGCGCTATGATGACCTTTGTATTCTGTGCGATGACGATGAAGGCGGTCGGCAGGGCGGCAGGGGCGATGGTCAACGAGGTCCGCCGTCAGTTCAGGGAAATCCCCGGCATTATGGAGGGCACGGGAACGCCCGATTACGCACGCTGCGTTTCTATTTCCACCCGCGGCGCACAGAAAGAAATGATTCTGCCTTCGCTGCTTGCAATTATCGTACCTGTCCTGACGGGGCTGTTACTGGGTGTGGCAGGCGTGATGGGGCTTTTGGCGGGCGGCTTGAGCTGTGGTTTTGTTCTTGCGATTACGCTCAATAACGCCGGCGGCGCCTGGGACAACGCCAAGAAGTACATTGAAAAGGGCCATCTTGGCGGCAAAGGCTCGGATGCCCATAAAGCCAGCGTGGTCGGCGATACCGTGGGCGACCCGTTCAAAGATACTTCCGGGCCGAGTCTGAATATTCTTATAAAGCTGATGACGATGGTCAGCGTGGTATTCTCAGGTGTTGTGGTAAAGTTCGCTCCGGTTATCAGCGGCTGGCTCCGTCTTGGCGATTAACTGCATTGGAGCTGCCACGCTGTTGACTTGGCGGGCTAATATGATTAATCTATAAGGGTGGCCGGACAGGCCGCCCTTTTTTATTGAATATGAGGATATGAAACTTGACGAAGAAACAAAATGAGGACACAAAGCCTGTTGGGGATTCCGTAAGCGGCCAAAGGCGGCGAAAAGGAAAGATTTCCAACGGGACAAAGGCATTCGCTTTAGCTGCGGCCAGACTGGCAGCCGGCCTGCATTGCAGCGATATTGTGGTTCTGGATTTGAAGGGCAAATCGCCCGCCACCGATTATTTTGTAATCGTTACCGGCACGAGCGACAGGCAGATGCGCACCGTGGCCGATGAAATATGCCAGGCAGCCAGAGAACGCCGCCTGCAGCGTTTCGGCAGGGCCGGCTACGACCAGGCCCGCTGGATTCTGCTCGACTTTGTCGATGTCGTAATCCACATCTTTGACAGCGAGTATCGCGACTACTACGATTTGGAATTGCTCTGGGGCGACGCCGAGAGATTGATTATTGATGATTGATAATGATATCTTTTTAGCCACAGAGGACATCCGCCGTCGCCAAGGCTTTGGCGGGACAAGCAGAGAACACAGAGGTTAAAAAATAGCAGAGAACAATGGCGGATGACTTAACAGAAAAGATTATTGGAGCCTCTATAGAAGTTCATAGGGAACTCGGACCAGGGCTAATTGAATGAGACTGATTAAAGACGAACTCGAAGAACGAGTATCCGAAGCAATGAAGCCGTGCGCTGCGGGGGCGGGGATTTGCCCGGCTATTGTCCAGCCTGCCACTGACCCGAAGTTTGGCGACTACCAGGTTAACGGCGTAATGGCACTGGCCAAGAAAATGAAAACCAACCCGCGCAATCTTGCCGAGGAAGTTGTCAAAAATCTGGATATCAGCGACGTCTGCGAGCCGCCGGAGGTTGCGGGGCCCGGCTTTATCAATTTACGGCTAAAAGCTACTTTTGTCGCGGGCAGATTGCTCCGTATCAATAAGGACGGCGACGGCCTCGGTATAGACAAGGCTGCTGAGCCGAGAACCGTAGTTGTTGATTTTTCCAGCCCTAATATTGCCAAGCAGATGCACGTCGGCCACCTGCGAAGCACCATCATCGGCGACTGCATCTGCCGAATGCTCAAATTCTTAGGCCATAAAGTCATCCGCCAGAACCACATCGGCGACTGGGGTACGCAGTTCGGAATGCTCACATATTACTTAGACGACTTGAGATTGGGCAAAACGGGTGCGAGTTACTTAGAAATTCCAGATATAGAGGAGTTTTACAAAGAGGCTAAAAAGCTTTTTGATAAAGATGCCGAGTTTGCTCGTAGGTCACGAGAATGCGTCGTCAAGCTTCAATCTGGAGAAAAGCATGTCTTGTTTAATTGGCAAGTGATACGCAAACAATCAATTTCATACTGTCAGAGGTTATATGACACTTTAGGAGTGACTCTCACCAAAAATGATGTTCGTGGTGAGAGTGAATACAGAGATGATTTGCCAGAGGTTATTGCGGATTTGAAGCAGAAGGGCTTGGCTGTTGAATCCGATGGTGCGATTTGTGTATTTCCGCCGGGGTTTAAGAATAAGCAGGGCGAGCCTTTGCCGTTTATTATTCAAAAGTCGGATGGGGCGTATCTTTATGCTACGACGGATTTGGCGGCGCTGCGGTATCGGGTGAGCGAGTTGAAGGCCAATGCCATAATATATGTTACCGATGCCCGGCAGAAGCAGCATTTCGAGATGCTTTTCGCAACAGCGAGAATGGCGGGGTGGGCAAGCGATGATATTGAGCTTAGGCACGTAATGTTCGGCAGTATATTAGGCGCGGACGGCACGCCTTTGAAGACGCGTGAGGGTGAAAACGTAAAATTGAAAGAGCTGCTCGATGAGGCGGTTGAGCGCGCAAAGGCGGTGGTGGAGGAGAAGAATCCCGAGTTATCGGCTGAGAAAAAGGATGAAATTGCAAATGCGGTGGGAATCGGCGCCGTCAAGTACGCAGATTTGTCCAACAATCGAACGAGCGATTATGTGTTCAGCTTCGACAAGATGCTGGCGATGGACGGCAACACCGCTCCTTATATGCAGTACGCCTACGCACGGATAAAATCAATCGAACGAAAGGCCCGGAGCAAGGACGTGGATATCGAGACCGAGCTTGCCGGTTTGGAGAGCCTGAATTTGACTGAGCCGGCGGAGCTGGATTTGGCAAAGTGCCTGCTCCGTTACGGCGAGTCGATACAGGCCGCCGCAGGTGATTGCAGGCCGAATTATTTGACCGGCTATTTGTTTGAACTGGCACAGAAGTTCAGCGGCTTTTATACAAACTGTCCGGTCCTGGGCGCCGAGCCGGACAAAAGGCCTACGAGGCTTTTGCTCTGTGACCTGACCGCAAAGACAATAAAGCATGGTCTTCGTGAGCTTTTGGGTATCGAAGTTGTCAAGCAGATGTGAGGAGTATCAATGATGCAAATCGTACAAAAAGACTTTCGCGTCAGCACCAAGAACCGTAACCAGATGGTTGATGTTACCAGCCAGGTACGCTCAATTGTGGGTCAATCAGGTATTACCGATGGATTTGTGTTGGTCTATTGTCCTCATACAACAGCAGCGATTACAATAAACGAGAACGCAGACCCATCCGTTGGCCACGATATTCTTCTGACTCTGGAGGAGTTGATGCCCCGATTACGCGGTGGCTATCGCCATTGTGAGGGGAATTCCGATTCACATTGTAAAAGCTCTCTGGTGGGCTGCAGCGAGCAAATAATGATAAAGGACGGTTCCATGGTGCTTGGCACGTGGCAGGGGATTTTTTTCTGTGAATTCGACGGGCCGCGCAGCAGGAACGTGATGGTTCAAGTCCGCGGAGAGTGAAAAATAAGTTACGTGGCGTTTCTGGAATTTTGATGTGAGCAGGTTAGATTTGGCCTGTGTGCATAAAAAGGGCGAGACGGTGGGACCGGCTGGGGGGGAGACCGGCAAACCACACTGCCTCGCCGAGGTTCATAAGCCGCAAAAAAGCAGCATTATTTCATTATTTTAATGGGCAACAAATAAAGCTAACGCTTTTGCAGAATCCTGTCAAGTTAAAATAAAGAGAGTCAAAGCATTTTTTAGGGGACTTACTCCCCAACCCATATTCTTCTACAATGATTAGTATACAGGTTGGGAGAGCAAAATGCAAGTCAAAAATTGCTCTTTTTTTATTTTTTTGCAAACATAGAGTTATTCGAGCAGGACTCACAAAGCAAGATGGCCTCAGTATTTGTGATTAATTATCCTGGATTATGGCAGAATAGGTTTTTATACCCTTAAGGGTAATAAAATCCCGCGATTAGGATTGTAAATTACTGTTTTAAGGTTACTACCTGTGGCACAAGTTGCCCGCGAACGAGCGGGAAATTTTAATCGTGAGCACTATACAATTGGAATCCGGTTCTTATGAGAACTGAAAAGTTGAAAAAAGCGGT
>JAUWPZ010000206.1 GCA_030611315.1 Sedimentisphaerales bacterium
AGCGAAAAATCTGACTTGCGAACTGAGAGTTTCCTTTGCTCGGTCAGTAACATCTCATTCTATGGCCAGATGCTTCGCTTCGCCTTGCTGCGCTCAGCATGACATGAGGGAGTTTGCTTGCCAGAAAATAATTTCACACCCCCGCTAATTACCCGACGCATTTTTGCGGGATTTTTACGGGATTTTGTGTAACATAGAGGCTTGCGGCGCAATTATACAGACGCAATGGTTGGTGCTATGGCAAAATTAGTTGAGCAAAACGACAACGATGAATTGGTCCTAAGGGCCCGCACCCAGGCCGACGCACTGGGCCGGCTCTACGAGATGTACTACGAGAGAATTCTTGGATTTTGCGTCCACAGGCTCTTTAACAAGGAAATAGCAGAGGATATAACCTCAACGGTCTTTCTCGAGGTCGCCCGCCGGATTCGCACCTTCAGCGGCGGGCGCGAGCAGGATTTTAGAAACTGGCTTTATACCATAGCCATCAATCAGGTCAACGCTTACATAAGAAAAACTTCAAGACGAAAACGGCTCCTCGCCCAGGCCGCCGGCTCAATGAAAGAGCTGTATTCCAACGACAACGGCCCATCGGCGCCGGATTGGCCGAGGATTTACACCGCTATCTTGAAACTAAAGCCGGAGCACCAAACCATAATTACGTTAAGGTTCTTTGAAAACCTCCGGTTCGAACAGATAGGCCGAATTCTAAACATCAGAGAAGCAACTGTGCGGGTAACAATGCACAGGATTCTAAATAAGCTGCGAAACCATTTACAAACCGCTCTCGACGGAGAAACATAAAATGTTCAAAGACGAAGCCGATTTCAAAAAAATAGTCGGTCGGCTTAATATCGACACTAAACCCGACCCTGCCCATCGCGAAAGCCTCCGCCTCAAAATGCTCTCGGTCTATAACGAAACCGGAAAAACACAAACAAAACAAACAACTATTCAAAAACCGAGGAGAAATATTATGACAAGCCCGATTGCAAAACTCGCTGCCGCCGCAGTGATAATCATAGGCTTGGCCTTTGGCGCACAACAGATTTTCAAGACGCGGTCCCCGCAGCCCATCCCGCCAAAACCGGCTGATAACGGCGAACAGGATACGTCTTACACCTTCACCGGCACTCCCGAGCTGGTCCCGCTCGACATCAAGCTGCCCAGGCCCATGTTTGTCGGTACTCCTCAGGACACGCGGGTGCCCAATCTCGAAAAATCCACCAACAAGTCTCGTCCACCGTTTTTGGCTCCGGTTGGAACAGCAAACGTCGCATTCAAAAAGCCTGTATCCGGCAGCGACGAAGAGCCAATCATCGGCGAAATCGAAATGATAACTGATGGTGACAAGGAAGCCGCCGACGGCAGCTATGTCGAGCTGGGTCCGTTCACCCAGCAAATCACTATAGACCTCGAGGCCAAGCACAATATCTACGCGATTGTTGTATGGCATTACCATAAGCAGGCATGGGTGTATTTTGATGTGGCGATACAGGTCGCCGATGACGCTGATTTCATAACGAATGTCAAGACTCTGTTCAATAACGACATCGACAATTCATCCGGCCTGGGTGTCGGCAAGGATATGCACTATAGCGAAACCAATGAGGGCAAGCTTATCGACGCCAAGGGCGCCCGCGCCCGCTATGTCCGCCTTTACAGCAACGGCAATACCGCCAATGATTTGAATCACTATATCGAAGTGGAAATTTACGGCAAACCCGTCGAGTAGAGCTTCTCAACAAGTGCACCAACCGGCCCATAGTTAACCGGCCGGGCACCGACCGCGCCGTCGATAAAACTCAACTGCCGGCACAAAATCATTGCAAAGCGGAAAATTTGTGAAACTTCGCAAATTAGAACAGACAAAATACAACCGCTCCAACCAGAGGGCATATAAAATGTTTGACGACAATAATGATTTCCAGAAAATACTCGGCAGTCTGAAATTCGACGACACGCCGAACCCGGCTCATCGCGAAATGCTTCGCTGGCAGATGCTTTCTGTCTTCAATAAGGCCGGGCAGAAAAGAAATATCAACCTCGAAAATTTAAGGAGAAAAATTATGAAAAGTCCCGTCACAAAATTCGCCGCCGCCGTTGCGGTCATTGTCCTGATAAGCCTCGGTATGTACTACTTCAAGTCCGACGCATCTATTCCAAACCACTCCAATCCGCCACGCCCAATAGCCACGCCAAATGGCTCGGCAGGTCCCGAAATGATAGAACTGGATATCGAGTACCCAAAACCGATGTTCGACGGCACAAAAAAAAATATCCGCGTCCCTAATCTAAAGCCACTGCCCACCACCTCCCGTCCGCCCTTCCTGGCGCCTGCCGGCACAACAAACGTCGCACTGGGAAAATCGGTCTCAAGTAGTGACGAAGAGCCCATATTCGGCGAGATTGAAATGATCACCGACGGAGACAAAGAAGGCGCCGACGGCAGCTTCGTCGAATTGGGCCCGCTCCAGCAGCATGTTACAATCGACCTCGAGGCCGAGCATAATATTTATGCCATTTTTGTGTGGCACTTCCACAAGGAGGACCGTATCTTTTTTGACGTTGTTGTGCAGGTTGCCGACGACCCCGACTTTATCACGAATGTTCGCACGCTGTTTAATAACGATATCGATAATTCATCAGGCCTCGGCGTCGGCAAAAATATGCACTACATCGAAACCTATCAGGGTAATCTCATCGACGCCAAAGGCGTCCGCGCCCGCTATGTCAGACTTTACAGCAACGGCAACAACGCCAACGACCTGAACCACTACATCGAGGTCGAAGTCTATGGAATACCTGTCGAGCCCGACGCCAAACTCATCCCGCTCGATATCAAGCTTCCCGAGCCGTGGTTTTCAACGTTTCCGAAGTATAAAGGCGTGCCGAATCTGGAAAAACTTTCCGTCAAACCTCGTCCTCCGTTCCTGGCGCCGATAGGAACGAAAAATGTCGCACTCGGTAAACCTGTAACATCAACAAACCCCCTCCCGATTATCGGCGACCTTAAAATGATTACCGACGGCAAAAAGGAATGCACCGACTACAGTTTCGTCGAGCTTAGCCCCGGGCTGCAAAGCATCACCATAGACCTTGAGACAATTCACAATATTTTCGCGATCTTGACTTGGCATTATCAACGTCGGGACAGAGTCTATTTTGATGTCATCGTTCAGGTCGCCGACGACCCCAATTTTATCAAAAACGTTCGCACCTTGTTCAACAACGACATCGACAACACCGCTGGCTTCGGCATCGGCAAGGACAAGCATTATCTCGAAACTCACGAAGGCAGACTTGTTAACGCAAAAGGCGCCCGTGTTCGATACGTCCGCCTTTACAGCAACGGTAACACCGTCAATGAATTAAATTACTACACTGAAGTCGAAGTCTATGGCAAACCCGTAAAATAAAGGTCAAAATCAGCTTTGCATACTGAGCAAATACTACTAATCAAAATCAGGCCGGGCCTATATTGGCTCGGCTTTTTTTTATCTGCATATCGTTCAGACTGTAAAAATCGCACCTCAAATCAGCGCTTGGTCTTGTCCGGTTTTGGGCCGGCTTTGGGCTTGAATCCGCTGCCGTAGTAAGGATATTTATCGAACACCTCCGCACCGCCCACAACACGCGGGTCCTTCGTCGCCTTCAGTTTGGCCATCAGCGCCGCGGCGAGTTTCTTTTTAATCTTCGTGTATTCGCTTTTCCCGGCCACGTTATTCAATTGGTCCGGGTCCTTCTGCAAATCGTAAAGCTCCTCGGCCGGCCGCTTGCCGAAGCCCAGCTCGAACAGCCTCTTGACCTTCGGGTCGTCCCGATGCTTCATCATATAACTCTTCGCAGGCGAGCCGTCGATGTCACCATATCCTTCCGGGTCTCCCGCAGGCCAGCGGTCCGGTTTGAAATTGCGAATATAGAGATAATCGTGCGTTCGTATCGCCCGCATCGGATACCCCACTCCCCCGGCCCGCCGAGTGGTATGCCGTTCCATACCCGTAAAGACCCTATCGCGATTCGGGTCCACCCGCCCGGATTTGCCCGACCTCAGCACATCCAGAAAGCTCCTGCCGGTCATATCTTTCGCCGGCTTCAGGCCCGCCACCGCCAGGTAAGTCGGCGCAAGGTCGCTCAGGCTGATAAAATCCTCCACCACTCGCCCGCCCTTAACTCGCGCAGGCCAGCATACCGCCAAAGGCACATTCGTGCCGTTATCAACTTCAGAAATGAGGCTCGACGCAGAAAAGAAAGAACTGTCTACGAAGTACCAACAGAATTACTACGATACAGAAAGGATAACGGGCGGATTAGGATTTCTGTCGCCAGTTACGAAAAAGAGCACGGTTTA
>JAUWPZ010000022.1 GCA_030611315.1 Sedimentisphaerales bacterium
ATCTTTCCACGCGGGGCCCAGAGGTCCTTGATCAGCTTTGAGCAACATGCGTGCATGCCGCCGCTTGTGAGCGGCCATACGCTCGGTTTTTACGATGTCCTCGAGTGCAGAACGTTCTTCACTTGTCAATTCAACAATATATTTTTTCATGTTGGCCTCCTTGCAGAATTAAGGAATTAACTGTTATGTTAATCCTATCGGCAAAAAGACCTAACAGACTTTATTGCACGGACATAGTACTAGTACCTGTTGCGGAAACAGTATTTGTCATTCCTGCGAAGCTTGTGCCCGCGAAAGCGGGTAGCAGGAATCCAGGTTTTTTCGATATAGACCCCTGCTTCCGCAGGGGTGACATTTCCAGTTTCTGCTTTCCGCAACAGGAACTAACTAATCGTCCACGTAAATGTTTGAACTATCGGACACCCGCAGAGGTCTTTTGGCGCAGGAAGATATGTTGCGCTTCAGGTTAAAATTTTCGTATGATAATACCGCCGCTACTTACGATATTGTTTGTCGTTGGGTGCGTTGCCCAATATGTTCAAAATACCCGTGAACGGTTACGAAGTTCGAAATCTCAAATCTAAAATTTGAAAGTGAATTATTATTGCAATACATCAGCCGGGGCGGGGGGTTCCTGTTTTAATTGGAGGATATGGTTGATGAGGTCTCGTCTGCTGATAATTCCGACTACTTTGCCCTTTGATGTGACCGGTATTCTCTCAGTGAGTATTCCGCGGTTGAGGAACGGCCAAAGATGCGGCGCAATTGGGCATCCAAAACGGGAAGTTGTTTCGCGCATGGTCTTTATACGGATTCGACTCTTTCCAGGAGATCGTGTTTGAGCATCCAGGCCATGGTGTACCAGGTCTTCCAGCTTTGACCTGTTGCCGAGTTCAGGAGGTTCTTCATGCTGATGGGTTTGGCCGCTGCGGCGAGTAAAGAAACCGCCCCGGACCAATCCACCACGTCTGACATTCCGGTCAGCAACGGGTAGGGATTCCCTGATTCACGGAGCATGGTTCCAAAGCCGCTGGCAACAACCACGTCATCCTCTTTGGTAAATCCTGTCACGTAATGGCCGAATGTATCAAAGACGCGCATGGACATGGGGTCGGGACGAGTATCCACAGGTTCGAAGCCGGCCTTTAACTCGTCCCACAATGATTCGAGGGCGCCTATCAACCGTTTGTGGTCAAAATGCTCATCGAATCTTGTGCGTGAGGCTGCACTCATTTTTTGGCGATTTTGTTGGTTGCTAAACAGGGTTTCCATTCCTTTGGCCAGGGAGGGGACGTCGACGCTCAGGGATTGTGCAGCAAGTCTGTGGGCCGTTCTCTCGTCCATCACCGCCTGGATTTCTTGAAGCTGGTCCACACGTCCCCAGCGTGTAGGAACTCGTATTCCCACCTCATCGCTACATAGCTCGCGATATCCGTCAAAGTCAGACACCAGTAAAGGTAATCCAGCGTCCATGGCTTCCAACAGAGTTAGACCGAAAGTTTCCTGCACATTATCAGCTATTGATACGAAGAAATCCGCAGCGCCGTATAGGTTGGACTTGGCGTCATCGGATGGGTCGACAATGAAGGTTACATTGTCACTCAGCTTCAAAGCCTTTGTCCAGAGTCTGGTCATCTCCAGATAAGTTGGCTCGTGCAAGGCCCCTGCCAGGATAAGTCGCCACGGTTTGCCATTGGGATTAGCTCGTCTGAAGGCTTGAAGCAGGGGGAAAATATCCATCTTGTCGAAATCGGAAAACCTTCCAAAACACAGGGCGATAATCTCGTTATCATTCAGTTTTAGCTCTCGGCGTGATGCTGATTTTTCTACTCTGCCTACTCCCTGGTCGATACCCAGCGGAATCACTCTCAACTGGACATTAGCCGTCGGAATTCGGAGGTTGGATTGCAGTGATGAGAAGCAATTGGATAGAGCCTGTTTTCCGCAGTTGGAGGAACAAATGATAGCGTCGTTTTTGCTTGAACCGCAGGTGGCCATCTCCAGGTATTTGCCCATATGTTGCTGGTAGCTGACCGAATGAATGAAGGACGTTACCGGAACCCTGGCGCCCAGGCTGTTTCTGACGCGGCAAAGGGAGTTGAACAGTGATATGTGGTCGCTTTGGTGAAACACGGTGTAGTCCACTTGTCGCAGCAAGCTCATCAGATGCAGTCTGTCCAATAGTCGTATCTTACTTGTAACGCCGACTTCTTCGAGGAATGGGCTGTGCTTTTCCATGAACAGGTTGCGGTGTGCGGAGTTGGCCAGAAAAAAGTGGTACTCATCAAAAGTGCCGTGACGCATGAGCGCACGAAAGAAGAAGTTGTTGGCCATATTGCGTCCCACGCGTCCCAACCCGGCCGAAGGCAAAAGGTAGTCGTCAAGGCTGGCCCATATACGTCTTTTACTTGTCATGGCTAACGGTCAACTGATACTGACAGGAATTTTGATTTTCAACGTCATGCGCGATTATAGCACGCCCGGCAGTGTTGACCAACAGAAATCAGAGAATATCAACACCCTTCTGTTTCTATCGAGCCGAATACAAAAAGCCCTTCCACCGATTAAGCAATTTGAAATCTCAAATCTGAGAGGGGAGTGCTATTTCAAAACATCAGCCGGGAGTTTCTTTCTTCAATTGGAGGATATGCCTGATGAGGTCCCGTCTGCTGATAATTCCGACTACTTTGCCTTTTGATGTGACCGGCACCCTTCTGAAAGGGTTATTAATCAGACAATCACAAACATCCGGCAAAGACTCGTTCTCGTCGAAGTAAATTGCAGGTTGTGTCATAAAATCGCTAACCGGCTTCTCCATCTCTTCTTCGTGGGTGTGGAACAATCTTAGTATGTCTTTTTCTGAAAGGATACCCACTAAAGCCAGGTCATCATTGACCACGGGGATGCCGGCCACTTTGTTTGCTGCCATGAGTTCGACCGCTTCAAATACAGGGGTGTTTTCGCTTACGCCAATCACATGTTCCGTCATAATGTCTTTTGCTTTGAGCATTGTGGCTCCCTCTTACCAAAATGGTTAGCCGGAGATAGCTTTCCAGCTTTCATTGAGCTCTTCCAGCAGCTTGATTACATCACGGACCTTTTGGGGGTCGAGCTTTGTATTGGCCTGTGTGAGATGAGCATTCATAAACATATAGAGCTTGCGAAGATTCATGGCTACTTCACCGCCGGTTTCTGTGTCCAAAACAACATTGAGTTCGTTGATTATGTCTTTGGCCTTGTTTATGTATTCTCCCTTGGCCTGACGATTACCCACCTCCATTTCCTTTAGTGCCAATTTCAGGAACTTGATTGCGCCATCGTAGAGCATGACAATGAGACGGCCTTTGTTTTGTGTGGTAACAGCAGTGCTCTGATATGCTTCGAGTTCCTTCTTCATAATATTATTCCTTTGACTTCGTATTTGTGAAAACCCGGCGTTTTTAAGGTATGGGGAGATGACCGATGTTTTGTGCCGCGGTCATCTCCCCTTAAAGCCATTAAATGGTTTTTCAGTAGGGTACTATCTCAGTAGCGATAATGCCATCTGTGGCATTGTGTTGGCCTGTGCCAACATGGCGACGCCGGCTTGTGCCAGCACCTGCGTCCTTGTCATCTCTGCCATTTCCGTGGCAACATCGACATCGGAAATTCGAGATTCTGCTGTTATCAGGTTCTCAGCCTGAATTCCCAGGACCGATTCGGCAGCATCCAGCCGGTTCATCCAGTAACCGAGCTTCGCACGGTAGGTGTCCTTTTCTGTGATAGCAAGTTCGATAGCCGTCAGGGCGTTCTGTGCACCTGTGGCCGTTGTCAGGTCGTTACCGGTACCGGCGGCGCCGGCCGCACTCTGGGTGAAGTCATCGGTGGCGCTCAATATAGCGGTAGGGGTGGCGGAGGTTATTGTAAAGCCCCTGCTCGCTCCACTGTCCCTTGCCTGCATCTTAAGGCTGTAGCTATTATATGTCGAATTGTAAAGAGCTGTTGCGGCCGCATAAGCACCGGTGGTGTCGAGCGCAACCGCAGCGTTGATTTCATCGACCAACTGGTTCAGACTTATACCGCTTGATTCATAGGCATCAAGGTCAACGACGACTGCCGCAGCAGTCTCTGAGGCGAGTACGCCGAAGCGGAAGGTGAACAAGTCCGTGCTACCGGCGGTGATGTCGCCGGCGGCGATGTATTCATCATCAGCCGAAGCGACTGTTACCTTGTTGACCCAGGCATCCTTGGTTGCCACAGTGGTACCGACACTGAGTGTGGTGGCGGTTATCACCTGTGGTGAGATGGCGATAGTGCCGCTAGCGACATGGATGTTGATGGTAGCAGTCGAGTTGAGCAGCTCGTTGGAGTTAAAGTCGGTGCTCTCTGCGATACGAGTGATTTCGTCTGACAGTTCGCCATACTCAGCGTTCATAATTGTCCGCTGGTCTGCAGAATACGACCCGGTCGCGGCCTGCTCGGCCAGTTCTTTCATACGAACGAGAATAGTGTCAATCTCGCCCATTGCGCCTTCGGCAGTCTGAAGCATGCTGATGCCGTCGGCGGCGTTTCTCGCCGCTTGTTGGAGCACGCTAATGTCGGCGCGAATCAACTCACGCACGGCCAGGCCGGCTGCATCGTCCCTTGCGCTGTTAATTCGCAAGCCGGACGACAGCCTTTCGACCGATTTGGCCAGAGCATCGTAGCTATTGCTCAAGTGCCGGGCGGCATTTCCTGCCATAATATTGTTTTTAATTGTTAACATAGTTGACTCCTTAAAAAATAGCGAACCATTTTCTGGCTTTGTCAAGCCCTAACACACATAGTTCAATGCGCAACGAGCGCATCGTGGAAATTACGCTTCCATAAGCCATTATCGATTGAAAAAAGGTGAACTTAAGGGCTTTTTTGACCCGGAAAGCCGCAAAACTTCTGAGACCTGTAATCTCATTGCTATATATACTGATATAGGGGGTAACTGTTGAGATACTGGGAAAATACCAGGAAAAATTTTGCAATTATATAGACGACTTGTGCAAAAGGCTGATTTTTCACGGTTCCTGCCGGAAGCGAGGGGGATAATTCTTGTTCAAAATTAACCCAACAAATATAATCCGGGCAATATGCCAAAACAGCAGGGGAAAAACAGTAAAAAGACGCTGCTTGTATTTAACTGTCACGAGGCGTGGGTACATCAACCTGGCGCATTGGGATATAATCTCGATATTATCACAGGGCTTAAAGGCAGATACAAGCAAGGCTGGGATGAGCAGATATGCCCTTTGGAGCCTGTGTGAATTAGTATTTGCCATATTCCGGTGAGAAATCCTGCGGACTTCGTATCTGCAATTATATTGAGAACCGCAGGAAGATTTTACTGTGGGACTTTCACGAAAGAGCTTTTACCGGCATCCCGGTGTGTATTGTGGGGCACAATCCGAATATGCCGGAAGTTAAAGCTGCCGGTAGCTGGGAGCAGCTAAAGAGGATATTGCAATCCCATCGGTTCTACATTCACACTGCCGATGCGAGGTTTGAAGATGGATAATATGCCAACCTTAGAGGCAATGGCTGCCGGCTTGCCCGTTTTGGGTAATAGGCACATCAGCTCACCGGTCGAGCACGGGGTAAGCGGATTTCTGAGCGATGACCCCGAAGAATTGCGGAAATACGCCCGGATGCTGCTGGAGGATAGAGATTTGGCGGTCAGGATGGGACAGCAAGCCCGCAAGGTCGTTATGGAGCGTTTCTCATTAGACAAATTCAAAGAAGCTTTTCTGCAATCCATCGAGACGGCGAGGCTCAAACACCAGAGTAGAGTGGTGATTGGTGATTGGTAACTGACTTCTGTTTTCGGTCTTCTGGCTGCACACGAGCGAATAAAGGTTTTGCTTATCGTGAACTCAAAGCTCGAATCCGTTTCTTTCAAGCCAGTCTGCCGTTTCCTCCATCAGGAACTTCTTTTGGTCCTCGGACAGCGCCTCTCGCCAATGTCCGTCTTTTCGGGAGCTGACATGACCGGTCTGAAATCCTGTACCATTGTCGAACACACGGTAGCTGTCCTTTGCTGTCTTGACGGTACTGAGAGTGGCGGGGTTTGCCAGTACCTGCTCGGTTGAGATGTTCTTCAGGCCGTCAACTTTTTTCTTCACGTTCTTTTTGGAAAACCGCTCGTTGATTTGTTCGATGGCTTCAAAAGAGGCGCCGCTGTCGATGAAGCTGTCAATTTTTTGGATGGTATCCAGCGGTTCATTAGTGATTTGGTCATATCGAATTTTGAGAATATTATCCGTTTGCTTTTTGAAATATTCATCCGTCGGGTTCCAGTGCCGCATCGCACGAACGGCGTACTCGAAATCGACGTTCATAAACTTCATATAAGACATAATGCAGTCTCTGATGTCACGGTAAGGGACTATGATAAGCGTATGGCTGTCACCCTCGGGAGGCTCCACCACATAATGGGTTTTAATACAATGTACCTGGTTTTCTTTTGGCGGTTCTTTGAATGCCCTGGAGATAAACGGCTTCGGTTCAATTGGAACGCTCTGTGGTATGACTTCCAGCCCGGCCGATTGAATTAGTGCTCGTGTAACGTTGTAAGTCCACATCGAGCCGGCCCTGGGCATACTGGAGATGAATATGCGTTCGGCGTTAATTTTACGTTTGGCGTGCTTTTCCGGCTTTTTCGCAGCCGAGCAGACTGGAGTACTTATTGTAATCCTCGGGTGGCGCGCAGAGGATTTTCCTTGTTCGACGTCCGGATAGTTGAGCAGGTATATCGCCTGCCAGTAGTCGTCGTTTTCGTGGAAATGTTTCAGAAGCTCGGGCGCTGCGGGTTGGCGGGGAAGCGGCTCAATGCGGCGAAGGCTCGAGCCGCGGGATAGTTTGCCCACATCGCCGGTGATTTTTTCATAATCGAACCATTTATTGATAAAGTCTTCGTCGAAATCAAGCTGCAGTTTTTCGCAAATGATTTTCATCTGCCAGAGGGGCTTGGCGGTAAAGTCTTCATAACGGATAAATCCTATCCCGGCAGCCTGCTCGGCAAATCTGAGATATCCCTTTAGGAACATCTCAACAGTTAATAAATTTTCCTGCATAATAGGAATCTTGCTCAAGCTGAGCCACTGGTCCACGGGATGCCGCACCAGTGCGAGCTGTATGACCTCAAAGGACGAGGCAAGTGCTTCGGCCAAAAGCATTCGATAGCTTGGCTTCTTTAAGAAAGGCACGGCAATAAAATCGAGATGTCCCCAGTCGCGGATTAAGAGTTTTTGGCCGGATTCGACACAGCGTTTGTTAATGAGCTCAATAATATAAGCAAAAGAGACAATTTTCTCTTCCTTGGGGACACGAATGTCAACAGGCTTCAGAAGATTATGCCACTGGTGCGCCTGTGCCAGTGGATTATAGTACCGGGTGGCGAGCGGATGAATTTCGCTCAAAAGGACTGTCTTGTCCATACAGCCGAGGCATTTACAGACCAGAGTCCCGCCGGCGCGGGCAAGGTTGTGAAAGAGACGAACAGGCGGTTTTTCCGACGGTTCTTTCTGCCTGAGTTCTGATGGACCGGCTACCGGCCCAACGGAGGTTATGGAAGATATTTTTATTTCGTCGCCCGGGCGTTGCTCTTGTGATGCGATTTCCTGCGCATCGATGTTGACGTCTTGATTTTCACACCATTTGTGCCACATTGTTCGATAGGCGGCTTCCACATTCTTGACGAACTTGCTTGTGTTGCACAATGAAGCGCCGGCTATTGTTCTTCTCATAACAGCGCGCATTTCGGCGAGAGTATCCGTTTTAGCGGCAAGCGCAGCGGCCCTGACCACGTACTCCTCGGGCGTCGAGGCCGCAAGGAAACCCATTCCAAAACGAGTTAATATGCTCAAGCCGACCCTGGACATGTGGTGTTCTCCGACCAGCGAGATTACCGGCACACCCATCCATAAGGCCTCGAAAGTAGTCGTAGTACCATTGTAAGGGTATGTATCCAGAGCGATATCAATTCTGTTGTATAGATTTAGATGTTCAATAGGAAATAGTCCGCCATGGATTTCGATTCTGTCCGGACTGATGCCGAGTTTTTCGAACTCGCCCAGGTAATGCTGCTGCAGCACTTTGACTTGTCCACCTCTGAACTTCAATATCATACGCGAATCCTTGTTGGCTTTGAGGACCTCGGCCCAGATGGTCATTATCGCCGAATCTATCTTGCAGTTGTTGTTAAATGAGCCGAAGGTGATATAACCGTTTTCCAGTGCGGGCAGAGGTCCTACCGGCGGTGCGTAATCAGGAGGTTTGTAGCTGAGGAAACCGTCCGGCAGATAGAAGAGTTTTTCGGTGTAAAATTTTTGTGATTCAGGCGGGTCGGCTATTTCGTCGGTAAAACGATAATCGACCTGCTCCATTCCGGTTGTATCGGGATATCCGAGGTAGGAAACCTGGACCGGAGCGGGCTTGTATCCGAACACGGTCATACGATTGAAGCCTGTGTGGCCTGAAAGATCAACGAGAATGTCGATTTTGTCCTTGAGCACCATATCGACTATATCCGTGTCGTTAACGCCCAGGATGTTGCGGTAATGGTCGAACTTTGATTTCAAACGTTCAGTAACTTCGTCGGGACTCTCAACATTGCCGTATCCGAATGTTTCTATCTCCCGGCGATTCTGCTCGTCGAGGAGTATTTCAAAGAAATGTGCGACCGAGTGTGTACAAAAATCAGGAGATACATAACCTATTCGGAGCCGGCGGTCGGGGTCGGGGTCGTTATCGTGGGAAGTTCTTGCTAACTTTATGGGCGTCTGGTCCCTGGCCCACTGTTTGTGCTCTTCAAAAAAGCTCTGGCGGTCCACATCCGGCAGATAATGCATAAAAAACACCAGATTGGAATGCACTACGGGATTATGTGAGGCTTTTGGGATTGCTTGTCTTAGTATTTCGTTGCCTTCTTTGGCGCGGCCCATCCTGACCAGGAGCATTCCATAGTTATTGAGCAAAATACCGTTGTCGGGATTACCCTCGATTGCTTTCTGGCGATATTCCATTTCCTTTGCATATTGCTGTTTCTTTTCATTGATATTTGCCAGTTCATTGAACACCGCCCAATGCGGCTCAATTGTTTGACGAATATCCTCGTACCATTGCTCCGCCTCTTCAATCCTTCCCAAAGTTAGTAAAGTCGCCGCAAGCATATACATTACGCCGATATTTGAGGGGTCTTTCTTCATCATCTGCCGGACAATTTCGATATTGTCATCAGTGATGAGAGCCCTGGCCTGCTCCATTCTATCGGACTGCATGGCGTTCAGAGCTTCGATTAGAAATTTCGGCAGCTTGTCCTCACAGGTTGCAACCTTCATCCGGCCATCCTTGGAAAGAGTAAATTGCACATCGTCATCGGCCGAGATAGTTTTCAAGGGATGAGAGGACTGCTTCATTAGTTGTTTACTTCTTTTCTTCCTTTGGCGGTGAACACGCCTTTGTTTCTTATCCCCGCTCATTTGGACCTTTCCAATTGTAACTTGGGTTAGTTAAGCTTGACATTTGCCGCGAGTCGTGGGTTAGGTGGCGGTATTTGTGGGCCTTTCTACATGAGCATGTCGATGCGGTTATCGGTAAGGACCATCTCCTGTTGTTCGAGATTATCCTGGTAGCCGCTGTTGTTTGTCAGCCATTGGTCGAGCCCGGCGGCGTTGGCGTCGGGGTTGTCGCGGTTACCTCCTTCTGCAAAGCCGTGCTGCTGGAAGAAACCATCCTGCAACGTCTGGTCTTTGGATGCATTCTGCTCGCTTTGGTTCGTGAGAACGACTTCAAGCCGCCTTATTTGAACGCCTGAATCCTGGATGCTTCGGATTATCTCAGGCAGAGCCTGCTCAACCTCGTATCTGGTTTGTGTCTTGCTGACTTCCAAAAGGCCGGTTATCTGGCCATCCTGCTCCTCGAACTTTATCAAAACCTTCCCCAGTTCCGGTGGATTGAGGCGAATTGTAATTTGCTGGTTTCCGGCCGGCTGGGATAAGGAGCTTTGAACAGACTCGAGTATCTGTTTGCTGATTCCTGTAGAGGCGCTGCCGGGCGGAGCGCCGCCGCCGGTCTTGACGGTCTCGGCGGAGGCGGATAATGCCTCTGCAATGAGAGTCTGGGTGTTATTTTGAGGCAGGAGCTGCTCGAAATCCGAATTAGAGCTGTTTTCGGAAGTTGTACTGCTGGGGCTCTTTGTCTGGCCGGTGGAAATTTGGATTTCGGTTAAGTTCAGCTTCCCGAGAGGGTTTCCACCTGAGAGGTTTTTCCAGATGGGCCGGGACTCTTTGTCGCTGCTGCCTGACAACTCTGAGAGCATCTGACCAGCGATAGCTTTGTTGCCGGTTGGTTCCTCGGCAGTGGCAGTGGATTTTACCGGACCAACATCGACCGGTTGTGGCTGGGGTTCAGAGCGGTTGTTCTGGGTTTGAGCCGTGTCGGTATTCAGCACGGGGTTCTTCGGAGCATTCGAAACGACGTTAGAAACGGGTGTTTTGTCGCCGGGCAAAACAGCTACGGACATCACATTTTTGCCGCTTTCCTGGAGAGGAGTATCTGTTGTTTCACCAACAGATTTATTCAATATTGGGGCTGCATCGGCATTATTGCTTTTTCCCTGCTCAGTATCAGCTACCACCGAGCCTTTTGAGATATTAGGTATAACATCTTTTATCCCGGTTTGGTTTTGGTCGGCAGGCAAAATGGGATTACTTTCAGTTTGTGGAGCTTCAGGGCTTGTCTCGGCGGATTTTACAGTGGCTGAATTGGGAGCCTGAGTAGGTATTTGCTGTACTTTGTTGGGTTGGGCAATGGTGTTCGGCTGGGTGGATTCGTCCGGAGTATTTGAACTTACTTGCTGTTGGTTGGGATTTTTAACTGCTATCAGGCCATTCCTAACTAAGGCCGAGGGAACGAGGTCATCTCCAACCGGCGTCCCTGGAGCCAGCCCTTTTCCAACCTCCGCCGCGGCAGTCGCTTTTTTCTCGCATGCCTCAGATTGCTGAGAATTTGCCGTTGGATCCGTCACAGAAGTTGAGCTTTTCGCCTCATTTTCAGCTTTTTCCTGACTTTTTTGCTGTTTTTGCGGCTCAATTTTCGTGCGTAAAGTATTGCCAAAGTCTTCTGGTGGCTCGTTAAAAGGTGTTTCGTGGGTATTAGGATGCGTATTATCGGTCGTTGTTGTTTCGGGACCTGCGACTGGCGTTGAATTGCCCTCCGAGCCAGTGGGAAAATGCTGGTTATTATCGATTGTTGAGGGTTTTGAAGGAGGTGGAGCGGCAGCGGTTGTGACTGCGAACAGATTATCGATTGTCAGCACGTTAGTATTCATACAAAGGTACCTTCAAAACCTACTTATCTGCCAAATATTTAGCAATCCGTGTGCCAATAGTTGGATGTGAGGTTTCTGTGTGATGATAACTACTTGTGGATACAGAGGATACGAAAACTGAAGAGAGGTGAGTTAGTCGAAAATATCCTGCTTTTGGGTATGGTTGCGGAGAAATATTCCTGTGTGAAAGGAAAGAATTTCCTTCTTTGAGTGTGCATATCTTCAAAAGGTGTTTGGCGAAGATGCTAATCTGTAAAAAAACGCGCCCGGTTGTATAGAATCCTGACACTTCGCTGCCGTCGAGATAGGCAATTTTTGCGGTCAAGGCCGTTTTTACGCAAAAAAGCCGGTTAACAGGCTGAAAATAACCGGATTCAAGCATTTGGCACGATTATTGCTGATTTAATTTAGCAAAGAAGGTTTGTGCATAGATTTTGGGAAACAGAAATGTCCAAAACAAGCGACATAATGGCTCTTCTCGATGCCGGTATAAGGGCGGAAAGCCTTCGGCAGAAGTCCATAGCCAATAACATCGCCAATATTGAGACTCCCGGATACCGCAGGGTCGAAGTCAATTTCGAAAAGCTACTTAAGAAGGCTTTGGACTCGAATGGAGCCGTTGACCTCAGCGAGCTCAAGCCGCTGATTTTTCAGCCTAAAAAGACGCCTGTAAAATCAAACGGCAATGACGTTAGCCTGGAGGGCGAAGTTGGCGAGATGGTCAAGAATGCCCTTCGGCACAAGGCATATATTCGCCTGCTCAACAGGAAGTACAGCCAATTCGATTTGGCGATAAATATAAGATAGTTTTTCTCGGTTTGTAACCGGGGTTTTTTGAACGAGAAGAAACCCGGGAAATTAAGGAATGTAACAGATGTCAGTACACAGCACATACGGCCCAATAGATATTGCGATTTCGGGTATGCAGGCACAGGGCAAACAGATGGAGGTGATTTCGTCTAACGTTGCCAATGCCCGCACGACCGACGCCGGCAAGGGTGAGCCTTACCGCAGACTTGTGGCCATGTTCAAAGCAGCCGATGGTATTAGTGGCGTCAGCATGGATGAGATAGCGACGGATATGAGCGATTTTTACCAGATTTCAGACCCCGGCCACCCGAAGGCGGATGAGTATGGTTATGTTTCGATGCCGAATGTGAATGTGCCTGTCGAGATGATGAATCTGACTATTGCGACGCGTGCGTATCAGGCTAACGCGGCGATTCTCAAACGTTATCAGCAAATGGTGGAAACCACACTCGAATTACTTCGATAGTTCAGGGAGCAAGCAATGGTTAACTTAAATGCAAATGTTGGCTCAGTGTTATCCAATACCAATCCCGGCTACATAGGGATGCCGAAGGCCGGCGGCGCCGATGGTGGGGAGTCGAGCTTTGCTAAAACCGTCAAGGCAGTCGAGAACTATATATCCAAGGTTGATGACCTTCAACAGTCATCAGATGTGTCTATAAGGGATTTGTTGTCCGGCAAGAATGAGGATATCACTTCGGTGGTCTCTGCGGTGGCTGAAGCTGATATGAGTTTCAAGCTTCTCGTTGGTGTTAGAAACAAGATGATTGAGGCCTATAAACAAACTATGAACATGCCGTTGTGATGATTGAAGCGTAGAGCCTCATTCGAGGTGTGTTTAACGGGATGCGATAAAGAATGGACTTTTTGCAGAAGATAGGAGCAGTTTGGGAGAAGATAGGCCTGGTTCAGCGGGCTTTGCTGGTTGCGCTGGTTCTGACATTTATTATTGGCGGCGCTCTGCTGGTTCACTGGGCCCGAAAGCCCGACATGAGGATACTGTATCACGATTTGTCCCCTGAAAACGCGTCCAAGATTGCAGATAAAATCAGCGAAAGGGGCGTTGCTTACGAAATGCGCAACGGCGGAACCAGCATCTATGTTCCGGTGGATAAGGTATATCAGCTTCGTATGGACGTGGCGGGAGAGGGGCTTGCTACGGGTTCTATAGTCCAGCCGGGCTGGGATGGGCTCGAAAAACAAGAGTTCGGCGTCCACCCGGATGTTCAAAATGCCAAGATAAAACGCGCGCTGCAGGAAGAGCTCGCCAAGAGCATCCAGATGATAGATGGTGTGAGTTACGCACGGGTCCATATAGTAAGCTCCGAGCAAACAGTTTTTACATCCGAAGCGGGCAAAACCACAGCTTCGGTAATTCTTCAACTTAAACCGGGTTATAGACCGAGTTCATTGAATGTCGCGGCAATTACCCATTTGGTCTCCGGCAGTATCGAGGGGCTTAGTTCGGAAAATGTTACGGTGGTGGATAGTCGCGGGCGTCTTCTTACCAGTGATTCGGACTCAATCATGACCAGCGGGGCCGGTACTGTTCAGGATTACAGGGAAAGGGTGGAGCAGAATCTGGCGAACAAAGCCGAAGAGATGCTCACCACTGTTTTAGGCCCCGGCCGGGCGATTGTGAGGGTCAGCGCCGTTATCGATATGAACAGCGTCAGTACTGTTACGGAAACTTACGATCCGACCGGCAAAGTGATGACAAGTGAAGAGATTCTAACGGATAGCGAAACTGAAGCCGGCACAGTATTGGCTGAAGGCGAACCGGCCGTACCGGGCAGTAAAAAGACAACTGAAAACATCTCGACAGAATACGAGGTTGGCAAGAGCGTGAAGCAGGAGGTCATCCTGCCCGGCCAGATAACTTCTCTGAAAGTGGCGGCGTTTGTTGACTTAACGCCTGCTGATGCCAACGAAGCTTCGGCCGGCGCCGAAGCCGCTAAAATCATGCAAGTGACCGATGTTCAGGAAATCATTCAAAATGCGCTTGGCATTGAGGACCCATCTGCTATCAAAGTGGTTGATGTCAAGATGAATCGTCCGCTTGAATCGCTGGTTGAGGAGCAGCCATCCAGTTGGCCACGCTATACGGCGATTGCCCGCCAGGCTTCCCTGGGAATTATGGCGATTTGTGCACTAATGGTATTCCGGATGTTCCGCGGTGCAAAGAAGAAGGTGTCCAAGAAGGGCGAAGCAGGGCACTTGCCGGAAGGTGAGGGGCCTGCCGGACTTCTGCCGGCAGAAGCCGGCAGGGCCGAGCCATTAGTGCTGCGCAGACAAATAGCAAAGGCTTTGAGGAGTAATCCTGAACAGGTCAAACAATTGTTTGCAAGTTGGATCGAAGAAAAAGGGGATTAAGCAAGTGGCGTTGTCGGGAAAACAGAAAGCTGCGATGTTGTTGATGAGTCTGGACGCTGCGACTGCTGCCGAGTTGCTCAAGGGTCTTGATGCCGAAGTGGTTCAGGAATTGGCAGTGGAGTTGGCGTATCTGGATGCTGCGGGCCATCATAGCAGCAAGCAGAGTCTTGAGCTTGCCAGGCAGTTCTGTACTTCGCTTCAGACAAACAAGGGATTTCACCTTAATAGCTTTCTGAAGC
Source organism: Sedimentisphaerales bacterium (assembly GCA_030611315.1). Lineage (GTDB taxonomy): Bacteria > Planctomycetota > Phycisphaerae > Sedimentisphaerales > Anaerobacaceae > JAUWPZ01. The sequence continues at coordinate 14,761 of JAUWPZ010000022.1, forward strand.
AAATGCTGAAGAGTACGGTAGGTGATGAGAAGGCAGGACAAATACGGACCCAAATACAGTCGCTGCTGCATAAACGAGACCCATTTATATCTATTCGTTCCATTGATGCGCATACGATAGCGTCTGTTCTGGAGACTGAGCACCCTCAGGCTGCCGCGGTGGTTTTATCAGAATTGCCGGCCAAAAAGAGTTCAGAGGTTATTGGTTTTTTGGGCGAAGGTATCCGGCTTAGCGCTATCAGCAGGATGGCCAGTTGTAAGGCTGTGACCATTGAAGCAAAGACACGGATAGCGGAGACTGTTTGCAGACGTCTTGATGCTATTACCGCCGGGGGCGCAGGTGGAGCTTTGGCAGCCCGGCCTGAGCAGGCGTTAAGGAAGGTGGCGGTGATTTTGCGAAACCTGGGCAAGGAGCTTCGAGACGGTCTGCTTGGCGCCATACAGGACAAAGACGACAAGACCGGTGAAATGGTAGCCAACTTGATGATAGTCTGGGAGGATATTCTACTGGTAGCCGACAGGTCGCTGCAGGAAGCTTTGAGAGGAATTGATTCGAAGAAATTAGCGTTAGCATTGCAAAAAGCCGATGATGCGATTGTCGAAAAGATTAAGTCTAATATCTCCGAGCGGGCCGCTGCTGCGTTGGACGAGGAGGCATCACTTATGTCGGCTCCCAGCAAAAAGGATGTCGAAGAAGCCAGAGAGGAAATTGTCCAGGTTCTACGCGAAATGAATGAGAAAGGTGAACTTGCGTTTATAGAAGATTAATGCGATGTCTGGTTCAGTTACGGTCAATCTTTCGAAGCCGATTGTCTCGGCGGTAGTTTTGGACAACTATTCCGATGGTATCGGAACCGAGTTGTCCGCTCGTGATTCCGGAGTGGGTGGCGAGCAGATTTTGATGCAGGAATTAGAGGCACAGAAAGCCTTGTTTTCACAGTCCTGCCAGAGTCTCAAAGGTGTGGTTGCCAGGCTCAATGAGTTTTGCGATAAGTTATTTTCCGAGCACAAAGAGGAGATTGCCAAACTGTCGGTGGAAATCGCCAGAAAAGTATTGATGCAAAAAGTCCAGGAAGGGGATTACGAAATAGAATCCATTGTCAAGGAGGCGCTTAAGAGCGCTCCGGAGCGTCACGATGTGGTGGTGCACTTGAACGCGGAAGATTTTGCTCGATGCGAGAAGGCGCGACAACAAAATAAAACTGACGGCAGCCTGGCGGGCGTTAAGTTTATTTCGGACGACAATATTGGGCGGGCGGAGTGCATGGTAGAGACTCCCAAGGGGATAATTGAATCGTTGATTGAAGAACATCTGGAACGTATTGGCAAAGCACTTAAAAAGGTGAAATAGTTTATGGCCGTGAGTGATGTTAGTAGCTGTTCGATTGATTTTGAGAAGTTTCACTCGGCGCTGCGCGAAGTAAATCTGATGAATTGTCAGGGTTTTGTGGTGCGGGTGTCGGGTCTGACGGTCGAATCTACCGGCCCGGCGGTTGGTATAGGCGAGCTGTGCGGTATCCAAATCCGCGATGGCCGACGTGTGCTGGCTGAAGTGGTTGGCTTTCAGGCAGACCGGCTTATCCTGCTGCCTTTAGAGCATATAGAGGGTATTACACCGGGCGATACGGTAACCGCACGAACTACACCTCGCTATATCACGCTCGGCGAAGATATTCTGGGCAGAGTGATAAACGGTCTGGGAGAGCCTATCGATAATAAGGGCCCATTGGGAGGGACAGATAAGAGGGCGTTGGATGCAGATAGTCCGCCGGCTTTGAGTCGAGAGAAAATTACCAGGCCTTTGGCTTTAGGAATCAGGTCAATAGATGGAGTATTGACCTGCGGCAGGGGACAGCGGATAGGCATTTTCTCGGGCAGCGGAATAGGCAAAAGTGTTCTTCTTGGAGATATTGCCAATTCGAGTGAGGCATCTGTTAATGTTGTGGCATTGATAGGTGAGCGCGGCCGAGAGGTTCGTGAATTTCTCGAAGGCGACCTCGGCGAGGAGGGCCTGGCACGCAGCGTAGTAGTGGTGGCTGCATCGGATTCGCCTCCGATTCAGCGAGTAAAGGCGGCGTTTGTAGCCGTTACAATTGCCGAATACTTCAGGGATAAGGGCAGGGATGTTTTGTTTATGATGGACTCATTAACCCGCTTCGCCCAGGCACAGCGTCAAATAGGGCTTGCGGCGGGTGAGCCGCCGGCAACAAAGGGCTATTGTCCGAGCGTTTTTTCGTTGATGCCGAGGCTTATCGAGCGCTTGGGATGTGCCGAAAACGGCAGCATCACCGGTATTCTGACCGTACTCGTTGAGAATGATGATTTGGCAGACCCCGTGGCAGACAGCGCCAAGAGTCTGCTGGACGGCCATATTGTCCTGTCAAGGAAATTGGCTGACAGGGGACATTATCCCGCTGTGGATATTTTAGGAAGCATCAGTCGCTTGATGCCTGTAGTTGTCAGCGAAGAGCATAAGCTCGCAGCGCGGAAGCTCAAAGAGATATACGCCACCTACGTTGACGCTGAGGATTTAATCAACATTGGGGCGTTTTCGCCGGGAAGCAATCGTCGTATTGACGGAGCGATTGCTCTGATTGACAGGATAAGCGGCTTTCTAATACAGCCTGTTCGAGATAGGACCCGCTTCGAAGAAACCGTCAGAGAGCTTATTACAATTACTAAGGTGTGGGACGAGATGCTGGGTACCAAAATGCAGGTACAATGACTTAAAAAAGACCAGAGACCGCAGAGGCAAGACCAGAATCCTGGGTCTTGAGTCTCGGGTCTTGTGTCTTGGGTATTCAAATGAAACGGTTTGTATGGCGTTTGCAGCGTGTCCTTGACATAAAGACAAAGGAAGAACAGAAAAAAAGAACAGAACTGCTTAAGCTGACCGAAGAGCTGGCTGAAGCACGAGGCCAATTGCTGATTCGGCAGAGAATACTGGAGGATATAATCGATGGTTTGAGCGGCGAAGAGCCCAGGGAACGATTAGGCGAACAGGAGTTATTCCTGAGGTATTCGGCGACAACGGATGAGCAGATAAAGAAGCTCAAAGATAGAATACAGGAGCTTGAATCACGGCAGAGAGAGAAGATTGCAGAGGTTTTGGAAGCAAGAAGGTTTAAGGAAGGTTTGGAGAAATTACGAGTTGAGGCAAAAGCGCAGTTTATAAAAGAGCAGGAGAAGCTTGAGCAGAAAGAGTTGGACGAGGTGGCCTCGGTCTCATTTGCTCGAAAGATGCTGACGGCAAGGTAGAATTTGCAACGACAAGGATTGCAGGTTTTGTGACATTCTGGCCTGCGATTTCGCAGGATGTGGTCTTATGGAAATACGGTAGCTCGAAATTAGGAGAGAAACAGTGGGCAAGAAACAAATAATAATCATAGCGGCGGCGGGATTGGTAAGCTTTGTGGGGATGTTTGCCTTCGCACGGTTCACCGGAGGCCCCTCGAAGGCCCGGGGTGATGAGGTAAATGAGCAGGCAGCGGGTATGGAAGCCGAGTTGCAATCCTCACAGCCTCAAGCCGGCCCGTTAGGTGCTGTTGACGCCGACCGGAGCAGTCCGAAAAATATGACAGAAAAGCAGCTCCGAAATCTTGTCTATGAGGTTCGGGAAAAGATGCGTGAGTATAACAACAAGCTGCAGGCCCTTGGGGTGCGGGAGCAGAGATTACAGGTGGCTCAGGATATGCTGAAAGAGGACATCGAGAACCTCGATAATCTGAGAGTCGAACTTGCGTCAATCGTTGTCGGTCTAAAGCAAGAGCGGGATAAGCTCCTTAAGAGCAGGATTGAGATTGACAAGACAGAAAAGGACAACCTGGTGTCGATAGCTGCTGCTTATGACAAGATGGATTCGAGCAGTGCCGGGAAAATAATAGCAAGTCTGTGTGTGAGCCAAACGCAAAAAGGTGGAGCTGTAGCGGAGGGCAGCAGCTTTGAGGATGCCGTGAAGATTCTGCACTATATGACCGAAAGGACCAAAGCCAAGTTATTGGCGGAAGTGGTCACTACCGAGCCCAAACTTGCAGCGGTTCTGTGCCAGAGGTTAAAACAAATAGTCGAAGGACAATAGTTGCATGGATATCGCAACGATAGTAGGAATACTCCTTGGATTTGTAGTCATTATTGGTGCCATTGTTGCCGGTGGTGGTTGGCAGATGTTTATCCATATTCCTTCATTGGCCATTACGGTAGGAGGGATGCTCTGTGCTACACTGATACATTTTTCGCTCCCGCAGTTTTTGGGGATATTCTCGATAATTAAGAAGACGGTTGTTTCGAAAATACCGTCCCAGTCGGAGCTGATTCAAAAAATGGTCAACATGGCTGCTATCAACAGACGTGACGGGGCGTTGGCTTTGGAGCAGGAGATTCACGACATAAGTGATTTGTTCTTCGTCAAAGGCTTGCAGATGCTTGTTGACGGCCAGGAATCTGAGTCAATCAGGGACCTTATGTCCCTGGAAATCCAGAACCTTCAGTACCGCCATTCAACGGGCAAAAAGATTTTGGAGTTTATGGGAGCGGCGGCCCCTGCTTTTGGGATGATAGGCACACTTATTGGTCTGGTCCAAATGCTCAGAAATCTCTCGTCGCCTGACGCCATCGGCGGGGGAATGGCGGTGGCTTTGCTTACCACTTTTTATGGGGCGTTATCGGCAAACTTGATTTTTATCCCATTAGCGGGCAAGTTAGGGATTTATTCCAAAGCGGAGACCACCGCAAAGGAAATGATTGTCGAAGGTGTTTGTGCAATTGCGCAAGGTGATAATCCGACCGCTGTTCGAGAAAAGATGCAGGCATTCGTTTCGCAGGGCAGGCGGGAAGAAGTAAAGGTTAATATATAATGGGACGCGGGAAGAAACAAGCCGAAGCGGATGAAGCTCCGGGTGCGCCGGAATGGATGGTAACTTTCAGTGATTGTATGACGCTTCTGTTGACGTTCTTTGTGCTGCTTTTGAGTTTTTCGTCTTTTGATGACAGGATTTTTCGGAAATTAAAGATCATCTTTTCCGATAACATGGATACCGTCAATACGGCAAAGCGGGAGAATAAAGACGCATTTCTGCCTACGGAGCAAATCGAACCGACAATAGAGCTGGAGCGAGGCAGCGAGAAGCCTACTTTAACTAAAGGGGTGAATGATGGCTTAAAAGAAGAGACGGAACCTGTAAATTTTCGCCGCCGGAAGGTATTTCTAATCCCATCCGAAAAGATTTTTTGGGGCAAAGGCAGGGCTATTTCGTCTGAGGGGCGAAATATTATGACTATTATGGCGTCATTCTTAAAGGAAGTGCCCAGCCGGGTGGTTATCAGTGAAAACGGCCCGCCGGATGATAAGAGCAGCGAACATTTTGGTCTGCCGCGGGCATGGGCCGTTATGAACTATCTTACGACAAACCGGAACCTTGACGAAAAGCAGTTCAGCATCTCGGCGGTAAGCACTCTCGATGCTCGATACTCGATGCTGGATACTCGTCGAGAATCAAGAATCGAGAATCAAGAATCGAGAATACTCGAGATAGTTTTATTGGAACGGAGCGTTTACAATTGAGGGGTCAGCGTCAGCTAATTGAGGATGAAGGTGCAAAAGTACCGGCGTATATCGTTACGTTTTCCGATATGGTAACGCTGCTCCTGACATTCTTTGTGATGCTGCTGAGCCTGGCGAATATCCAGGACCCGGAGTTATTTAACATGGGGCGAAACTCCTTTTGGGAATCGGTTAGAGGACTCGGGCTCGGACTGCTTTACGGCAGAGAGCAAAAACCTGATTTCGGCAGCGTGAAAATCAAGTATTTCGTAAGCGGCCCTGACAAGTTTTTCGAGGATAGAACCATAGATGCAAAGGAAGAAGAAATTCGTCGTTTTTTTAAGAATCTAAGCCGGTCTATGAAGAGCACGCCTTCGCAAATAGTCGCGGAAAAAACCAATTTTTCAATAACCAATATTCACTTTGGCGCCGGTGAAGCAAACCTGAATGGTTCGGCAAAGCGGTACATACGCGAATTTTGCGCCCCATTGCAGCAGGCTCGCGGCACAAGGGGCGTAAATTTTTATGTGCTGGGTCTGGCTTCTGATGAGGCAACCAGGCAAGAGCAGTGGATTCTCTCAGCGAAGCGGGCTGAAGTGGTGGCGGGGTTCTTGCAGGATACCCTGAGGGCGGGTTTGAAGGAGGGAAACAGTGCATTTAATGACCAACTGCCCGGATGGCGTGTTTATTCGTGGGGGGCGGGACCAGGCGGCGATTGGGTGGGCAGAGACAGCCCGGTTTCCAAACAGTCGCAGATATTAATCGCTGTCTTGAGGACGGAAAATCTGAAAACTATACCCTTCAGGGTAGTAAATTCCCGCGAGTAAGATTGTAACTTATTGTTCTAAAGGCACTACCTGTGGCACAAGTTACTCGCGAACCCGCCGCGGCGGGAGAAATTTCAACTGAGAGCAATATAAATAAATCCCACATGCGGAGATTGCTGGAACAGCACATAGGGCACTTATAATAATTATAGTTAAAAAGAGCCGATGTTTTGATAGTTTGACTAAACTATAAGGTTTCTGGATTCCCGCTTTCGCGGGAATGACATTAACGGCCAATCGGCTTTAATTAACTGAATTTGATATTATAGGGTGCTCGTTATCTTTGCGGGTAAAGTCTTGTCATTTCGATGGGAATCGCTTTTGTCAAAATCCCTACAAGTTGTTATCCATAGCTTCGGCAAGTGTTTTGCAGACAGTCGCGACCTGGTCCCTGGCCAGATTGTTGTGGAACGGCAGAGCGATAGTGCTTTTGCAAACCGAATCGGTAACGGGGAAATCGCCCTGCTTATAGCCGAATCGCTCGACCATAAACGGCTGCAATTGTACAGGTGGAAAATAATTGCTGACCTGAATCTTTTTGTCTTTCATTGCCTCGAGAATTCTGTCCCGCTGCTCTAAGGTGAATCGGTCTGCGAGGCGGACAACAAAGACAAACCAGCTTATCTCGCAGCCGTCCGGCTCGGCAGGCACTATCAATCTGTCGTCGCCGGCGAGCATTTCCTGATACCAGGTTGCGACCTGCCGGCGTTTGGCCTTGATTTCGTCTATTCTCGATAGCTGCGCAATTCCAAGCGCGCAATTTATGTCGCTGAGCCTGTAGTTATAGCCTAATCGTTCGTGTCCCAGCCAGCCGCCGCCCTTGCCTCTGCCCTGGTTGCGGAGCGAGATGCACATATCGGCCAGGTCGTCGTCGTCGGTCAATATCATTCCGCCCTCGCCGGTGGTTATCTGTTTATTGGGATAAAAGGCAAATACACTCATCGTGCCGAAAGTCCCCGCCTTTTTTCCATTCAACGCCGAACCCAGGGCCTCACAGCTATCTTCGATTACGGGAAGATTGTGTTTTTCAGCGATGTCGCAGACCTTGTCAAAACCTGCAGGATTGCCGAAGACTTCAACCGGCAGTATCGCCTTTGTTCTGTCGGTGATTTTGGATTCGATTTGCGCAGGGTCGATGTTCAAACTTACCGGGTCTATATCAACGAAGACGGGCCTGGCGCCGGTCATCATAATGGATGTTGCAGAGGCAATGAAAGTGAACGGCGTAGTGATGACCTCATCGTCCTGTCCGATTCCCAGCGCCAGCATACACAAAAACAGGCCGCTGGTCCCGCTGTTGACGGCCACGGCTCGTTTTGTGCCGATGTACTCGGTGAAGGCCCGCTCGAATTGGCCGAGCTTTGGACCGAGGGAGAGATTGTTACTTCGAAGCACGGCACAGACGGCTTCGACTTCTTTTTCGGTTATATCCGGCCGCGACAGATATATCTGCATAAGAAACTCCTCTGCGAAAAACGCAAGAGTAAAAGTGCCTAAATTGTTTAAAGTGAGCTAAAGTGCCTAAAGTAAAACAAACAATAATCAATTCTCCAAAGGTCCAACTTTAGACACTTTAGACTTTAGGCACTTACAACTTCTATATTTTACGGTCTGCAGCGGATAAATCAAAATATTTTTCGCGCATTTGGCGTCTCGGCGTGACAAGGGGCTGTTGCTTTGTGATGTTTTGCCTTTTGCAGGAGCCGGCGGCACTTATAGGACGCAGCCTTACACAAACAGTTGCTTATTTGCAGCTAAGCTGGAAATTGGCGTTTCTACGTTAAACAATCCTCGATTACAACCGAAGAAGGATATGGTAAATATACAGAGTGATGGGAATCAAGAAATGGCAAAAGGTAAGAACGTACTGACGACAGGCGACGTAGCCAGGATTTGTAACGTTGCTCCTCGGACGGTTTCGAAGTGGTTTGATAACGGCCAACTGAAAGGTTATCGCATACCCGGCAGCAAGGACCGCAGAATTCCCGTCGGCGAGCTGATTCGTTTTATGAAGGTGCATAATATGCCTACGGCGGCGTTGCCGGCAGGCAGAATTCGGGTCCTGATTGTTGACACGAACAGAGATGCGGTTTCTCTTTTGGCTGAGAGTTTGCAGGGCAATGGCGATTACGAGGTGCGAACCGTCCGGAGCAATTTCGAGACGGGCGCAGTCGCCCAGAAGTTCGCTCCCCATGTTTTGTTGGTGAACCTTTTAGCTAATGGAATAGATGCGACAGGTATTTGCAAAAGCATCCGTGAAGATGAGGATTTGCAAACCATCAAGATTATAGCCCTTGCGAACGGCTTGAGTGATTCGGAGTCGGCGGCACTGCTGCTGAAGGGTTTTGACGGACATGTATCGAGCTGGACTGATGCCGCCGAGATCATCAAGAAGATTGAAGAGGCAACCGCGATAATCTATTAATCCCGTACCTCTCGAAGTTTCCCTTGGGCCCGGCAGGTGGCGGGGCGTTTTTGTCCTGAGGGTGGGCCGGAATAAAAGCCCGGTCTGTTGGGCCGGCTTTTGGGGGATAATGGTTGTTTTTTTAGTAATCTCTGAAACTTTTCATCCAGACCGGCCACATATTTGGTCGGACGTTGCCGGCTAAGGTCCACGGACCGTTCGTTTTGAATCCTCGGCTCCACTTCAATGTCCACAGCTCTTTTAGTCCGACATGCCTGATAGACCAATCCATAAAGAGGATATTTGTGCCGGCGTCGTGCCGACTGACGCAGAAAAAGCGTATTTCGTCGTCGCCCATCTTGGTTCGGTCTTGTCCATTGAATTGCGGAGGGTCGTCGGTGTCCTTTGGCTGGCCGTCGGAACGCCTTATACCATCGCCCATAACAACCGCATTGCTTAAACCTTTCTGTGCGACGGTTCTCCAGTAGTCCTCGAGCTTGCGGCCGCCGCTGGTGGCGCCACTGTCGTATATCCACTCGTTGATTGTATAGCTGCCGTAGCGCTCTCCCCCACCTTCGATGATGGCTACAGGCCAGGGAGCGCCCTCGCTGTGGGTCCTTGTCGTCATGGGGCAGTAAAGCAGTTCTTCTGTGTTACCGTAGTATTCGGTCAGCAGAAACATCCAACGGGGGCCGAGATAATCGGGGAACCTGAAGTCGTTTTCTTCGGTGTACATCGCCCAGACCAGGCCCCATTGCTTGAGGTTGGCCCTGCACTTGATGTCCTTTGCCTGTTCTTTAACGCGATTCAACGTCGGCATCAGTATTGACATCAAAACGGCAATAATGGCGATTACCACGAGCAGCTCTACCAACGTAAATGCTTTTTCTCTCTTCATGATTTCATCAGTACTCTTTATACTTTGCCAGCCAGCCGTCACCCCAATTTGCCCAGGTGGAGTAGGTGGCGCCCCCGCTTTTGGTCCAGTAGCCTCTTAAGTTGTCGAAATTGCGATGCCACTTCAACGTCCAGAGTTCCTTAAGACCAACCTTTCTGACTGTCCAATCCATGAAAAGGTGATTTACATTGCCGTTGTGTCGGTCGATGCAGAAATGTTTCATTTCTTTGTTGTAGCCGTTCCACTCGCCGTTGTATTTCGGAGGGTCGCCGCCTGCGCCTTGCTCGGACGGGCCTCCCCCTCTCCACATTGTATCGGCGAAAACCGGTATATTGCTTGTGCCCTGGACGTGAACGGTCTTCCAGTGCCATTCGGCCTTGCGACCCTGAATATCCGTTTTTGTATTATAAATCCAGTTATTTGCGCCATAACTGGCTTCTTCCCGGAGGTTGCCCACTCCACCTCCTCCCATAACATATGTGTTAAACGGACCGCCCTGGGCTCCTGTTAGCGACCGTTTCGTGGCCATCGGGCAGAGAAGTATGTCCGTTCTTGTGTCCCATTGAGGGCGCAGCGCTATTATCCAGGTTCCACGCGCCCACCCAAGGCTGCCGGCTTCCGGGAAGAAGCCTTCGTTATCTTCCGTATAGAGCATCCAGATTAGGCCCCATTGTTTCAGGTTCATCTGACAGGCGGCCGACCTTGCCTGTTTCTTTGCCCGATTTAGTGTCGGCATCAATATCGACATTAAAAGTGCAATTATGGCGATTACCACCAGCAGTTCAACCAACGTAAAGGCTGCCGGAAGCCTTTTGCTTATTAGAGGTATAAATCCTTTTCGCTTATCCATTTTCTTCCTTGTATTTCGGTAAAAGGCAGCTTTTTAAGGAGCTGTCAACCAGTTCAAGGCGTTGATTCCGAAAAGAGGAATCTTTTCCATGGAACGGGTACTATGTTAGTAATCTTTGAAGCTTCTCATCCAGGCCGGCCACATACTTGGTCGGACGTTGCCGCCTTTGGTATAGGGACCTGTTTTGTTGTCGAAGGCGCGATGCCACTTCAACGTCCAGAGTTCCTTAAGCCCTACCTTTCTGGTGGACCAGTCCATAAAAAGCATATTTATGAATCCATCGTGCCGGTTAATGCAGAAATGTTTCATCTCTTGCGTCGTGCCCGTATTGCCCGACCCGAATTCATCCGGGTACTGTGGTGGCTCATCGGTATGGAGCGGCCAGCCATCGTGCCATGTGGCATCGCCGAACACCGGTATAGTATTGGTGTTTTTAACGCCTTTTGTACTCTTCCAGAACCATATCTCTTTACGCGAGCCGCGATCCTTTGTCATATAGTTGGTCCAGTTGTTTATGCTGTAGCTGAAGGTATATCGGTAAGTACCGCCGCCGGGAAGTTTACACTCGCGTTGCGTTGCCTTGTACGTGCCCCAATCACCCGGTTTATCCACCACTTTCGTGGCTGTCGGGCAGAGAAGCAGGTCCCAGGTGTCCTTGTAGTAAGGCCGCAGCGCATTCATCCACAATGCCTCTTCGTCCTGATTCCAGCCTTCATTGAAATAGCCCTCGTTGTCGTCCGTGTAGAACATAAAGAAATAGCCCCATTGTTTTAGGTTTGCCATACAGCGGACCGCCTGTGCCTGGTTCCTTACGCGGCTCAGGGCTGGCATCAGTATCGCCATCAGCAGTGCGATGATAGCGATAACGACCAAAAGCTCTACTAAAGTGAATCCCCTTTGTTTGTCCATGTTTTTTCTTGAGCCTCAAAAAAACCGGTTTTTCAATTCTCTTTGTCTATAGGATTTTAACACATATCCGTTTATAAATCAAGCAATAAACGGTTTTTTTGACCTGCAAACATCTGTCATTTCGTTTTCTATTGCAGCATCCGGGCCTGCAGTATTATTAATACTTCGGCGCTGACGGTTCCCGGACGCAAATCGCCGAAGATTACCCTGTACTTGCCATTGGGCAGCTTCCAGTGCATCAGCACCGCATATTTACCCTTCGGGTCGATGTTATTGCTGTAATACGTAACATCTCTGCCGTTGCGAGCAAGATAGTCTTGAAATTTTGCCATACCGGCCAACACATCGTCTCTGCCGGTATCTTCACCGTACCGGAAGTATTGAAACAGCAACTTGCTGTCCTGATATATTCCTTTGCCCATCGGGTCCCAATCACCGAGGAAGTTCCCCAAAATAACCGTCGCAATGATTATCACCGCTGCCGCGGCCAATCTGCTGATTCTCAGGTCTATCAAAATACTGAACCTGTGCCAGGCACCCCAATGATGTGCAAGCATAGGTGGGATTTGGTGCTTTATCCGCTCTGCAAGGTCGCCGCGAACCGTCTCTGCCGTAGCGGAGGCCAATTTGCTCAATAATGCTTGTATCTTTTTGTCTTCCATCGCAAATCCCTCACTTTTGTTTTAGGTAACTTTTTTTCTGAGGGCTTTTAATGCCCTGTTAAGTCTGCTCTTTAGAGTTCCTTCCCTTACGCCTGCGGCTTCGGCGGCCTCTGCAATAGTCAGGTGCTGCATATAATGTAAAGCAATCACCTGTCTCAATTTCACAGGCAGCCGCAAAACGGCGTTTCTTAACTTCTCGAGCTCTTCGTTGAGTTCCACTATATCGCCTTCTGTCTTATTCCTGTCCGGCACATCAATTCCTTCGATGCCGGCAATCTCTCTGCCTTTGTGCCTGCGCCAGTACAGCTTTGAGGCATTGACCGCAATGCGGTACAGCCAGCCCTTCAATGCCCTGCCGTCTCTGAGCTGGTTTATGTGGAACCAGGCCCGGATAAAGCTTTCCTGCGTCAGGTCTTCGCTGACATCTGTACTATGGCCCAGTCTCCTCATAAATAAGTATATCTGTTCGTAATATATATCAACAAGCTCGTCCGCGGCTGTCCTGTCCCCGGCCTTTAATCGCACAGCAAGTGAATCCCGCTCTTGCCCGGTGTGCTTAGTCTTGCTGCCGGGATTGGGCTGCACACTTGTAAGATGCGCAAGAACAGCCTTGTGTTCCGTTAATTCTGCCTTTTTTTGCATTGTTTGAGCCTTGTTCTGCTGAATAGTTATTTTACCCGAAATCCCATTTTTATGCAATATAGAATCTTTTTTTGAGTGTAGAATGTGATAAACTGTAGGAAATTATGACATTTTTGCCGAAAAATGCCGGTTTTTTCAGCGAGCCCGTGCGGCGGCTGTGGGAGAATACCAATCCCTGCGTGCTCTGTCCTCGCAGGTGCGAGGTCTATCGCGGCAGGGGGCAAATCGGCTTTTGCGGCATTGGGGATATGCCTCTCGTCAGCTCCGCCGGTCCTCATTTCGGCGAAGAAAAGCCCCTTGTCGGCAGCGGCGGGTCGGGCACGATATTCTTTGCGGGCTGTAACTTAGGCTGTATTTTCTGCCAGAATTTCGATATCAGCCACCTCCGCCACGGACGTCAGCAGACAATCGAGCAGTTGGCCCGGAATATGCTTGAGCTGCAGCAGAGTGGGTGCAGCAATATAAACCTTGTTACGCCCACGCATCTGGCCGCGCCGATTGCCTCGGCCCTCGAATTAGCCAAAAAGCAGGGCCTGGCACTGCCGATTGTCTATAATACCGGCGGGTATGATTCGGTTGAAACGCTCAAATTGCTTGCCGGCTTTGTGGATATCTATATGCCGGACATGAAATATTCAGAATCCGAGGTTGCTGAGGAACTTTCCAATGCGCCGGACTATCCACAGATAAATCGAGCGGCTGTAAAAGAGATGCACCGGCAGGTCGGCGACCTTCAGGTAACAAACGGCTTGGCTGAGCGGGGCTTATTGGTCAGGCATCTGGTCCTGCCCGCCGGATTGGCCGGCAGCTTCGAGATTATAGACTTTTTGGCCGAAGAAATCAGCCCCAAAACCACTATCAACGTGATGGGCCAGTATCGCCCATGCTATAAGGCCTCATCCCATCCAAAGATAAACCGCCGACCAACGATAGAAGAAATCGAATCCACCCGCAAATACGCAATCAAAAAAGGCCTCAATGTCCTTCTATGAAATATATCTGCGCCTTTTGCATTTCTAAACAAATTCGGTCAAAAAATTGAACGAATCTACTCAATTTTCTTATAGAATTCGGCTTCCCGGTCGGAGAGCTTTTTTTGTTCTATCAGCGTGCGAATGCGCTGCGAATCTACGTCTCTCGGCTGGCCGCCGGAAGGAACGAAGGCGGCGGAGTAGTCGCCGCTGACAGGGGTAACCTGCAGGAATCTTTTCGCCGAAACAGTCGATATAAGTACTGCCGCAGCAACTGCAAAAGGCAAAAGTATGCGTGCCCTGGAGTTCTCTTGTGTGGTTTTTCCGGCTGGCTGTTGTGCGGTGTAACGACATCTGTCGCACTGTATGCAGTCCATCTGGTCTTTGGCGGTAAGGCCGAACTCGCATCTGCCGAATTTTTTCGCGGGCAGGTATCGCTTGAATACTGCTATACCATTGAGCAGCGACAGGCCGGCCCCTACCGGGCACAAATACCGGCACCAGAAGCGTGAAAAGAAAATCGCGCCTATAACAGCTATCAACAGCATTACTCCGCCCGCGAGGGCCCAATCGGCGGCCGTCATTTGAAAATTGAAAATTGAGATGAGCGGGTCCGTCAGGGTCGTTCGATTTCTCGAAAGAAAAAACGCCAGCACAAGGATAAAAAGAACGGCGTACTTGATGAATCTCGCTTTTTTCATCTTTTCTGCCGGGATTGGCCGCTTGAATTTGGCCGGAATAATATAGCCGAGCAGCTCCTGGGCCGCGCCGAATGGACAGATGTAGCCGCAATAGATGTTGCCGAAGATTAAAACCAAAGCCGGTATGCCCACGACCAGCAAAAACGCCCCCGTCAACTTCGCCGCAGGCATATGCAGGGACAATATGGTAGCTATTTGTTCGCTGGAATACTGGGCGTTCAGAAGGATGCCGCCGAGAACAAGATTGAACACAAGTACCACTAATCTGCTCCGGAATCCCCCGTGGTAGATTACAACTAAGGAAAATACGACGGCGCTAATCAAATACATCGCGTACATGTCCGGCAGGATGTTCGCGGGTCGGATTTGGCTTTGGGGTTGTGGCTGTAAAGAGGAGCCGAGAACCTGCACGGTGAATTTATTGCCTGATATTTGCAGCGCCGAAAGAATCGCTTCGGAGCTGACCGTTGCGCCGCTTACGGCCTGAACATCGGCAAAGGGTGCAGTACCGAAGAGTTGACTGCCGTTCAGTGAGTTGCGCCATTGACTTAGAAGCTCGAGGTAAGCAGGGGTTTCGTTGGAGCGTATTATATGAAAGTTATTCAGCCGGCCGGCGGGGTCAACATAGATAGCAAGATTTATCTTCCCGCCGAAACCACGAACCGCAGGAGCCAGCTCTTGCGAGCTAAAGACATACCCGGTCAGGTTATCATTGGCGTCGCGGACCCTGAAGTAATTGATTTTTTGGTTGCTGTCCTGAAGAACAGTTGATTGTTTCTCGATGCTCAACTCGCCGGCGAGTGCTTGCGCTGCGTATCGCGGTAATGCCGGCCGCAGCCTGGCCGAGGCCTCGGCAAGCATGTTCGAGCAAAGAACAATGGATAATCCAACGCCGAATAAGATATAGCCGAGCCTGCGGAGTCTAAAGCCGGTAGTGGCCAAAGAACAAATTCTTTGCGGCATGTAAATCCTTAGCGCCGCGAGCGGTATATTGGCCAGAATGAGCAGAACGAATACGAGCAGCGTTATCTTTGTTCCGAACACGGGGACAAGGACAAGGGCGGTCAGTATCCCTCCGGCCGATGCTCCGAGGTGGTCGGCGGTCTCGAGCTTGCTTCCCGCCGGGCCCGTCTCGAAACCTGCCTCGGCAAGCTGAGCGGCGGCGAGCGGAAAGTAGCAGCCGGCACATAAACCGCACAGAACAAAGGCTATCGCAAAAATCATGTGCGTCCAGTCCACGGCGGGCCAAAAGGAAATGGCTGCAAGGATTAGTATATGAGCAGCTATTGCCGCGAACAGCATTATTTGGGCGGATGTTGTCTTTGTCTGCGCCGGGATGGCCCGGAGCAGGCGTCTGATTAAAATCGCACCGGCTGTTAAGCCCGCCATAAACAGGGACGAAATAACGCCGATGTACAGATAGAGCGAGCCGAAGCGGGTTTGATACAGTTGCATCAGGACAATCACCACGCCTATCCCCACCCAGCCGGCTGAGAAGACCAGAAACGTACTGTCGAAGCTCGATTTGCCGCCTTGCTGATTTGTCTTCCAGACGTAAACAGCTCGCAGAACTACAAGGACTATAAGTGGAAAAAGAAAAGCGAGCGGTCCGGCCAGGGCCAGATGTTTGATAAGCCTGGTGATGGGTGCTCCGGATTGTTTGGCTGCGAGCAGCAGACTATACAAATGTGTCAGCGGCCTGGAATCACGATTAATCAGCAAGTCCTCTGGCAAATCCGCACTGGAATAGTTCTCAAGAGCGGTAGCGGCCCGGCCCGGCAGATAAACGGAAAGCAGGGCATTGGCCGGGAAAATATCATCTGCGCCGGCTATCGCTGCGAAGCGGTCTCGTAAGGTGGCCGGGTCGCCGGTAAGTTCTTTGGAATCGGATGCAATGAACCATGTCTCGTCGCCGGGCGTCAGGACGAGCGGCTGGGCGAAAACTTTATCGAGCGTCCGTTTCGTCGAGGCGCCGAGATTTATCAGCTCGGTGCCCATGATGTTTTCGCCGCCTGTTATGCGAACTGCCAGCACACCGCCGGGCCTTAAAGATTGTTTGACCTGGTCATAAAATTCAAGGGTATAGTAGCGGTTGAGGACCGAACTCGTGGCGTCGGGCAGATTGAGGATTACTATGTCGTAATATCGCCCCTTCTCGGCCAATAGCAAGCGGACGTCGCCGCCGAGGCGGTCAAATCTACTGTCGTTGATTCTAAGTTCAGCCGGGAGAAAGGCGTTGATTTGCCGGGCGTATTCGGTATCGGGGTGTGCCCAGGTGATGTTCTTGATTTGCGGTAGTTGGAGGAATTCGCTGCAGAGAGCTAATCCCGAGCCGACGACGAGGACCCGCTCGGCAGCGGGATTCTGGCAAAGGCTGACCGCTGCCGTTCGGCCGGCGGCCCTCTTGTCGGGCAGCGCTTCACAGACGCCGCCCTGAGACATAGCTATCCACTGGCCCTGGTAATTTCCGTAGAGATACTCGGCCTGGGGCGTTTGGAATGAGTCAATCAGAGCATTTTGAGGGAGCAGTTTTGTCCACTTTTTAACTCGGACATAGCGCATCAGTGCTTTGTCCGCTCCGGCGGCAAGGCAAATACAAAAGGCCAGGCCAAGTAAGAAAGAAAAGACGCAAAGTATTTTCCGCACCTGCCGGTTGTCCTGCGTAAGTACGCTGCCAAGCAGGACGGCGAACACAACCGAAGAGATAATAAGAGCCAGGACAAAGAATATCCTTGCCGAATTTACGCCGAATGCCAGAAATATGGTTACGCCTAATCCGCCGAGGAAACTTCCGGCCGCTTCGAGGATATAAACGCGCGAGACGGCAAGCCCCTTTCCGCTCTGAATCCATCGACAGGCGGTGGGGAAGAGCAGCCCTGTGACAATGCTGACCGGTGCATTGATGATTAGCGACGACAGCAGGATGCCCCGCACCGACCAGAGGGCATACGATTCGATGCCCGCGAGCTGACGGGCCTGAATAATCAGTATCAACTGAAGAACCAAAGCAGGCAGGTAGCACAAGAACAGAAGTTCGATATTCCTGAGCAGTATATCGGCGAGGGGCTTTGCTTTATAGACAAGGCTGGCCGCCAGGCCGACCCACAAAAACCAGGAGCCGAAGAAGATGCCCACGCTGATATCATTACCCTCGAATGTGGTGAGAAACTCGCGGAATAGCAGGCTCTGGGCTGCAATGGTAAACAGGCCGTAACTGAACAGACAGAAGCCGCGGGCCCCGTTAGAAATTCGGACCAAAGGAGCGGCGTTTTCCCCTCGCAACTTATTTCTAACGGGGCGGGCGAATCTCATTTCTCTTCACCAAAAACGTCGGCCTGGAAGACCAGAAAGCTCGCACCCTGCTTCCAGGCATCTTCAGGCAAGCCCGCTTTTCGAGACAATTGCGTCAGTGTTTGATTTACATCCCAGCCCTGCTCGGGTGCGACCTGGGGCAGAAACACGGCTGACCGGCCGTCTTTTCTCAGCACGATGCCGTCTATGCCGACCCGGAACTGTTTGTATGAAGCGATGGGCTCGGGTATTGTCAATGCAGAGATTTCGATTTTTATTGCCTTGCATTCGGCTTTTGTTACCTGCGGGAAGCGTCTGTCGTTGAAGCAGGCGTTGATTGCGTTCGTAATGACCGACTTGTACAGGGGGCGCTGCGGAAAGATATCGCCGATACAACCTCTCAGTTGGGAGTTTTTCTTGAGGGTTACGAAGGCCGCACGGGGAGTTTTCATCGCGTCGCTGATTGGCACGCCGAGCTCGGATGCCTGCGGAACTCGCAGTTTTTCAAGGGCGAAATCCATTGTTTTTCGCGCCAGGCCCAAAAGCTCCTTTTTATCTTCTTCGGTTAATTCGCAGGATTGTTCCTGCGGTACAATTTCAGCGCTTTTCGGCCAGGTCCCCGTAAAAACTATGGACAGATAACTGACTGAATTCGTGAAATCGCCCGTCATTTCACCGGAAGTTGCATATTTTATCAGCTCAGCTTTTGCCGGCTTGTCCAACATTGAGAGCAGTATCGCAATCGGTATGTAACCGCATATTGTTGCGCCGGTTTTTTTCCGATATTCCACGAAACCTTTTGCGTCAAGACGAGCTATGTGCTCATAGGCCCCCATATCGATTTTTTTAATTTGTTCGGGTATGTTTTCCGTAAAAGGCACGTAACGGTGGGCCGCACCGTAATGCACAAAGTCCGAACTTACGACTACGAGGGTCTCTTCATCCACCAGGCTTTTCAGAATGGCCCCGGCTTTGGTGATTGTCTCTAATGAGCATTGGCCTGCCACAATCGGTACGAGCTTAAAGTCCTGCTGCCTGTGCTGGAGCAGCGGCAATTCTATCTGGACGCTGTGTTCGCCCTGGTGTGCCTGCGGTACGTTCTGGAACATTGAGTATTTCAGCAGCTTGTTTACGAATTCGGTGTCTATCGGTATCTGTCCCAGCGGTGTTTCGTAATGGGTTACCCTCGGCACGCTCAACAGCTCTTCCATCGGCTGGGAATGGGTCGGCCCCATAACAACGATTCGTTTGTATTTTTTGTCGGTTGTTTTGAGCCCCATTACGGCGATTTGGCCGGAGTACTGGTACCCCGCGTGCGGCAGGATGAGCCCGATTACGTTATCCGCAGGTTTTGCCTCGGCTTTTTCGAAGAAGCCTGCGATTTGCTTGCGCAGCTCGTCTGCATCGGCGGTGTACCATCGGCCGGCAAGCTGGGAGCGCAGAACGGATTTAGGCGGCTCTGTAGTGTGTTCTTGTTCAGTTCCCAGATTTGCCTGGGCCGCCGGTCCCCAGCGAGGCGACATATAGGTATACAGCCCAATGCCGCCGGCCACCAGAATCACCAGCAAAAGCAGACCCTCTGCCAAGACTCGCTTTTTGAATCTTCCTTTCATATTAACCACTCCATTTGCTTTGTTCACGAATATCCCCCGGAGGTTTTACAGGGCCCGGGTATTTTTTTAGCCTGATAGCTCGGACGAACTTGCGCGGCGAGGCCTTTTCCCCCAGCCACGAAACGCCGGCGACAATGAGTGAAGCTGCTTTTATAAATTTCAGTACGAATTTTCTGCGAGTCATTTCCAAACTCCGTAGATTTCTGTGGCGCAATCCGGGCACTGCCCGTCTTTGAGCCGGTTTTGCAGGATGGTATAACCACTGCGTTCTATGAGCAGTTTTTTACAGCCCGGACAATACGTGTTCTGCCCTTGTTTGCTTTGAACATTTCCGATATAGACGAATTTGAGCCCTTCGGCCATGGCAATTTCACGGGCCGTCTCAAGAGTCCTGGCCGAAGTGGGCGGCAAATGCTGCATCTTGTACTGAGGGGTGAATCCCGAGAAATGCAGCGGGGTCTCGCCGCCCATGTTTGTTTTTATCCAGCGGACGAGCTGGCGTATCTGTTCGGGCTTGTCGTTCAGTGTCGGAATAACCAGGTTCGTCACTTCAACCAGTACACCGGCGGACTTGGCCAGGACTAAGGCTTCCTGGACGGGTTTTAACGTGGCCGAGCAAATCTTCTGGTAGAACTCCTCGGTGATTCCCTTCAAGTCTATGTTGGCTGCATCGACGTACTCGAGCAATTTTTTCCAGGGCTCGGGGTTTATGTATCCTGCCGTTACGAGGACATTACGTATATCGGCTTCTTTAGCGAGCTTTGCGGTATCGTATGCGTACTCGTAATAGATGATTGGGTCGGTATAGGTATATGCCAGAGAAGGACAATTGAAGCGTTTGGCGAGCGCCACGAGTCGTTCGGGAGGCCAGAACGACGCGGGGACATCTTCCGGGTTGGCTTGCGATATTGCCCAGTTCTGGCAGTTGAGGCAATGAAGGTTGCAGCCGACGGTGGCAATCGAGAGGATTCCTGTGCTCGGCAGAAAATGGGAAAGGGGCTTCTTCTCGATAGGGTCGATATTGATTGAGCAGGGATATCCATAGACTACGGTTCGCAGAACGCCGTCGATATTGATTCGCACCCGGCATTCGCCGCTTTGGCCCGGCTCAATCAGGCAGCTCTTCGGACATAATTCGCACTGAACTTTCAATTTAAGCCTCACTTGTTATTGTGCATCGGTCATAGGTACGATTGTCCTGCAAAACTTTACTGCTCCAAAAGCAGCATTGTTCACTTCGCAATGATTATAACAGATTTCCGATGATATTTCTCAACAGAAAGCCCCGGATATTAAATTATCGCTTTGTTTTTATCCTCTCTGGGGTATAATCGGTCCTGTGAACAACGCTTCTCTATTTACCGACGCTGGAAACGATTGGGATTAGCTATGGGCACAAAAATAACTCTGAGTAAGCCGAGCGGGGAAGGTTCGATACCATTGGACAAGGCCATATCTGCTCGCCGGTCGCGGCGGAATTTTCTGCCGAAGCCTCTTACGCTTGAGCAAATCGGCCAATTGGCCTGGTCGGCCCAGGGCCGGCAGGTCGGCGGCAGGTATCGCACAGCACCTTCAGCGGGGGCGACGTATCCTCTGGAGCTTTTTGTGGTCGGCGCCGATGGTATGTTTCGCTATTTGCCTGCGGAACATTCGCTTGAGGAACTGACAGACCGGGACGTACGGGCCGCACTTGCCGCGGCAGCCTGGGGACAGAAATTTATTGAAGAGGCGCCGCTGACGCTGGTCTTTGCAGCTGAGTTTTCCAGAACAACCACGCGCTACGGCCGGCGCGGTATTCGTTACGTTTATATGGAGGCAGGTCACGCAGCTCAAAACGTCCACCTTCAGGCTGAGGCTTTAGGACTTGGTTCCGTTGCCGTCGGTGCTTTTGATGATGCCTCTGTCGCAAAGGTTTTATCACTGCCTGAGGACCTCGAACCTGTCTATATGGTCGTCGTAGGCTATTGTCGTCAGTGAGAGGACGAAGGTTCCAAAACAGATGAATTGGGCTGACAAAATTGCTCTGCAGCTTTTAAGCCGGGACCTGACACAAAGAGGTTCGTGTTTGATTCTCGGAGGGGCGGACACCGGCAAAACCACCCTCGCCGCGGCTTTGGGCAGGCGATTGGCTCAAAATCGGCCCGTTGGAATAATCGATGCAGATGTTGGCCAGTCTCATATTGGGCCGCCTGCGACGGTCGGCTGGGCTATTGTCAGAGACGGGCAACTTGATTTCTCGCAGCTTACTGCCGGCGGTATCAGTTTCGTTGGCAGTGTAACACCGGTGGGTCATCTGCTGCAGCTCACCGCAGCCATCGTGCGGTGTGTTGAGAAGGTATCGGAAGTTACCGAGTTGATGATAGTTGACACCCCTGGTTTTATCAGCGGCCCGGCAGCGGCGACTTTATGGTGGACGGTGCAGCGGATATTAAAGCCAAAGTTGATTGTGGCGGTGCAGCGGAGCGAAGAGCTAAGTGATATTCTTGTCGGCCTTGGCACTCTCGGCTCACAGCTTGAGCTGGTTGAATCTCCGCCACAGATATCGGCCAAATCACCGCGGCAAAGGCGAAGCTATCGGCAAAGCCGATTTTGCAGGTACTTTCGAGATTCCTGTCTTTATAATTTTAGTCTGAGTAAAGTAGCGGTCCAGGTGTGCGTAAATACAAGCCGCGAGAGTCTGTTATGTCGGCTGGTCGGGTTGAGGGATGAAAAGGGTACAGATTTGGCGATAGGTGTAATAGACGACTGGGAGGACGACAGGGACATTGCCGTAGTCAGGGCCCCCCGGCTCAATGTGCAGCAAGTCTGCTGTCTTGTTATTGGAGATGTTACGATAGATATTGCTGGTGCGTAATATGGAAACTGTTTGCATGGGTGTGAAATTATTTTCTGGCAAGCAAACTCCCTCATGTCATGCTGAGCGCAGCAAGGCGAAGCGAAGCATCTGGCCATAGAATGAGATGTTACTGACCGAGCAAAGGAAACTCTCAGTTCGCAAGTCAGATTTTTCGCT
>JAUWPZ010000041.1 GCA_030611315.1 Sedimentisphaerales bacterium
CGCTTTTCATCTTTTTTCCCTTATTGAAGTCCGACAAGTCGGCTGCTCTCGGAAAATCCGTTTTATTATCGGCCGGCCGACGTTTTTAACATTCGGGGGGAAAACCACCCCTGATTATTAGTTTATTATAACAGTCGCCGGTTGCCTTGTCAAGGGCGCTTTCAAAGAAGCAGGACAAAACGACAGCCCGGCTTCATTGTAACGGTTTTTTCAGCAAAAACCGATGGATTTTATATCCCGAAAGTTAGAAGAAAAAATTCTGACATTATCCTTAAAAAAAGTATTTCTTGTGAAATGACCTATCATATATGACGATAATCCCGTGAAGACGTTGTAATAGAAATTGTCTTTCTATGGGGGTTTTTGAACTGGGGGCTTGATAAGATTTTCCCAAAAGAGACGGGGCAATAAACGTCCAGCCAAATCTTCGGAGTTGGAAGGCTCTGAGTTTAACCTGTATTCTGCTCGGGTTTCATGGATGCCGGGTTCCCATTTCGCAACCACCGCGAAATGGGAACCTTCTTTGAACAGGTTAAGATTTGAATGACGGCGGATATATAAGCTGAAAATCAGCCTCTGTGCATAGTAGCCAGGAGATTGAAGAATATCTCACTGTAATTGGGGGTAACGATTATGAATTCGCAAAAAAGTCCTTTAACAAAGGAAGCCGCATTTATGTCGATGCTTTTGCTTGCGTTCGGGTTCGGTGAACAGTTATTTGCAGAACAACAAGGGCCAAATGAGCCAGCGGATTTCTTTGAGATGTCCATCGAGGAGTTGATGGAGGTGGAGGTAATCTCAGCATCGCGGCAGGTGCAGAAGATCCGCGAGTTATCGGTTCCTGTTAGCGTGATTACCGCCGAGGATATTCACTACAGCGGTCTGACCAGCATTCCCGAAATCCTGCAGTTCACTCCCGGGATAGATGTACTAAGACTAAGTCGTTCCAGGTATGCCATTGGCGTACGTGGCCTGCACGATTTTATCTCTGACCGCACGCTAACACTTGTGAATGGACGAATCGCTGACAGTCCACTGTTTGGAGGCTCGGAGTTTAATCGACTACCGCTCCTCATTGACGACATTGAACGAATCGAAGTCGTCCGGGGCCCAGGTGGGGCCGCATGGGGCGCAAATGCCTTTACGGGCGTGATCAACATTATTACGAAAAAGCCGGAAGATGTGTTAGGTACCCTTGCATCAACGACCATAAACGAATTCGGTGACAGTTACACACACTTGCGCCGGGCAGAAAAGCAAGGTAAATGGAGTTGGCGCACATCTGTCGGATATGAAGACTTCGAGAGTTCCGACGAAACCGGCGCCGGTCGCTATGTATGCAATAGTTCTGCGCTGGTTAAAGGCCTCATAGGGTTCAGCGGCTATTCCGCAAATGATTTCATGCGGAATCTACTTCTTGACAATGAGGCCATCTACAACTATTCCGACCGGACCAACATATCCTTCGGCGTTGGGTACTCCCACAATGAAGTGGGGGACTGGGAGTTCGGTGGATTTCATCCAGGGGGGAATGGATGGTATGAAACAGTTCGATCTTATGCCAAGTTAGATCATGAGTTTGAGAATGGCGCTACCGGGTATCTCCAATGGTTCAACAATTACTCAAGCTCGAAGGTGCCGACCATCATGAAGTGGCACTCCGTTCAGAACGACATTGAAGGACAGATCAATTTCAAAGCCGGAAACGCACACAATGTTTCGATGGGTGGTAATCTGCGCTTCATACGCATCAACACCGAACAACAGGATCCCCAGCAGATGGCATACACACCAGAGCCCTGCGACGAACAAATAGCGGGGGCATTCTTTATTGACCGATGGAAAGCGACTGACCGCCTAACATTTGAAGGCCAGATTCGCGTCGACAACTATTCGGAGACCCAGACCGACTGGTCAACTCGCTTGACATCTCTTTACGCAATCGACGAACAAAAAGACCACGTCCTTCGATTTAGTTTCGCCAAAGCTTTTCGTGCGCCTCTGACAGCGCTGCGCAAACCGGTGAACCAACGCGTTCCTTTGGGCGGCGGACTATACCTATTTAACGTACTCAAGCCGATTGATGATTTGGAGAACGAAGAAACCTGGTCGCTCGAGGCAGGTTATACAGGACGAATCACTAACAACTTAACGCTCCGGGCAGACACTTATTACCAGAGGTTTACGAAGCTGATCGGCTATACCACTACAACAATTGGCGGCTTGCCTTACTACAGGGCTGACAATGTTGACGGGGCCGATTCATGGGGCACGGAACTGGAATTGAGCGTTCAGAACAAGACAGGAAAGCTTTCAACCTGGTACGCTTATAATGACTTCAAGACAGATAAGTCCCAACAACCTATCCGTGCCTACATGCCTGCTCAACATAAAGTGGGCTTAACGGGGCGTTTGCTTCTGAAGGACGGATGGACACTTAACACAAATTATATATTTGCTGGTACAACTCCTACGTTGAACAGTGATTCAACAATTTTTGACGTCGGGTCGTCGCACCGGCTGGACCTGACTATAGCGAAAGAATTTGAGAAGGGCAAAGGTGAACTTATGTTCGGCGTTAGCGACGTATTTAACAAAACGAATGGCCCTAACTTTGGGATAGGTCAATTATCTGCTCACGAGACACCTGGCCGAACCTTCTTTGTTAGATTGCTGTTCAGATTCTGAATTTGGAACAGATTGAAGATAGCAGGAATGGCTTTGTAAGCCTCGAAGAATGAGAAGTAAAGTTTACATCCTGATAGTTTTAATGCCGGTTTTATTTGCGGTATCAATTGCGCCACAGGCCCGTGCTGATTCTGCGGCAAGCAAAGAATATCAAATCAAGGCTGCGTTTCTATATAACTTCATCAAGTTCGTGGATTGGCCAAAAGAAAAAGTCTCAGACGCCAACGAGCCAATAGTTATCGGCATTATCGGCAAGGACCCGTTTGGAAAGGCATTTGAGCCGGTTAAGGACAAAAAGGTCAAAAACAGGAAGGTTGTTATCAGGCGGTTTAAGGGTTTTGAAGAAATAAAGAAATCCGCCGAGAACGACAAGTCCAAACTGCAACAACAGATCCAGGCTATCAGAAGATGTTACATATTATATATTTGTCCTTCTGAACAAGAGCAACTCAAGGAAATTGTAAGCTGGGTCAAGGCCCACCCTGTTCTGATGGTCGCCGAGGCAAAGGGTTTTCTCGATGCCGGCGGTATCATCAATTTCCTAATGGAGGAGAACAAAGTTCGCTTTGAGATTAATGTTACAGCCGCCAAGCAAGCTAAACTCAAGATAAGGTCTCAGCTTTTGCAGTTGGCAAAAAGAGTGGTCAAAGAAAAGGACAAACCTGCAAACGACAATGAGCAAAACAACGCCAGGCCATCGGAAAAAGCAGGGAAATATACCCTTCAGGGTAGTAAATTCCCGCGAGTAAGATTGTAACTTATTGTTCTAAAGCCACTACCTGTGGCACAAGTTACCCGCCCCTATGGGGCAGGCGAACAAACGGGAAATTTCAACTGAGAGCACTATAATTATGTCTCTTATGCGTAATATATCGATAAGGCACAAGCTTACGGCAATTATTATGCTCACCTGCGCCGTCATACTGCTGTTGGCAATTACCGTCTTCATCGTTTGGGCACAGATAAACTCTCGCCACAACCTGATAAGAGACCTGTCCGCCCACGCCGCTATGATAGGCGACAACTGTAAAGCAGCATTGGCCTTCGAAGATGCCAAGCAAGCCAAAGAGACACTGAGCGCCCTTCACGTACAAGAATCCATTGTCTTTGGCTGTATTCACACACCAAACGGCGATGTCTTTGCCAGTTATTATCGCGATAAGAACGGCACAACGACTGAGCGGGTGGATCGCGAAGTCGATATATCTAAAATACCCAAAGACAGTCACATCTTTGCCGGCGGCCTGCTGACCGTGTCCAAAGGGATTGTTCTCGACGGCGAAATAATCGGGACTGTTTATTTGCAGGATGATATGAGAAGGTTACATTCTGCATTGGTATGGGATATTGTCGTAGCTGTTGTGATACTTGTGTCCGTATTGACCATAGCGTACGTTCTCACAGCAAATGTTCAGAAATTGGTTTCCGGGCCAATTCTAAGCCTGACCGAAAGCGCCGCCAGGATAGGAAAAGGCGAGCTTAATCACAGAGTGAAGATTCATTCCAATGATGAATTGGGCAAACTGGGCGAATCTTTCAACGATATGGCCCAGAAATTGAAAGAATCCTATACGCACCTCGAAGAAAAAGTCCGGCGGCGTACGGTAGAATTGTCGTCGGCCAATGAAAAACTGGAGACGGAAATTGTACAGCGCGAGCAGGCCCAGAAGATGTTGGAGGAGCGCATCAAGGAAATCAACTGCCTGTACAGTCTTTCGAGGCTGGTTGAGCAGCCCCAAATCACATTTGAGCAGATACTTGAGAAAATGCCCGATCTGATTCGCAACGCGTATCGTCACGCTGAGACCACCTGTATAAGAATCACTTTCGACGGGATACATTATCAAACAGACAATTTTGAGAAAAGCGAATTGAGCCAGTATGCGCCGATTAAGGTGCACAAAAACAAGGCCGGAGCTATCGAGGCTTACTATATCGGAGAAAAGGGCAAAAACGGCCGGGAACCCTTCATCGAAGAAGAACAAAATTTGCTGGATTTGGTTGCAGAACGGCTGAGCGGCATTGCAGAACATAAAAAGGCCGAAGACAAGCTGGCAATATTCCGCAATTTAATAAAGCAGTCAAACGACTGTATTTTTGTCATCGACCCTGAATGGGGTCGTATTCTGGATGTGAACGACAGAACGTGCGAGAGCCTCGGGCACACGCGGGAAGAGCTGCTCAAAACAACCATTAAAGACATCGACGAGTCTTTAACGGACGATTCTTCATGGCAGCAGCTAACGCTAAAACTCAAACTCAAGGGAGAAATCATCCAAGAGGGTCTGTATAAGCGTCGAGACGGGACGACATTTTTCGTGGAGACGAGCCTTAAGCTCGTAAGTCAGAAGAATGAAAGCTATATAATAGGCGTGGCGCGTGATACCACGGAGCGCAAGCAGGCGGAGGAAAGACAGGCTGGGCTTATTGAGCAGGTGGAAAGTATTAATCGGGAATTAAGGGATTTCGCGTACATAGTGTCGCACGATTTGAAGGCGCCGCTGCGCGGGATTAAGAGCCTGACACAATGGTTGAGCGCCGATTACGCCGACAAGCTCGATGAGAAAGGCCAGGAGCAAATAAAACTGCTTTTGAGCCGGGCGGAGCGAATGCACAATCTTATTGAGGGCGTGCTTGAATATTCGAGAGTCGGCCGTGAAAAAGAAAACCGGATTCAGGTAAATCTAACTGAGCTTCTTCCGGAAGTTATCGATATGGTTGCTCCGCCTGAGAGCATCGCAATTACGGTCGAAAATGAGCTGCCCACAGTTGAATGCGAACCGACCCGCATCAGGCAGGTGTTCCAGAATCTGCTCAGTAACGCGGTCAAATATATGGACAAACCACAGGGCCTGATAACAATCGGCTGCGTTGAGGATGGGGCTTTCTGGAGATTCAGCGTTGCCGACAACGGTCCCGGAATCGAAGAAAAACACTTCGAGAGAATCTTCCAGATGTTCCAGACACTCACTTCGCGAGATAAGTTTGAAAGCACCGGCGTCGGGCTTACGGTGATAAAGAAAATCGTGGAGATGTACGGCGGCAAAATTTGGGTCGAGTCACAAGTCAGCAAGGGAAGTACATTCTTCTTTACGATGCCAAAACAGGAAATGGGGGTTAATAAAAATGCGAAACTCAAAGCCGATATTGTTAGTTGAAGATGACATTGTGGATGCGATGACGGTGGAACGTGCGCTTGGCGACCTGGAGATTTCAAACCAATTGACACATAAGATTAACGGTGAGGAAACATTAGAGTATCTCAGAAGCGATAGTAATGAGACGCCGTGTGTTATTCTTATAGATTTGAACATGCCGAAAATGAACGGTTTAGAATTTCTAAGACTCATAAAAGCAGACGAAACATTGAAAGAAATTCCCGTTATCGTGCTGACTACATCCAGCGAAGAACAGGATGTAGATGAAAGCTTCAAGCTCGGCGTCGCTGGCTATATGGTCAAACCGATCGATTATGAAGAATTCCTGGAAAAAATACGCGTGATTGACTCGTACTGCACTTTAATTGAGTTACCAAACAGGGGGTAAGATTATGGAAAACACACAATATAAGATTCTGCTCGTTGAAGACGATAAACTCGACCAGATGGCTTTTAAGCGATTCGTCGAGGATAATTCTCTCCCTTACGATTGCACTCTGGCCGGGTCTGTCTCTGAAGCCAAAAGCATGTTGATTTCCGAGCAGTTCGATATCGTAATTTCCGACTACTCACTCGGAGACGGCACGGCATTTGACATTCTGGAGATGGTGAAAGAGGCGCCCATCATACTTGTAACCGGAGTCGGCGATGAGGAAACAGCCATCAAGGCCTGGAAGGCCGGCGCTTACGACTATCTGATAAAAGACCTCGAACGAAACTACCTTAGAACTGTTCCAATAACGGTCGAAAACGCCGTTAGTCACAAGAAAACAGAAAGGAAACTCCAGCTACTCTCAGGCGCCGTTACGAGTACCGAGGACAGCGTCTATATCACCGATATGGAGGACAAGATTATCTTCGTCAACAAGGCTTTCTGCGAAACTTACGGCTACAAAGAGGAAGAGATTCTCGGACAAAAGAGTAATATCCTCTGGATAGGAAATCAGCAAAACAAGAATACAAGAAGCGTTTTCCAAACCCGAGGCGTCGGAAGCGCCTGGGATGTGGGATTTTACCACAGGCGCAAAGACGACAGCATATTTCCCGTTTCCCTTTCGAGGGCAATTATCAAAAACGTAAAAGGAAAAGAAGTTGCGGTCGTTGGAATTGCACACGATATATCGGAACGGATTCTTATCGAAGACGAACTGAGAACCTCCAACCTGAAACTGGAGAAACTAAATCAGCTAAAGAGCGGCCTGGCTATCGTGGTTTCAAAGGAACAGAAAAGACTGCTGGAAGAGAATAACCTCGATGGAGTCAAAAGGATTACCGACGACTTTCTTGATATTTCAAGGCTTGATGCCGGTAAAATGGAGTTGAAGCTTGTCCGGGTCAATTTTGGAGAGGTAGTCCGGCAAATTGCAGAAGAGCTGACACCATTCGCGGCTGAAAAGAATATCGAACTAAAATGCTCGGTGCCCGATTCCGAACTCGCTGTAAATGCGGACCGCGACGGGATAGCACAGGCGCTGTCTAACTTTATCAACAATGCGATAATTTCCAGCCCTTCAAACGGACATATTAACGTGCAGGTAAAAGACACCGGTAATGGAATTGCAACAGAGATTTATGATGACGGCGAGGTTATCGACGGCGCCGAAATACAAAAGATTTTCAGCCGCTCCGAATGGATTGAAAAACTGCTTGCCCAACATGCCGAAGGCTCTACTCCCGGAGAACCACAAGTTACCAGTGGCCGGTCGCTTCTAATGGGGCTGGAGCTGCTGATAGCTAAAGAATTGGTGGAAATACATGGCGGCTGTATGTGGTCTGAAACCAAAGATGCGAACCAGGGACATTCTCTGTGCTTTACCCTGCCGAAATCAGGGGTACAACAAGAGGTTCCACTGGCGGCGGTAAGACCAGAACAGAATTTTTCGGACCCGTTGTAAAAACGTTTGGCGCAACTGTGTGCAGTCACCTGATAGAAAAGGTGAAAGAAAAAATGAAAATCAAGCAAAAACTGTGTTCGGGTTTTTTGATGGTCGTTTTGTTAGTTGGAGCGGTTGGATATATTTGCTTATACCAACTACATAGAATTGCCGAACCATTGAATAAAAATATACCGGAAACTATAAGAGCAATAAACGAAACATCGCGTTTAGACGGATTGGCTCAGTTCATACGTTATTACGACGAGGTTTTGACTCAGTCAGCTCGGAATTACGCTTTTACCCAGGACAAAAAGTGGGAACAGCGTTATAGAGATGTCGAGCCAAAATTAGACAAAATAATAAAGGAAGCCGTTTGGAGAGGAGATGAAAAAGACAAGGAATTTTTCTCAAGCGTTGACAAGGCAAATCTTGCTCTGGTGGAGATGGAATACGAATCCATTGAGCTTGTTCATAATGGACAGATAGAAAAAGCAATTAACATATTAGAAGGCGACGAATATTGGGGCCAAAAAAGGATTTATGAGCAAGGTCTTCGAAACTACGTTCACAGGAAAGGTGTCCGATACGATGAGGCGCTTGCAACCTCTACCGAAAAAACAGAATTGGCAAATAGTCAGGCGCAAAATCTGATTAGAACAAGCACACTTCTGGTTTTGAGCTTTGTTGTCTTCGCCTTGACACTATCAGCAGGGATAGGTTTCCTCGTTTTTTATTCCATCTCAAATCCCATAGCAAAATTAAAAGCCGCCACAGCTAAAATAGGAGCGGGTCAGTTAGATACTCAGATAGAGATTAACTCAAATGATGAAATTGGGCAACTGGCTTCGTCTTTTAAGAAAATGGCCGAGGACCTGAAGAGGACAACCACATCGATAGATAATCTCAACATAGAAATAGACAAGCGTAAGCGAACGGAGGATGTCCTGGAAAAGCTCAATAAAGACCTCGAATCAACTATCAGGGAGTTGAGCAGGTCGAACAAGGAGCTACAGGATTTCGCCCATATCGCAGCCCACGACCTAAAGGCGCCGCTGCGGGCAATGGGAACTTTGGCCGACTGGCTATCGACGGATTACAACGACAATTTCGATGAAGAAGGGCGTGAAAAAATCAGACTGCTCACGGAAAGGGCAAAACGGATGAGCCGGCATATCGACAGCGCGCTGCAATATGCCGAACTCGGACATGCTGTGCAGGAAAAGGAAAAAGTAAATCTGAACCGGCTTGTTAAAGAAGTAATCGGCGAAATTGCGCCGCCGGAAAATGTCGAAATAGACATCGTCTGCGAGCTGCCCACCATAACGTGCGAACGAATGCGTATGGTGCAGGTGTTCGGGAATCTGCTGGACAACGCGGTAAAATATATGGACAAGCCCCAGGGCCAAATCAACATCGGCTGTGTCGAGAAGGATGGTTTCTGGACATTCAGTGTCGCCGATAACGGCCCCGGAATTGAGCAGAAATACTTTGGGAAAATCTTCGATATATTTCAGACTCTTTTGCCGCGTGATGAGATTGAAACCACCGGCATCGGCCTCGCAATCGTAAAGAAAATCGTCGAAATTTATGGCGGCAAAATCTGGGTCGAGTCGAAAGTCAGTGAGGGAAGTACATTCTTCTTTACAATACCAAAACAGGAAATGGGGGTAAAAGATGCGAAACTCAAAGCCGATATTACTTGTTGAGGACGACCGCGTGGACGCGATGATTGTTAAGCGCGCGCTTGATGAGCTTAAGGTTACAAACAAACTGGTCCACACTTCCGACGGCAAGGAAGCACTGGACTACTTACAAAATAAAGATAATAGAAAGCCCTGCCTTATCTTGCTGGATTTGAATATGCCGAAGACGAACGGTATCGAGCTGCTGAAAATCGTCAAGGCCGATGATGCCCTGAAAAAGATTCCTATTGTTGTTTTAACAACATCGACCCAGGAGCAGGATGTTATCAATACCTTCAAATTAGGTGTTGCCGGCTATATTATTAAGCCCGTTGATTATATAAAGTTTGTTGAGGCGCTCAGGACAGTTACCCTTTACTGGACACTGAGCGAATCGCCGAGCGGGTAAGAGAATATAGAGAACACAAAATACGAAGTCCCGTTAATACAAGATGATAAAACCGACCGAATGACCTGGAAACAGACACGCTGGGTAGAGAGACTTTGGGGCAATAATGTGACAGCCGGCCCAACAGGGAAAAGATATACTATACCCTTAAGGGTAATAAATTCCCGCGACTGGGATTGTAAATTTTTGTTTTAAGGTTACTTGCCCGCGAACCCGCCGCGGCGGGGGAAATTTCAATCGTGAGCACTATATATATGCAAAATAGAAGCCGGCTGTCACGCTTCTTATTCGGGTGACCATTTTTGTCATACATCACCTAATGGTAACCCCGCTCACTGCTTAGCCGACCATATCCAAAGTCGCCAGGGCAAGAAATTTATCGTCGGCAAATTCAAATACTCCGTCAAGACCGGTTACAGCAAAGACACCTTTGATAGTAGGGGTAACGCTGCAAAAAATGAGTCGATTCCTACAATCGCCCAATAGCTTGCGCAACTGCAGCAGCCTCGACAGATTTGAAGAAGTAATCGTTTCGATGCAGCCAAAATCAATTACCACGTTACACTCATCTCTCTCGGAGACGATTCCCATAATGGTTTCAAGGTCCTCTGCTATCTCGGGTTCGGGTGCTAACTCCACGAGAATGGTGTCTTCCGACCATTGCTGTATCCCCATATGCAATCTCCTTTTATCAATTCAATGCGGTTTTAGAGAGTCCTAACCAATCGTATCGGCACATATTTGGGCAATATTGAGGGAAAAATGAATCGGACACTGCCGATTTCCCCTGAGCTTTCCACTGTCCCGGCCTACGAAGCACTCGTAACAAATAAAATCCATATTGACAGCGGATAAATAAGATGTTTTAATCTGCCTGTTTGCGATATGTCGAGTTGTGCATAACCGGTCGGAACTTCGTGATATCGGCTGGAGATACTTCCCAAACCAAGGATGCTCGACAAAAAGCAAAGATTCACAACCGAAACCGATGATGTGCAAACAGAACAGAGAAGTACAGATGGATAAAAAGGAACAAATGATTAATGCCGTTATCAAACGGGCACAAGAATCAGATGGAAAGAAAAAACTGACCTGCGGCGAAGCTTTTGAGCTGGCCCGGGAATTCGAGGCCCAAGTTATCGAGATTGGGCGCATTTGCAACAGGCACGACATAAAAGTTTGTAAATGTCAGCTTGGCTGCTTCGGATAAGGTATCTCGGAAGCTATAAAGGTCCTCTTCGGGCCTTATGGCGGGAAGGATAAGGATATGAAGAAATTGACTTCGGCCCAGGTAAGTCATCTGCCCCTTGAGAGCCATCGGCAGCGAAAAACCCAAATTCGATTAAGGGCAAAGTTCAAACTCTGGCTCAGCACCAAAGATGCTGAAGGCGTTTTCGGCGACGGCAAGTTCCGACTGCTGAAAGCAATCGAAACCGAAAAGTCGCTCAAAACAGCCAGTGAATCTTTGCACATAAGCTATCGAAAGGCGTGGGGTGACTTGAGAAAGGCTCAAGAGGCTTTGAATGTACCGCTGGTGGAGAAACGGCGAGGCGGTATCCTGGGAGGCCAAACCACGCTGACCGGTCAAGGCGCTAAATGGCTCAAGGCTTACGCCGGATTTCGCCGCGATGTCGAAAAGGCGGTGGATAAAGCCTACAAAAAACATATCGAGGAGCTTGCCGAATGAGCAAAATCAAAAAGTTACAAAATATGTTACGTTTCACGGGATTCAGTCTTATCGAACTTCTGATTGTTGTTTCTATTATATCCTTACTGTTTGGCATTCTGATGCCGGCTTTGAGCCGGACAAGAAGCATAGCCAAACAGGCGGTCTGCAAAAGCCGACTAAGACAATGGGGAATTGGTTTTGAAATGTACGCCGCAGAAAACAGCGGTTTTTACCCTCATATTGACGGCCGGGACCGCACCGGCAGACTCCCCAAAAAGCCGACTCCGGAAGACCTGGCTGATTATTATTTCGGTTGGGTAGATGTGGTGCCTCCGGTGATGGGAGAGAAACCATGGCGCGACCATAAACTCGGTGAACGGCCCGAGACAGATACAATCTTTCAGTGCCCCTCGGCCAAGCTACTGCGGAATGCCCGTTATAGCTACGCCCCTGAGAGGGTTGGTTTCTTTTCATACGCTATGAACTCCTGCCTGGAACTGGATGGAAACTGCTGGCATCATCCTGATGACAAAGACTCGAGCGGATTTATGCCCTGTTTTCTAAGCGTGGAGCGGATAAGATATCCGCCTCGGGTCATTTTGCTATTCGACCAACTTCTTGACCCACAACTGGGTTACGACGGAAAGAAGCTCAATCGCTCGGCGGGCCAATACTGCGGCAGCTACCCCCGGTCGTTCAGCGCCCGCCACGCCAGGCCGGGCGGCTTGTTGGGTGGTTCAATTCTCTACTGTGATTACCACGTGGAATGGAAAGAATCGGTCTGGAAAGCAGATTGGCCAGATGACCTGGAAGTGCCTCCTCGCGATGACTCCGATTGGTATCCCTATCCCTAAAAAAAGCTATGGGGACAAGAGAATGTCAAATAACAAATGAACTTTTGATTATGAAGAAAAGAGGGTAAGAATGATTAGAACAGAGTTAATGATTTTGATAATTGTGTTGACAACATTTTGCCTGTTTTGCCAAGCCTCAGCAGGCCCTACCGTTACTATTTATGAACTGCAATATACCACGGACCCCAACGGCGACAGCCCGTACGAGGATAATGAAGTCGATTGCTACGGCGGAATTGTCGTCCATAAATATCCCGGCTGGAATAAGAAAATCACCCTTTACGATCCAAACCAACCTGATGGTTGGGGTGGTATTGCGGTAAAGGACTTCGATAATGGTAATCTTTTCGACAACGTCAATGTGGGTGACTGGGTTTGCCTTACCAATACTATGGTCGAAGAATTCAGGGGCAATACGCAACTGATATTCGAGTCCCAATCCGCTTTTACTATCGAAAGCAGCGGTAATGCTTTGCCTGAACCTATACCGATTAGTCCCAATGATATCGCGTCGCCTGTTTACCAGGCAGAACCGGAAGGCTGGTTTGTTGCCGACCACGCCGCTGAAAAATACGAGGGTATGTGGGTTCGAGTTGAAAATATTAAAGTTACTGAGTGGGACCTCGGCAAAGCATACGATAACTATGTCCTCCAGGATTATGATGATGACGACCCAAACCAGAGTTGCTGGTCCTCGGACTATATGAACGAGAGCGAGGTCGATGATTACCATCCTTTTGTTGAGCTCGGTCGGCGTTTTTGCAGCGTTTCGGGAATTGTCGAACAATACACCGGTTACAAAAACGAATATGACTGGGACTATTATCAATTACTAACAACCAGCACCGGGGATTTAAAACGTTATACGCCTGCGGATATAAACGGCGATTGTATGGTGGATTCGACAGATTTGGCCTTGTTCTGCCAGGATTGGCTCTGGGGTACGGAGTAACAGGATTCCGTTTTTTCACGAAGGAATGTTTTTAAATTACAGGAGATTAGAGAAATGAAGAAAGAATATGTTTTTGGGATATTGTTTTTTAGTGGATTGTGGGGTATTTCAGAAGCCGTTCTGGGCGGCGTGTTGTACCGTGCCAATGCAGCGTATGCATCGGTTCCTCTGTCGGTAATCGGCTTTGTCGTTTTGACATTTGCCTGGGTTTATTTCCCGCGAGCCGGCACGGCAACGCTTATTGCGGCTTGTGCAATGCTGTACAAATTCTTTAACGCACCGTTTTTTGCCTGCCACCTACTCGGCATTCTTCTTATGGG
This sequence comes from Sedimentisphaerales bacterium, assembly GCA_030611315.1. Classification (GTDB taxonomy): domain Bacteria; phylum Planctomycetota; class Phycisphaerae; order Sedimentisphaerales; family Anaerobacaceae; genus JAUWPZ01. Next base: position 13,610 of record JAUWPZ010000041.1, read on the forward strand.
CGCTTGTTACGACCTGTTTTTCGGTGTGTTCAAGATAAAGAGCCGCTCTGTTTCCGCTCTGGCGGCAACATACCTTAGCTATGGCCTTTTTGCTCTGATGATTACCTATGTTTTCCGTTACGAACACTGGGTGCAGGGCGGATTCGGCGGGGTGCTCGGGCATATCGGAATCGCCGGTAGTATCGCTGCTTTGGCCTGTGCGGTTTTGGTGCCGCTAAGTTTTCGATTTGCCCAGAGACTCAAGGCAGGTTTTGCCATGCCGTTTGGTTTTAGTCAACAATGGGCTGCCGGCGCTGTATCCGTAATTACCATCGCATTGTGGGGCTTCGGCATAGCGGCATATCTCCTGAACTACCTGCCCGTCAGGTAGATTTCCTATAGATGCCGATAAAGATTGCTTAATTGTCGATGATGCTCACACAAAAAAAGCTCATTCTATGGACAGGTAAGAAGCACTCCGGCAAAACCACCAGCGCAGCCAAACTTGTGAGAATCGCTCATAACGAAGGATTTGACGTTGCCGGCCTGCTGGCAGAGGCTTTGTATCTCAATGGCAGGCTAATTGGCTTTGATGCCATTGACCTGCGAAACGAAACCCGAGCGCCTCTGGCCAGACTCAAGAAAGACGGCGGCAAAACCGGTCGCTTTGACTTCGTGACAGAGGGAGTGAAACTCGGCAGCGCCGCTCTTAGTCCGGCGTCCACGGAATTTACCGACCTTATCGTAGTTGATGAGTTCGGACCCCTGGAAATGAATTTTCAAGGCTGGCGCAAAAATGTCGATTTGCTGGTTCGGTCAAGCAAAACTGTAATACTGCTTGTTGTTCGTCAGGAATTAGTCCGGCAAGTTCGACGTCTATATGCAAATATACCGAGTCTGCAGCTTTTCGCCGCTGAGTCAAAATCCATTAACAAGGTGATTTCGATACTAAAGAACCGCAGGCAAATGAGCTGAACAGCAAAATGGTCAAACTTAATGGAATGTTAATGATAGGCTCTGCGGGGCCGAATGTGGGCAAGACCGAACTGGCCTGTGCGGTTATCAAAAAGTTCAGCCGCAATAGAGATATCGTTGGAATAAAAATCACCACGATAAAGGCCAAAGACGGACAATGCCCACGCGGCGGCCAGGGCTGCGGCGTTTGCGCGTCTCTTGAGGGGGATTTTAGTGTAACGCAGGAAACGAACAGCGACTCGGAAAAGGACACCGCGAGACTTTTGGCCGCAGGCGCTGCGGATGTCTTCTGGCTGCGTGTCCTGCAAACACAACTTCAAGAAAGGATAACCGCCCTGCTGGATGTAATCGGGCCCGATGCGGTTATAGTTTGCGAATCAAACTCACTGCGCCAGGTGGTCGAGCCGGGACTTTTTCTTATGGTCAAGACCGGCAATTCCAAAACCTGGAAAAGCTCCGCCAAACAGGTGAGAAAATTCGCAGATAGAATCGTGGTTTCCGACGGCAGCGGCTTCGATTTTGATATCGACCGGATAGAGCTTGCAGATGGAAAATGGTCATTACCGGCAGCGACCAAAGAAGTCGATAAGCATTTAGGGCCGCTTGCCGAAGCAACAGCGATAATTATGGCAGGTGGTGACAGCCACAGGATGGGCATCGACAAAAGCATGCTGCCGATTAAAACAGCTCATAAAACCAACCCCCGGCCTATAGTTGAGGTAATTTGCGAGCAGCTTCGGGGCTCCTTCGACCAGATACTCATAAGCGCCAACGAAGTTGAGAAGCTTTCCTTCCTCGGCTTCGAGATAGTCCCGGACAAAACGTCGGGCCAGGGACCTTTAATGGGAATAGCATCTGCTCTGGAGGCCTCGGTCAATGAGCTTAATTTTGTTGTAGCATGTGACATTCCACAGATAAACCTGGACTACGTCAGGCAGATGCTTGACGAAGTCGAAAAAAGTAACGCCGACATCGTTATCCCAACCACAAGCGAAGATAAATATGAGCCGCTCTTTGCAGTGTACCGCAAGAGTGCCCTCGAATCTTTGCACGAGGTCCTCTCATCAGGGGGAAGAAAGATAAGTGACCTGTTCACTCGGTGCAAAGCCAAGTATATCGAACTGGGCGATGCTGAATGGTTTATCAACCTCAACACGATGGAAGAATATGAAGAGTTTCGGACAAAACAAGACGCTTAACTTTGAGAAGGCTTATGAAATTGTGATTGGCTCGGCCCGCCGGCTCGGCGCCGAGTGTGTCGCCATTGCCGATAACGGCGCTTTGAATCGCGTTCTGGCAGAGGCGGTAGTCTCGGATATTGACATGCCGCCTTTCAACAAATCCACTATGGATGGATTCGCCTGCCGTCGAGCCGACCTTGCAAACGAGCTTGCAATAACCGAAACCATCCCTGCCGGCTCAATGCCCACAAAGGCGATTGGGCGCGGCCACTATTAGTAAATTGTCAACGGGCAAAATATACCCTTCAGGGTAGTAAATTCCCGCGAGTAAGATTGTAACTTATTGTTCTAAAGCCACTTACCCGCGAACCCGCCGCGGCGGGGGAAATTTCAACTGAGAGCACTATACAAACTATTCCATTTATGGAAAGGCGAAAGATATGGCCCACGAAGGTCTTTGGGAACAGCTCGACAATCTTGACCGGCACGAAACGGCTAAAAGAGCAAGCTGCCAATACCATACCGAACCGGAACGCTACGTTGTTCCCCTGCTGAACACCGAATACGTCGTCAATCTTGCCGACAGGAAAATTTCTTCCGTTCAGGCCGGTTCCTCGCCTGAGCCAGCCGCGTTTCTTGAACAGCTTTGCATTCTCGCATACCTGATAAACGCACAGGATTTGCCCCTGGCCAACAAGCTCGTCAAGGCTGAAACTTTTCCGGGCGGACAGTTTTTCTTCAGGGGAAACCACAGCCTGCCTACCGAAAAGCTGCAAAGTACCTTTGGCGATAATCCCCAAGCCCTGCACCGGACTATAGAAGCGTTTAACACCAAAATATGCCGATTCGGCGATGCGTCAATTGAATTGTACGTATTGCCTCGTATCCCGCTGACGATAGTGATTTGGCAGCGCGACGAGGAATTCGACGCCAGGGCATCGATTCTCTTTGACCAGACCGCAGCGGCTCAACTGCCCCTGGATGCCCTGTTAACCGCCGTAAATCTTACAGTTCAGGCATTAGTCAAAGCCGCCCAGGTCATCGGCTAAACCGCCCCATTAACTTCGGAAGGCTTATAAATATACAGCTATCTACCATAGGAATTGAGGGGAATATGGCCTGTCGGTCGGCAACTCGTTGTTATACCCTTAAGGGTATAAAATTCCCGCGATTAGGATTGTAAATTATTGTTTTAAGGTTACTTGCCCGCGAACCCGCCGCGGCGGGGGAAATTTCAATCGTGAGCACTATACATTGAACAGAGTTTTATACTATGCGTATAAACGACCAAATCGACCGGCTTGAAAATGTGAGAAATAAAGTATAAATCAACAGAATAATGCTTGACAGCATTCGGCAAAGTGATTATCATGCAGGACTTTATATTTGGTTTGATTCTTATACCATATTAGTTGTAGGAGTACCGACGGCTGATAAGACCGTTAATATATTCGTTATGGTGGGAGCAAAAATAGCAATTGGCGGTAAAGGCGGTGTAGGCAAGACCACAGTTTGTGCGGTTTGGGCCCAGTTATTTGCCGAAGACGGATTTGACGTTCTGGTCATCGACGCCGACCCAAACAGCAATCTTGCCTCGGCTTTCGGCATACCTTTCGAGCAAACTCCCACCCCCCTCATAGAAATGAAGCAACTAATCGCCGAGCGTACCGGTGCCGGAAAAGAGGCCGCTGGAGCCTATTTTAAGCTAAATCCCAAGGTCAGCGACCTGCCGAAAGAATACTCACTCGAAGTGGACAACCTTAAATTATTGGTTTTAGGGGCTATTACCCAAGGCGGCGGGGGCTGTGCCTGCCCGGAAGGAGCATTTTTGAAGGCGCTGCTCACACATACGATTTTGCAGCGGCAGGAGGTCGTCCTGGTAGATATGGCCGCCGGCGTCGAGTTTATGGGCAGAGCAAGCGTTCAAGGCATCGATGCGCTGGTGTTAGTTGTCGAACCAGGCAGCAGGAGCATTGAAACAGCTAATAATATAGCGAAAATGGCCAAAGAATTAGGAATCGGATACGTCGGAGCGATTGCCAACAAAATTACGCAAACCGCCCAGGCCGAAACAATAAAATCTCAATTGAAGGATATGGCTCTGCTGGGGATTCTTCCGTACAGACAATCCGTGCAGGAAGCGGACCTTAAGCGTACCCCGGTGTTTGCAGCCGATGCAGAACTTGTAGAGCAATTGCGAGAAGCAAAGAATGCGTTAACAGGTTTAATTTTTCCGAACATCGGCTCTGAAGTCAGTGATGAACAATCTATCTAATTTGTTCCGGAGATGAAGATGGGTAAAATCATAATGGTAAATATCGAAAGATGCCTGGCCTGCAAGAGTTGCGAGATAGCCTGTGCGGTGGCGCACTCCGAGTCGCGGGTACTTGAAGAGGCAATGAAAGAACAGCCAAGGCCGCAGAAAAGGGTAACGGTTGAAGCAGCAGGAGAGTTTGGAGTGCCACTACAGTGCAGGCATTGCGAGGATGCCCCGTGTATTACGGTTTGCCCAACTAAGGCAATTCACCGGCAAACGCCCGAGAGTCCTGTGCTGATTGATCAGGACCTATGCATTGGTTGTAAATTTTGCCTTTTGGTCTGCCCATTCGGCGTTATCAACGTCTCGCACGACGGCAAAGCAATGATAAAATGTGACCTTTGTATTGAGCGAACCAAGTCGGGACAAGAACCAGCTTGCGTTGAGGCTTGCCCCACAAAAGCACTGCAATTAGTCGACGAGAAGGAATTGGCGGCCGGCAAACGCCAAGTGGTCGCACAGGAACTTGCATTATCAATCCAAAAAGACAGTAAGAAAGACAAGACACAAGAGAATAGTTAATGATAACCGTAACCGTATGTGTTGGTAGCTCGTGCCACATCAAGGGTGTGCGAGAGATAATACGTCGTTTCAATGACTTTCTGGTCGCTGAGGGCCTTGAAGATAGGGTTGAGTTAAAAGGCTCGTTTTGCATGGAACGCTGTGGTGAGGGGATTAATTGGAAGATTAACGATGAGGATTTTAGCAGTTCCTGCGTGGAAGAGGGGTTCGAAACGTTCCGAAAGAAAGTTCTGGGGTTTTTGAATGAAAAGACAGATAAGCGGCCTGACGAAGGTCCAACCCAAGGGAGAATTTAGCATGAAGCTTTCCAAAAACCAGGCAGCCATTCATACCAGTGCTATATTGCAGCACACGCCCAACGGTGTTCTTCTGGTGGACAAACAGACACGCATTCGTTTCGTTAATCCCGCCTTCCTGACTATGTTCCAATGTGCAAACGAGAAGTTTTCGGGCCGATTAGCCAAGGAATTCGTTCACTCCGACTGCTTCGAGCGTGCCATCGCCGCGGGCGGGTCGCTCATGGTCAAAGAGAGCATTCCGGAGCATGGGGTCAGCTTCCGAGTGGGCATTTTTCCGATAGAGAACGAGGGGCTCTACTGCGGCATCTTTATCGACATCTCGGAGGAGGAAAAGGCCCGAAAGGACTTTCTTGACCTCAAGGCGCAGACACTGAAACGCGCCCAAGAGGTAATCTCGCGGCAAATGCAGACGGTACAGGAGATAGCGAGGCTCCTGGGTGAGACAACAGCAGAGACCAAGGTCCTTTTGATGAAACTTATGTCCCTTTATCAGGAAGAGGGGCAGCGATGAAGTTGTTTTACGAGTGGGGCACGAAACAGCTCCAAAAACACGGCGAAGAACTCTGCGGCGACAACGTAAGTATTGCCCGTCATGCCGATTACGTAACGCTTGCCCTTTCTGACGGTCTCGGAAGCGGGGTCAAGGCCAATATTCTGTCTATCCTGACTACGCGAATTGTTATGCATCTGATGGAGAATAAGCTGCCCCTTAGCGAAGTGGTGGATACGCTGGGCAAGACATTGCCTGTATGTGATGTCCGAAAGCTCGCTTACAGTACCTTTGCCATCGGGCAATTTTCCAGTGATGGACACGCGCGAGTAGTAGAGTTCGACACACCATCGTTCATTCTGCTGCGGCGGAGAAAGCATGTCGCCGTGCCTTACGAGAAGCGTCAAATCCAAGAAAAGACCATTCGAGAATCAGAATTACATCTGCAAATGGGAGATTGGATTGTCTTCGTCTCAGATGGTGTAGTGAACGCCGGCATTGGAGGACTCTATCCTCTCGGATGGGGCTTAGACAAAATCTCGCGGTTTCTCGAGGAGCACTGTCATCCGAACCTTTCAGCACAGGAGCTGGCCGACAAGCTAACGCAGACCGTATGGGACCTGTATTGTAATAAGCCCGGGGACGATGTCAGCGTGGCCGTCATAAAGGTCCGACATAAGCTTACGGCCACTGTGTTGACCGGGCCGCCTGCGGACAGGAATACCGACAAAGCGGTCGTCGCCAAGTTCACACAACGTCGCGGGTTTCTGGCGGTTTGCGGGGGAACAACGGCAAAAGTTGTTGCCCGTCATTTAGGCGGCAAGTCGCTGGAAGTCGATCTGGCTACGGTGAAGCCTGATGTCCCCCCATTGGCCAGAGTTGAAGGCATCGACCTGACCACTGAGGGGATATTGACGCTTACCAAAACCAATGACCTACTTCATTCGGGCGCCGATAAGGAGACGGTGAAGTTTGGTACGGACGGGGCCTCAGCGTTGGTCCGCCTATGCATGGACGTTGACCACATCCATTTCATGGTGGGGCTGAGCGTCAACCCGGCCCATCAAAATCCCGAGCTGCCCCGGCAACTGGGCATGAAGTTGGCTGTGGTGCGAGAGATTGCTGAAGAACTCCGGAAAAGAGGCAAGGAGGTAACTGTCGAAACGTTTTAGCCACAGTAACAGTCCAAGAACGGCTATGCGGCTATGAATACTTTTAATCATGTGTTGACATCGGGCGCACTTTGAGATACAAAATGCGTTTTCTGGCCTGCGCTTGTGGCTAAGAAACGATGGAATTCGGATTATGGCAGAAGAAACCAGGCTCATAGAGCAGTTAATCGACCGCTATGAAGGCGATGTCGGCATGCTCATACCCATGATGCAGGATATTCAAGCAGAACACGGATACCTGCCTGCGAGCGACCTGCGCTCTTTGAGCAAACGGCTTGAAGTGCCCCTTAGCCGCATATACGCTGTTGCTACATTTTATACATCGTTCCGTCTTGCCCCAAAGGGTGCTCACGACGTGACGCTCTGCATGGGCACTGTATGCTACCTCAAAGGCTCGCCAGACATTTTGGAAGCAATTTGCAGGGAGTTTCAGGTTGAACCCGGCGGTACCACTACGGACCGGCTTTTTAGCTTTCAAGCGGTAAACTGTGTAGGGGCTTGTGCTGTGGCGCCTGTAATGTTAGTAGACGGCAAGTATTATGAAAGTGTGACACCAGCATCAGCATTGGAGATACTTAACGGGCTTTACCCTGATGAAGATGCTTCAGAGAAGGAGGATGAAGCGTGACGAAGCTTTGCGGCAAACGGCTCAATAACCATGAGGAACTTGAACTGGTTCGTGAGGATTTGTTAAAGCATCGTAACTCCGGCACAAAATCGGTGTGTGTTTGCGTAGGTCCGGGCTGTGCAGCCAAAGGGGCGAACAGACTTTATGAGCTTTTTTGCGAAGCTGTCAGGCAATCTGATTCAAAAGTTAAAGTCGAAGCTAAAAGTGTTGGCTGCCATGGATTATGTGAGTGTGGGCCGATTATCCTTATTCAACCAGGTGATATCTTTTATCAGCGGGTTGAGGAACCCGACGTAGCAGAAATTTTCCGTGAAACAGTCCTCAGTGACAGGATAGTTGAGAGACTATTACATGAGGACCCCAGCACGGGGGAAAAGGCCAGAAGTCCGGATGAAATACCTTTCTATAAGGCTCAGAATCGAATTGCACTGGCCTATAATGGACTGATTGACCCGGCGAATATAGAGGATTACATTGCAGCGGGAGGATACACCGCTTTACCCAAAGCCCTAACAACAATGACTTCTGAAGAGATTATTGCAGAAGTTGAGCTTGCCGGATTGCGTGGACGCGGCGGAGGGGGCTTTCCCACTGCACGAAAATGGCGTTCCTGTCGTGAATCTGATGGCTCTCCAAAATATGTTATATGCAACGGTGATGAGGGTGACCCTGGGGCCTTTATGGACCGTGCGATTATGGAGGGAAATCCACATTCTGTTATTGAGGGAATGGTAATCGGCGCTTATGCTATAGGGTCCTCACAGGGCTATATCTATGTGCGAAACGAATATCCTCTTTCAGTAGAACGTCTGAAAGAAGCGATAGAGCAAGCACGGCAATGGGGATTTCTTGGTGAAGATATCCTCGGTAGTTCATTTTCGTTTAACATAAGGATTAACCGTGGTGGTGGTGCATTTGTCTGTGGGGAATCCACTGCGCTGATGGCCTCGCTTGAGGGCCGCACAGGTGAACCGCGGGCAAAATACGTGCATACCGTGGAAAGTGGGTTTCGGGGAAAACCCACCAATCTCAATAATGTAGAGACATGGACTAATATCCCGCCGATCATAAACCGAGGTGGTGAGTGGTTCGCTGGTATTGGAACCGAAAAGTCCAAAGGAACAAAAGTATTTAGCCTGGTTGGAAACGTGGTAAATACCGGTCTGGTAGAAGTTCCAATGGGCATCACGCTGCGGCGAATCATAGATGAAATTGGCGGGGGAGTAAGGGACGGCAAGCGATTCAAAGCCGTCCAGACAGGAGGACCTTCTGGTGGGTGCATACCATCCGAACATCTCGACGCGCGGGTCGATTTCGACGAGCTCACCAAACTGGGGTCAATGATGGGCTCCGGCGGTATGATCGTGATGGACGAGGGTACCTGCATGGTGAGAGTGGCGCGGTACTTCACAGAGTTTCTTCAAAAAGAGTCCTGCGGCAAGTGTACGCCCTGCCGTGAGGGATTGGCTCAGATGCTGCACATCCTTAATCGCATAACGAGGGGAGAGGGAGACGTTGGCGACATAGAAGAGCTCGGTGTATTAGCGGAACTATTAGAAGGAACGGCTCTATGCGCCCTTGGGAAAACTGCGGCGAACCCTGTTCTCTCCACCATACGCTATTTCCGCGATGAATACGACGCACACATTTTAGACCGCCACTGCCCGGCAAAAGAGTGTCGTGGTTTGTTCCGTTATGAGATCGATGCTGAGGCCTGTAAAGCTTGTGGTATTTGTCTGAAGAACTGCCCGGAAGACGCTATCACTGGCGAAAAGGAGGTTCCGCACGTAATCAACCAGGAAAAGTGCACGCTGTGTGGAATATGCTGGGAGAAATGCCCCTTCACCGCAGTGCTGAAGGTATAAAGAAAGGTAGAACCAGTGCCTACAGTAACCATAGATGGATGTAAGGTCAGGGTTAAAAAGAACGCTACGGTTCTCGACGCCGCTAAAAAGGCTGGAATCTGGATTCCGACACTTTGCTATCACCCGGCTGTTTCATGCGATGCCTCCTGTCGGATTTGTATGGTGGAGTTGGAGCGCGGTGACTGGAGGCAACTGGTAACCGCCTGCAATTACCCCGTGCGGGAGGACATTGTAGTTTATGTTTCCAGCGAGCGGGCTCAGCAGGCCCGTCGCGGCGTAATGGAGCTGCTGCTTGCCCGGGCGCCGGAGAGCGAAGAACTCAAGGCATTGGCCGAACGTATGGGCGTGAAAGAGACACATTACCCAAAGGTTACGGAGAGCCAACGAAATTGCATCCTGTGCGGCTTGTGTGTCCGCGTATGTGAGGAGATAATTGGACAATCGGCTATAGGGTTCGCCGGACGCGGCGTGGACCGGACCGTGGCAGCACCCTTCCGGCAGCCTTCTGATGATTGCATCGGCTGTGGGGCTTGCGCTGTCGTTTGCCCAGTGGGAACTATCAAATTGAGGATTCACAAAGACCAGCAGGAGGTGGAGATATCACCGTTCAAGTCGCGGGCGAAGTTACTTCTCTGCCGGCAGTGTGGAGCACCCGTGGTCAGTGTGCAGGTGAGCGAGCAGGTCATGGGCAAAGTCGGCTTGGATTGTGAGGAATTTCGTGAACGTGTACGCTTGTGTCCGAAATGCAGAAAATTGCAGAGTGCTGCACAACTTGCATCTGCTCCAATTCGTAAAAAACAGTAAGTATGCCGTCAGCCGGCGTTCAACGCACAAAGTTGACGGCACTGCTTGAAATATGAGGCTAAATACGATATTGTATTTAGTTCTAATGTTCTTGGAGTTAACTGATTACCGAGGAGTTGTTTATGGATCCGAAAGAACGCAGCAGCGACAAAGCATCGCAGGAAATGATAAGCCGTATGGCCGAGGCCGGCCAGCAGAATGCCTGGGACAGGCTTGAAGCCCAATTGCCGCAGTGCGGCTTTGGGAAACTGGGAATTTGTTGTCGAATATGCACTATGGGCCCATGCCGAATCGACCCATTTGGGGAAGGACCTCAGTTTGGTGTTTGCGGTGCAGACGCCGATACGATTGCGGCGCGAAATCTGGTGCGAATGATTGCCGGCGGTGCTGCGGCACATTCCGACCACGGCAGAGACATCGCGCACACGTTCAAGATGGTAGTCGAGAGCGAACAGTGCGACTATATGATTAAGGACGAGTTGAAATTGAGGGAAGTCGCGGCAAGGTACGGCATCAAGGTAGAAGGCAGACAGACAAAGGATATCGCCGGCGACCTGGCAGACGCGGCTCTGGCCGAGTTCGGGAAGCAGGAAGGAACACTTATCAGTGCGTCGGCTTATCCGCCGCCGGCCAGGCAAAAGGTCTGGCAGGAACTGGGCATTACTCCGCGTTCGATCGACCGTGAAATTGTTGAGATTATGCACAGAACACATATAGGTGTAGGGTCGGACTATAAGAATCTTGTAAAGCAGGGCCTGCGAGCGTGCCTGTCTGACGGATGGGGCGGCTCACTCATAGCCACGGAGCTTTCGGATATCCTGTTTGGCAGCCCCTGGCCGATTCGATTCGGCGCCAATCTCGGCGTGCTTGACGCCAAGCAGGTCAATATAGTTGTGCACGGTCACGAGCCGACCCTGTCAGATATAATCGTAGCAGTCTCGCAGGAACCTGAACTTATAAAAATGGCGAAAGACAAAGGCGCCGAAGGCATCAACCTTGCCGGTATGTGCTGCACGGCTAACGAGATACTGATGCGTCACGGCATACCGGTCGCAGGCAACTTTCTTCAGCAGGAACTGGCGATGATGACCGGCGCGGTCGAGGTTATGCTGGTGGACGTGCAGTGCATTATGCCCGCGCTCGGTTCACTGTCCGGCTGTTTTCACACAAAACTGATTACCACCTCTCCCAAATGCAAAATCGCCGGCGCAGAGCATATTGAGTTCCACGAAGACAGGGCGGTGGAGATCGCACGCGAAATTATCAAAATCGCCATTGAAAATTTTGAGAACAGGAAAGGCAAGGCTAATATTCCGAAGCTAATGGAGCGTGGGATTGCAGGGTTTACAACAGAAAATATTTTTTATCATCTTGGCGGGCGATTTCGCGCAAGTTACCGCCCGCTAAATGACAATATCATTAATGGGCGAATTCGTGGTGCGGCTGGAGTTGTGGGCTGCAATAATCCGAAGCAAGTGCACGATTACGGTCACCTTACGATGATAAGGAAGCTCATCAAAAATGATGTTCTGGTTGTGAGCACAGGCTGCAGTGCAATCGCTGCCGCCAAGGCGGGGCTGATGAGACCCGATGCAGCGGCGAAATATTGCGGCAAGGGTCTGGCCGAGGTATGTGAGACAGTGGGTATACCGCCAGTTCTCCATGTTGGCTCGTGTGTGGACAACAGCAGGATTTTGACGATTCTGGCAAATGTGGTTGCCGAAGGCGGACTCGGTGAGGACATTTCAGATTTACCTGTTGCCGGTGCAGCGCCCGAATGGATGTCAGAAAAGGCTGTTTCAATCGGGATGTATTTCGTTGCTTCAGGGGTTTATACCGTCATTGCCGAGCCTCTGCCTGTGCTTGGTGCGCCAAACTTAACGCGTTATTTAACCGACGAAATCGAAAAGGATGTCGGCGGCAAATGGGCCTTTGAGCGGGACCCAATCAAGGCAGCCGGTATGATGATTGAGCATATTGAGAGCAAACGTGACGCCCTGGGAATCAACAAGGAGGCCGAACGAAAGCTTTACGATATGGAGGACCGGCGAGCGTTATCCATAGAGTAAAGGAACACAAAACAAATACCAAATACAAAGGTAGGTTAATCTATGTCAAAAATCATTGCATCAGCAGCCATACGCGGCGCACACAAGATAACCGAACAGGCCGAAGATATTTTAACCAAAGCCGTCAAGGAAAAGGGCAAGGATTGCAAAGTCGAGTTTCCGAATACCGGTTACTATATGCCAGTTATCTATTCAATCACCGGGCAGGCGGTAGAAAAACTGGGCGATTTCGAAGATGTGATGAGGGAGATAAAAGATTTGCTGCCCCCACCTGTCGATGACGACCTGTGGCTGCCCTATCTGGGCCAGACCCTCGACGCGGGCATGGCAACGCTCTTTGCTGAGGAGATTATCGAAGCCTGCAAATATCTAATCGGGCCTAATCCGGTGGACGATATCTGGCTTGGAGCGGCGGATGATGTTATCCTCCGTGAGCGAGGAATCCAGTTCGTTGACGGTACTGCGCCGGGTTTCGCGGCGATTGTGGGGGCCGCTCCGGACGTGGAGACAGCGGTTAATATCGCCAGGAAATGTCAGGAAAGAAGTCTGTATGTTTTTATGGCCGGTCATCATAACGGGATAACCTTTGCCGAACAATTAGCACAAGCAGGAGTGGAACTGGGCTGGGAGACGCGTCTTGTGCCTTTCGGGCGGGAGATAACGGCGGCGATATATGCGGCGGGTTTTGCAAGTCGGGTGGCGCTTACCTTCGGGGGGGTCCAGCCCGGCGATTACCGACGCCACCTGCTTTACAATAAGAACAGAATCTTCGCGTTCGTAATAGCCCTCGGCGAGGTCACGGACGAATGGTATGCGACGGCGGCTGGTGTAATTAATTACGGTTTCCCGACCATTGCTGATTCCGATATCCCGGAAATCCTTCCTACCGGCGTTTGCACTTATGAACACGTCGTCTCGAATATTCCCCACGACCAGATTGTTGAAAAAGCCATTGAGGTTCGCGGCCTGAAGATAAAAATCACGGAAATTCCAATCCCATTGGCTGTCAGCCCCGCCTTTGAAGGTGAGCGTATCCGAAAGGATGATATGCACTGTGAGTTCGGCGGACAGAGAACGCCTGCCTTCGAATGGCTTCGAATGCGGGAAATCGGGGAGGTTGAAGACGGCAAGGTCGAAGTCGAAGGTCCCGATGTCGATTCGCTTGAGGCCGGAGGAAAGCTGCCATTGGGTATCTTAATTGAAGCGGCGGGAAGAAAAATGCAGGCCGATTTCGAGCCCGTGCTTGAGAGGCAGGTACATACTTTCATGAACGAGGCCCAGGGGCTGTGGCATATGGGCCAGCGTGATATCAACTGGGTCCGAATCAGCAAGGACGCCGACAAGGCCGGATTCAAACTCAAACATATCGGCAAGCTCCTGCACGCAAAGCTTCATGGTGAGTATTCCAGTATCTTAGACAAGGTGCAGGTCAAGATATATACCGATGAAAAACAGGTTCTAAAGCTGCGTGAGCAGGCCCGGGCTGTGTACGCAGAGCGCGATGTGCGGCTCGAAGGAATGACGGATGAGGACATCGACACATTCTACTCCTGCACATTGTGTCAAAGTTTCGCTCCGAACCACCTCTGTGTCGTTTCGCCCGAAAGGCCCGGTTTGTGTGGTGCTTATAGCTGGCTCGACTGCCGGGCGGCATACGA
>JAUWPZ010000210.1 GCA_030611315.1 Sedimentisphaerales bacterium
TCAGTCAGCCACTACCGGACAAACCAGACTTTCTTATGTACCGACTATTAACGGGGCTAACTGAAGCAATAAATACCTGTTTCTGGCTTCACAAGGATTTACTGCGGAAAAGCTTACGAGAAAACCCCTAAGTTTGAGTAACATTTATCTTGATTAGCCCGGCTAAATATGCTATTATACACAATTATACCTATAAATGCCAATAAGGGCGGCTAATCTGACGTGAGAGAAAACACCGCGAGTGTCAGAGCGCCTTCGGAGCGAAATCTGTCAGCTTTAATGAAACAGATACCGAGCTCTATGCGAAACGACAAAGATAACAATGCTGAACCAAACCGGGAGTTGAGCGCCCCGGTCGGCGGCGATGCAAGCGGTAAAACCACCTGGGCCGCCACTGTGCCAAAAAAGGTCTCTATACCGGCATTTGTTTTCACATTAGTTATGTTCGTGGGCCTGGGCTGGCTCGTTTGGGACTCGTATCAGCATGTAAAGGCTATCGATGACCAACAGTTCGGGATGCTGGAGTTAAGCGGGCGCATTATATATCTTGACGAGGTGCTGACTATGTCGGCTCGGATGGCGGCAGCAACAGGCGAAGCAAAATGGGAGAATCGCTACAGACAATTTCAGCCTCTACTTGACGATGCCATCAAAGAGGCCAAAAGCAGCGCTCCGGAGGCCTTTATGAGCGAAGCGGCCGCCCGGACCGACGCCGCCAACATTGAACTGGTCGCAATGGAGAACAAGGCATTCGAGATGGTCCGCGAGGGAAACCGCGAAGCCGCCGCGAACCTGCTACACAGCCCGGAGTATCAAGAGCAAAAGCGTATTTACAGCGATGGCATGGCGGACTTCACAGACGCTCTTCGACAAAACATGATAGCTGAGCATAGCGAGCTTAGCCGGAAAATCCTCATCACGGTTATTCTTGTTAGCGTTACGCTATCGCTGATACTATTTGCCTGGGTCGTTACCCTTCGAACGCTCAAACATGTCTCCACGCAACAGGAAGCAGAGGAAAAAAACAGGATTATTCTTCAGACATCCATGGACGGCTTTTGGGTGGTTGACCCTGAGGGCAGCATCCTGGAGGTCAACGATGCTTACTGCCGCATGGCAGGCTACAGCCGCGAAGAGCTGTTGAATATGAACATAAAAGACGTAGAGGCCGCCGAATCACCGCAGGAGATTGCCGGGAGGATTAGGCATATCACGGATATCGGCTCGCTTCGCTTCGAATCGCGTCACAAACGCAAGGACGGAACGATTATCGACGTCGATGTCTGCGCCAATTGTCTGGGGCTCGACGGCGGACGAATCTTCACCTTTTTCCGCGACATCACCGAGCGCAAGAAGGCCGAGCAGAAACTGCGCAGGTCTGAGGAGAAGTTCAGAGACATCATCGAGAACACCGCGGTCGGAATGTATCGAACTACGCCTGATGGCCGGATTCTTATGGCGAATCCGGCGCTGGTGCGCATGCTTGGATACTCATCCTTCGAGGAGCTTGCCGAGCGAAACCTGGAAATGGAAGGATACGAACCAAAGTACCCACGCTCAGAATTCAAGCAGCGCATTGAAAGAGAGGGCCGGGTCGTCGCCATGGAATCTGCCTGGCTCAGACGCGATGGAACAATCCTGTCAATTATCGAAAATGCCAGAACGATTCGCGATGAGACTGGAAACATCCTGTACTACGAAGGCACAGCAGAAGACATCACCGAACGCAAACGCACCGAAAAGGCGCTTTGCGAAAGCGAGGAAAGATACAGGACGCTGGTTGAAAGTGCGGGCGAATCCATTGCCACCATCGATTACAACGGGCAATTTTTGTTCGCGAACACAACGATGGCAAAGCGGCTGGGTATCAGGCCTGAAGATTGTATAGGAAAAACAATGTGGGAACTTTTTCCGAAGAAAATCGCGGACCGGCAAATGAAGAATATACGCCGGGTGATAAATACGGCAGAGGGATTGAATGCAATCGCATTGACCGAACTGCAGGGCCAATCCAGGTGGTATAACACGACCATCGAACCATTAAGAAACGGCAGCGGGAAAGTAACCGCTGCGCTGGTAATAGCAAGAGACATTCACGAATTCAAACAAGCCCAGGATGAACTGGCCAGGCACCGCGAGGAAATGGTTCGAGCCGAACAACTGGCCTCACTCGGAACGCTCAGCGCAATGACGGCCCATAAGTTGACTCAGCCTTTAACGATTATCGGCCTGTCACTTGAGAATGCCCTGGCCAACCTTGAATCGACGTTCTGTCCGGATACTGTTCGAGAAGCGCTCAAGGACAGTTTGGCCGAGGTCTCGAATGTTACTTCAATAATCAACAGTTTTCGCAATTTCGCAAGGAAATCATCAGAGAAAAACGTCCGGGAAGTAAATATCAAGGCGGTTGCCGAGAGGATCGTCAAGCTGCTGGGTGAAAGTGCCCGGAGCGCAAAGGTTGCGCTGGAACTCAAAAAAATGGAGAAGCTGCCTTGTATATATTCTAATGAAAAAGAGCTGGAGCAGTTGTTTTTTGCACTGGTTGAGAACGCGATACAGGCGGCCGACGGCAAAAAGATTCGCCGGCTTACTATCAGCGGCGATATAAAAGATGGGCGCGTTGTGCTGCAATTCTCCGACAATTGCGGCGGTATCGCGCCGGAAAATCTCGATAAGATTTTTGAGCCGTTTTTCACAACCAAGACCGAATGGGATAAGACAGGTCTTGGTCTTTGTATCGTTGAGCAGATCGCAACCCGAGCCGGGGGCAAAGTCCGGGTCGAAAGCCAACCGGGTAAAGGCTCCACTTTTTTCGTCACCCTGCCTGTCAAAGGAAACAGGAGGTCATAATTTAAGCAAATGACCCATAACGCAAAACAACATATTTTTTTCGTCGATGATGAGCCGATGATACGCAAGGTAGTCGGCAAAACCCTTGAACAACTCGGCCCAGAGACAAAGGTTAGCTGTTTCGCCAGTGCGACCGATTGTCTTGAACAATTACGCATCCAAACGTGCGATTTACTCATCACTGATGAGAAGATGCCGGAAATAACCGGAGTCAAACTGCTGGAAGAAGTCAGGCGGTTCGCACCGTGGGTGCCTGTTCTGCTGATAACCGGCTACGGCGATATATCCTTGGCAGTATCGGCTATAAAAGCAGGCGCTGAGAACTTTATCGAAAAACCTCTGGATAAAGAAAGTTTTCTGAATACTGTTAAAAAGATACTGAAACAGAACACTCCCGCTGATTCTTACAAGGGTAAGCCTCTGACCAAAATCGAAATGAAAGTGCTGAAACTGATAGTCGAAGGTAAGACCAACAAGGAAATTGCCAATCTGCTAAACCGCCATGTCCGGACCATCGAAGAGCACCGAAAAAACATTATGCGCAAACTCGATGTCCATAATGTTGTGGAGTTGATCAAAAGGGCTATTCAAATGGGCATGATTGAACTCCCGGTAAATCCAAAAAGGGCAAAAAGAGCAAAAGGCCGCTCAAACGCTAAAAAAACAGTCCTAAAAAGAAAAAAAGCACCCCGGAAAAAAAGGGAAAACGAAAACGCGTAGAATAGAGATATAACGCAAGGCTCAGCTTGCCGTCAAGTCGATCCGAAGACGCCGGAGATAGATTTTAATGCTTGCCGGGCCGGGACTTTTCTTTCTAAAGCTTTTTGTCCGTAGGGGGGTAGTCGGTTAGCTCCTCCTTGCCCCAAATTGGCAAAATCGAGACCAGTTGTAACCATGGGTGATGTCAGCCTCGGTAACAGGCCCAGTAGCGACAGCTTGTTCCAAGAGTCGACGAAAAAGGAGTCCACGGCTACGTGAAGTGC
>JAUWPZ010000187.1 GCA_030611315.1 Sedimentisphaerales bacterium
GTAATGCCTCACTATCCACACATGCTGTTTGAGGACACAGCCGTCTGGACAACATTTTTGGAGCAGCAGGATTATGGAATCAAAAGAGTCTGGTACGATATACATGTCGGACTGCCGAGAATGTTGCCCGGAGAGACCGACGAAACTATTCGGCGGATTGCAAGTGGTGTGTCCAGAAAGCGAATCGACGTTGTGGCTTCCGTTGGTGGCGGACTATGGATTATCGAAATCAAGCCGTACGCGTCAATGGCTGCTCTCGGTCAGATATTGACATATACGCGACTGTTTGCAAGAGAGTACAATTCGCCGGGTAAAATAATACCAGTAATCGTATGTGATGTTTGTGATGAGGATTTGTTAGATGGTATCGATGAGCTAGGGGTAATGGTTCTGGTGAACGATTGAAAAATCGGAGAGTTAGATCTAACTCTGTCACTGTCTTTGATTGAAAAATCTAAAAATCGGCGTAAAATTGAAAAATGAGAGTACTCACTCACGCTCGCTGGATGGCTTACGTTCGTACTCTCTCAATTAACTGGAGGGAATGGCCATTTAACCACGTATGGTGGGAAATAACCGCACTGGGAACTTCCCTGATAGATTTAGGAAACAGAGCGGAGGCCAACGATTTGGACGTTGGCTTCCCAGATGAGTTTGAGGTTGCCGCCTTAGACAGGACTTCACACCATTCCGGGGACGCACAACTCCACGCTACAAGATCCTGTTTTGAGCTGCTGCTATCGATTAATTGCAGATAGCAACTGGATGGGGTGGCCTATTTCCCAACACTATTTGAACGGTACGTTGGCTGTCTACAATGCCGAGCCTATGCTGGAGGCTGCCCGCGGGCTATGCCCGCCTACCAGGGCGAATAAATTAAAGGTTGGGCCTACTTCTGACATATTAAGCTCAAACCCAGAAGCAGACCCAGAGTCATTATCGGACAGGAAAGCTGTTTGGCAAGAGGAAAAATAAAAAATATATTTAACGGTGGACGGGATACGCCATATACCTGTATAACTTGAACATCATGGCAACAAAACAGTATGTAACGAGAGTTCACAGACAGCATTCATCCATTGTAACTACAATACCGATAGGGGTTAGGAGACAGTTGGAGTTGACAAAAGGTGATCATATTGTCTGGGTAGTATCCGAAAACAGTAATTTTGTGCAGATATATAACTTGGTAACTGGTGATAAAAATCATGTCAGAGATGGTAAAAATTCTGGTTAAATACATTAAGGCAGGCAAACATGAGCAGAGGCTTGAAACAGAAGATGAAGCAATTGATAGTCTAGCAAGGAGTATCAGTAGGATTGGACTGTTGGTGCCTTTGCATGTAACAGAAAATGCAGGTCAATATGAAATAGTCTGCGGACACAGAAGGCTAAAAGCGTTGCGAAAAGCTGGAATTGAAACGGCGGATTGTATTATAGTTGATACTGACAAAGCGAAAGAGGGCGAGATTACTTTCGCAGAAAACTTCTTCAGAAAAGACCTAAGCCCGGTGGAGTTAGCCTGCTCTATGAAGGATTGTCTGGACAACGAGGCGATGACGGTCGAGGAGCTTGCATCCGGATTTCATAAGAGCGAACACTGGGTGCGTTCGATGGTGGCAATAGCAGATTGGCCGGCGGATGTTCAGATGGCGATACATAATGAGCGACTCTCGGTTAGTGCAGCTAATAACCTTGCTTGCGTTACTGACGATGATTATCGTGCCTTTTTGCTGCGTAACGCAATAGAGCAAGGGGCGACGGCCCGAACAACGGCATCATGGCTCCAGGCTTGGCGTGCGATGCAACCAGCGTCTGAAGCCATCACCTCGGAGCCTGTGGCGGGACCTGGCTCAGTTCAGCCGGCGATACCGCAGGCTCCGTGTTTATGTTGTGGTGATATGTTTCCGGTCGATAGGATGTCGCACGTGCCGATGTGTGGCGATTGCATAAAGGTTATTAGGCAGATACCGGTGAGTTCAGTTCAGCAATAGCTTTGCTTTTGTCGTCCTCATTCGGATGGGTGTATATTTGGGTGCTGGTGATACTGCTGTGCCCGAGCAATTCCTGGACAGTACGTATATCGGTAATACGCATAAGCTTGCTGGCAAAGGTGTGGCGCAGCATGTGAGGATGGACGGGGCGGCCAAGAGCTTTCCAGCCTGCTTTATTGATGATATTTTGGACCTGACGGGTAGTTAAAATCCGGCCGTCTAAGGTAGTCCCGAAAACAGGAACCCAATCTCTGGCAGATTTTAGCTGTTCGCAAATATTAAGGAATTCTTCAAGAGATTTTATAAGGAGTTCACTCATCGGTATAGATCGCTCGACGTGGTTTTTGCTGATTTCCGGCCGAATAATTAGGCTAGTAACAGGCTTAAAGTTGAAATACAAGTCTCTCATTTGTAACTTTACGACCTCGCCGACTCGCAGACCAGCCTCTAACATAAGGCAGGCAAACAGATGGTTTCTGACACTCTTGGGCGTCGTATGGTTTAAGCCTTTGGGCTGTAAGAGTGCAATTAAGAGTTGCTCTTGTTCGGCGGTGCTAAGAGTTTTCGCTGATTTTGACATGATTTTTCCTTATTGTAAAGGTTCAAAAGTTCGGTGATTAATTCATTCCATTCAGCGTAGGTGAAGCCGTGGGTTTGATACCAAAATGGAACGTCTAAAAGAGTAGCAGGGCTGTTCTTACGTGGTTTAAATTCAATAGCATGAACATGACCACCTTTAATGAATAAATGTAGAAGGCCTTTGTGAGACCTGGTAAAATCTTCAATGGCTTTATGGGCTTCGAGGCTCATGCTTTGAAAATTCATGATATTCTCTTTTCAGTAATTTGGCAGGTTCGGCTGGTTTCCTCCCGTACATTTTCCGGACTGCTGTAATATCCTTAGACAGCAAGCCCAGAAAATAATCAACATTGTTAAAATCGCTGGTATTAAAGTGTTTTTGTGCATGATCAATATTCAGACGCATAAAGTCAAACAATACGTTTGCGTTGTTCATAGTTAGCTCCTTTCAGAATTTTCAAAGGAAGTCGCAGCGTCCAACCATACAAGGAGAGAAATAGAGGGGAACCTGAGTATATTCCAGTGAGCAAATGTTTGGGACGCTGCGACATAAGAGGCTCCAAATTGTCAAAAATGTTTTGGCTTAATCATACCACGGTTACGTATGCCGGTATGCGTAACGCTTCCGGACTTGCGCTTTCTTAAACGGTAAGCCCGTTGTCTGCATTTGGGGCTGCAAGTTTTTGCGTCATTGCGGTGATAATCCATAATGCCACCACAAACAGGACAGTTTCTTTCTAACAACATTGTCAATAAGCTTCTCGAGAAAAACGTAACAAAACAATCTTAAAGAGGTGTCGCAGTGCCAAACTGAGAGGTTTACCCGTAGGCCTCCGCGAGGACTGCGGAAGACTCAGGACGTCCGTTGGCAACTGCGACATTTCATATTCTCTATTATCGGCAAAAGCGAACACTTGTCAACAGGAAAAGCGAATATATTTTAGCGAATATAAAATATTTTCTACAGTCAGCTGACTGTAGTTTTATTCGCATTCTGTATAGAAAGCGAAGTTTCATCGAAAACCAGCGAAAACTTCTACAAAATTGGGGGTCATACGCTATATTGGTGCCGGTGTACTAAAACGAAGGAGTTTGGGCACTGAGCGGTTTCCTGTGAGCAGGAAACCGCAACCCCGCCACGTGCAGACGGCCGTGGCGGCGAGGTCGTTTCGACCTCGTAAGTCAAAATGTCCTGGAGCGTAGCGACCTCACCTTCCCCCTGTGCCTTGCAAAACTGCCCCTCTTATTCGATGGGCGAAATGGTGATTCAGTAAAAAGTACCGCCTTTGGCGGTGTCCTTTGCAATTGCTACACCATTTCGGTTGTTGAGCGCTGGGGAGCCTTGCGACCGGTTCCTAGGTAAGCTCAGCAACTTCCAATCGAATAAAACGAACGTAGTGAGTGAAAAAAGTCTCTAATTTCAGGGGCAGTTTTGCAAGGCACAGGGGGAAGCGAACATAAGTGAGCAAATATCAGATTTATGAACGGAGTGAAAACCGAGCCTTTAAAAGATTGCATAAAAGAATGGAGTGCCTTCAAGGCGTAGCCTCAAAATAGTAACACATCAAATAAAAAACCTTCGCCGTCTTGTTGCAATCTCAAGGCGAAGGTTCGAAACGGGGCCGTTAGGGCTCCGCCCCGCCGGCCCCGCAACCCGCGTAGGCAGAAGCCGAGGCAGGAAGCCGAGGCGCCGACCTGCGCCGCCGCGTAGCGGCGACGCAGAGGCCGTAGCGAGGCCGGCGGGAGGCGAGCCGGCCCGGGAGCGAGCAGGAGGCGAGCGGACGGGAACGGCGAAGCGGGGAACACGGATGTTGGCGCGTGGCGTCAGCCTTTTTGCGATAGGACAAGGTGAGCCGTCGCGGAGCGACGGCGGTGCGATTAGAAGCGGCGGCGGAGCCGCCGCGCTCAGTTGGGCTTACTTTTTGGTGTAAAGTTCCTGAACTATTGAAGCTCGGTTCCTGCCTGGGATTCCTATAAAGCTCACGAGAATAGGCGAAACTTTAAGGTCGGCCATAACTAATGAGAAGTCCCCGGTTCTGATTTTTGATGGTTTTAACAGACCTTCCAAGCCTAAGTATTTACGCATTTGGATCATAGCTGCCGAAATGGCCTGGTCGCGAATCCATTTGTCCATTTGCAGAACCTCGTGGGATATGTAGAGCGTGCCGAGTGTTAGAATTTCTTCTTCCATCGCAAGGTCTCCTAGATAAGGTATATGTGGTTACGTCGCATTGTTTTGTGCTAGAGTGTAGCATATTTGTTGTTAGTGTACGCGGTAGTTTTGCAGATTAGAAGTTTTAAAAAGTTTTGAGAGAGGTGAGCAAATATGAAGGTTTACGGGATTCAAAGGATAAAAGGTTATTATTTGGGTACGATTATGAACCCGCAATGGACGCGTGCCGAGCCGCTGGGTAAGTGTTTGCCACTAGCGACAAAACTGGACAGATTCCCAGAGTTAGCAAAGGCTTATGAACACTATTTGTATCGCCTCGGACAAAATACGTTCAATAAGATGTATGCGGTGCCGAGAATATTGGGATATGAAGGGCCGTTATGTGAGTTTGTAGCAGGTAAGTATTTTGGGGTGTTTCCGTGGCGGCATACACATTTTGATCCCGTATATGCGTACGCTGGGTTTTTCGACGGTATTTCAACGCCGCAAAATTATCCTGATAGAGAGATTTCGTCAGCGGTAAGAGTTCAGGGAGATTATAACCTGTTTTTGCGATATAACGAGAGAGTGTGGTGGGGTAGGGCGACATATTATTCAAGTCTGGGTTTTGTGGAATATATACAAGGGCAAGAGGTGCAGGGTAAATTGATGTTTGAGAAGAGAAGTACGAGAAAAAAACCACCGTGGAATGATAAATGGTCGTTTGGTATGGCGTGGTTTGAGAGTTATCCTACATATCTTGGGTCAGAGTTGTATGTGTGGGAATTGGCGGAACTGCTCTATACTGGGCTTGGACACAGGTCGGGATATAATACAGGTAGAGTTTGGATTGGAAAGGTTTGACTTTTACTGAACAATATGGTATATTGGGTAAAGAACAAACCCCGTTTGCGCTGTGCAGATCGTGGGCAATGAAAAAGAGTGCTCGAGAGAGCAAGTAAAATGGAGGTTCATATCATGGCTTTTATTCGAAGT
>JAUWPZ010000152.1 GCA_030611315.1 Sedimentisphaerales bacterium
TGGACTTATTCGTATGTCGATAGTCGCTTTAAGGCTTGGATTCCCGCTTTCGCGGGAATGACAGAGAGGTGATAGCTATTATTGACGGAAAATTGGAGTTGAAGGCCTGAAAAATCTACCTACAATCGTGACGGGCACCCATGGCGTGCTGAATTACTCGGAAAGTTATTGAAATTGCGATGTAGATTTGGTATTATAGAGTGTGCATTTTACAGGAGTGTCTCAGGAAAAGTGACAAAGCGTGCAGAAATGCCGTTTATAAAGTCAAATGTGAAATACCGATGACAATGTGGAGATTTCTAATGCGTAAGACTTTCGTTGTCCTGAGTTCTTTCTGCGTACTGATTTCGAGTGGGCTCTGCGGTGAGTATGGGGGCGGAGATGGAACAGCGGATAATCCTTATCAGATAGCCACTGTTGAACATCTCGTCGAATTGGGCAAGACGAAAGCCGACTATGAATCCCATTTCATACTTACGGCTGATCTTGATATGGCCGGAACAGTTTACGAACGGGCGATCATCGGGCCTGATCTGGATGACGAAAAATGGGGCCCCCAAAGAGGCGGGGGGTTCAACGGGGTGTTCGACGGCGGCAGACATACGATATCGAACTTCACGGCAGAGAACCGCGTAGCCGATTACCTTGGTCTTTTCGGGCATGTCGAAGACAACGCGGTGATTAAGAACCTTCATCTTGTAGATGCCGATGTCAAAGGGGACCAAATCGTAGCATGTCTTGCCGCTTCGCTTGAGGGTGCTATGGAGAACTGTATGGTGACCGGTACAGTTAGCGGCGTCTATGTTGTGGGCGGGGCCATCGGTTTTTTGGACAACGCTTCAGTCAAGAATTCCGCGTGTGATGTGACTATCAATGCTTATGAAGACTCCAGGAGATTCAGTGTTGTCGGCGGACTCGTAGCGTCCAGTCAGTTCGGCATTATCGACAATTGCGTCAGCAAGTGCAACATCGTTGCACAAGACAAGCTCAACATCGGCGGCGGTGTTGTCGGTTACAATCTTGGCACTGTAGTCAACAGCAATTGCGAAGGCGTGAGTACTGTCTCGGAAATCAGCGGAAGCAGCGTCGGTGCCTTTTGCGGACATAACAACGGCTCCATACAGAATTGCTTTGCGTTTGGCTTTAGAATTGTGTGCAAGGGTTCTGAAATCGGCGGGCTTGTGGGGAGCAACTACAGCCTGATCGCCATGAGTCTGGCTGAGGGGCAGGTTGTCGGCAAGAGCGGCATCGGTGGGATTGCGGGCAAGAACGATGGGTATATCATTGACAGCTATTCCAATGTGACCGCGATGGCGGGGGGCAAAGTTGGCGGATTTGCAGGCGAGAACACCTATGGGATACTTCGAAGCTACTCCATCGGCAAATCGGTGTCCGCCGGTGACAAGGCCGGCGGATTTGTGGGGGAAAACGAGGGTATCGTCGATATCTCGTTCTGGGATGCCGAAAGGAGCGGCAACGAGTATGACGTGGCCGCTGTAGCCAAGCGGACGCGCGAGCTTAAGAAGAAATCAACGTTTAAGTACTGGGGTGACGGGGTGTGGGTCATCGACGAGGACAGCGATTATCCGCGTCTGGTGTGGGAGAACACGCCGGGGGTTGAGATCCGGGACGATCCCGTCGAGTACGGTGGGGGCAGCGGAACGGCTGACGACCCCTATCTCATTTATGATGCCGCGGACTTGACGTTGATTGGCGTCTATCCTCAGGATAATGAGAAGCATTTCAAACTTATGGCGGACATCGATATGGAGGGGGTGGATTTTCACGGTGTCGGCTTCGGATTCGGTTTCGGCGGCGTGTTTGACGGGAACGGTCATGTGATAAGGAATTACCATATCCGCAGCGATCTGCCGTATACGGGTTTGTTTACGGTTGTCCTTAAGACGGGCGTCTTGAGGAACGTTGTTGCCGAGGGTTTTGTCGTCGCCGGCGTAAGATCGGTCGGAGGGCTTTGTGGGAAGAACGAGGGCTTGATCGAACGATGCAAGGCCAGCGGCAGGGTGTATACCAGGCCCGGAGGACGAAGGCCTATGAGTTGGGGTGGATTGGCGGGGCGAAACTTCGGACGCATCGTCGAGTGCCTGTCTGATGTCAGGCTGGAGGTTGCCGGTGACGGCCACTCGCAATTGGGCGGGTTTGTCGGGGGCAACTACGGCGTGATTGAGAGGTCGGGCAGTGCCGGAGAGGTTGTGTGCGGTAAGAGGAACGGCAAGTACATCGGGGGATTCATGGGGATGGGAGGGTATGATTCGAAGGTTTTTGACTGCTATTCACTGGTGGCGGTGACGGTGTTGGGTGAGGGATGTGAGTTGGTTGGCGGTTTTGCGGGGGGGCAGATTTTCAGGACGAAGATCGAGCGGTCGTACTGCTCGGCTGCTGTGATGTTGGCCCATGACTGCAAAGACGGGGCCGCATTTATCGGGTATATTGACGTGAAGGAACTTGCGGCGCATTCGAGCATCACTGATTGCTTCTGGAACAGCGATCTGGAGGGGCCGAGTGTGAGCATTGCCAGGAAATCTCCGGCGAAAGTAGTTATCTCGGCGGCTACGGGTGAGCAACTGAAAGACGCGGTGTTCCTGGAAAACGCAGGCTGGGAGGTTTCAAGCGTGCCGAATGAAAAGGTATGGTTACTAGAGAGCGGGAAATTGCCGCGAATACACTTGCCGTAGAGCGCAAGAACCCATCTGGATAGTAGTCTATCACAAATTGTCATGCTCGGTGTGATAAGACTGGCCATCTTGATCTTCTTCACACGACCTGTGTGTGACTGAATGCCGTTTGATATAATACCAGTAGTAGGTCGGCGGGTGAATCCCAGGATGGCTCCTCATTCTCACATCCCCGGCCCACTTCATTATGTGTATAGTTTACCCCTCAGACATTCACAGAACACCTCTCACGACCACTTTACGCTCGTAGAGTTGTTACCGAAGGGGCTTGTTAACCAATCCCGATTTTCCTCCCCGATTATTTTTACAGAAAGACGCCCCTGTGGTGCGGAGGGAGAGGATAAAGCAGATATTCCACAGGGGCTAACCACATGGTCTGTTATTATTATACCTCAGTGTGCCAGGTATTTCAAGTCCCCCTCAATATTTTCGCCAGAAATGCAGGTTATTGGCAATACTTACCGGACTTTTTTGTTGACAAAATCACTTATTTCAGGTATGCTCTTTATATTCAAGGAGGAGTGGTGAGATAGCTTGCCTTTTTCACCCCAGGACACGGTCGTTATAAAAGGAATCGGTGTATAAAAGTGTAAAGGGCGGAGCAAAATCGCGGCGGGTGGCGGCGGCGGTAGTTTTGTTTGTGAGCGCCTCGCCGGTTATGGCGGTGATTCATATCAGAGACGGCCTGACACACGACATCGACTACCAAATCAATGATTTTTTATTTGTTGACAATAAATCGCCCGGCCTGAAAACTACACTAAACATACTTGACGGGGCGACCATACCCTCTCGTTATTACTTAGTAGGTTGGGAAGACAGTATCATAAACATTCTCGGCGGGTCGGTGTACTATCTCGGTGCCCGTGGCAACAGTCAGGTTATCATCTCAGGAGGGATAAATAGGAGGCAGTATATTTGCTCTTGATAACAGCACCATAACTGTTTTTGGCAGCAACTTCAATTATCCCTATGGGCCAATCCCAGACAGATTCGGCACCTTGACCGGCACGCTCCTAAATGGCGACACACTGAACGTCCCTTTTGAAGTCCATATCTTTGACAATGCCTCTATCGTCCTTGTCCCCGAACCGGCCACGCTTTTACTTCTTGGCCTCGGCGGGCTGGCCTTGCTGAGAAAACGAAGATTCCGCTAAGGCGAAACCGAAGGTTCCGCTAAGTCGAAAACGCAGGGCATAAGCAATAATTTATATCGTGATGAAAAGGGCTGTGAGGCATTAGCCTTGCGGCCTTTTCCTTTTACCACCTGCGGGATGGAAAACTCATAACACTTTGATTCAGCTTTAATGTTCCAGCGTCATTCCGGCGTCAGTTTTTACTGGATTCTGTCCTGTCCGCTCAAAGCAAAGATGGACATACGTCTTGCCCCAAAATCTCCAAAAAATCAAAAAAACTCGCCCTGAGCAAATCAGAAGGTATTCGAAGGGCGAGGACATTCTCTCCGGATGACCTTTTTGCTTACCGAACGTACCTGGCAGAACAATGCAATCTCGCGGATAAGAGCATCTACCACGAAACGATAGTTATGAAGCAGCTTTTCAAATGGGCCGCAAAGAATGGATATCTTTCGCGAAACTTTCTGGAGCCCATTCGTTTTGCCAAGGTAAAATCGCCAAGACAACCTTGCTTTACAATAGAGCAGGTGGAATTGCTTTTATCAAATGCTGAAAGATGGGCTGTGCCGATATTCACGACATTGGCTTTCACAGGTATGCGAATCGGTAAGCTGCAGCAGCTTTGCTGAGAAGATGCTGATTTTGACCTTAATGTGATTCACATACAACGCGGCGGAAGCGATGGCAAACCCAAGAACAAGGAAGACAGAGTTATTCCCATCCACGCTGGAAAACTTAAACCTATCCTTCGATCCCTGCCGGGAAAATCTGACCTGGTATTCCTTATGCCGGACGGCAGGCAAGTCTCTCCGAAGAAGTTGCGGGCTTATCTGAAGCGCTTGTGCAGGCAATGTGGTTTCGAAAACCCCAAGCAGTACAAATTGCATACCTTCAGGCATTTCTTCGCAAGCTATTGTGCCCAGCAAAACCTGTCCTATAAATACATTCTGGAATGGATGGGCCGCTCATTCAGTGCCATTTTGGACATGTATTTTACCATGAACGACAGACAAGCACAGGTTGCAATGAACAGCTTGAGCTTTACTATTGAAAAAGTGGAAAATAGGACAGTTATAGGACAGTCAGGTACACACTTCCAGCAAACACTTCTTCAACCTACGCATCTCTAAGCACTTACAAAACTCCTTAAAAAATTAACGGAGAGGGCGGGATTCGAACCCGCGGTAGGGACAAGCCCTACACAGCCTTTCCAAGGCTGCTCGATAAGCCACTCCGACACCTCTCCAATGGCTAAAAAAAACAAGTTTTTGAAAATTCTATACAAAATCCTCAAAAAGACAAGTATAAATGGCAAAAATGACCTGCAACATCAAACGAGAAATAAAAAGACTGGAGCTTCGGAACGCTGAATTGAACCAGTCAGTCAAAAAGAATAACTAAAAGTCGTTCGATTTTACTGGTCTAAGGAAAGGAGAAGCTATGAAAGCACTACGACATATTGGCTCGCTGGCCTTCGTATTAGGTCTGTTCACCGTGGTATTTGCCGGGACACCCTGGCACGTGATGGTTACCGATGACCCGGTCGTACCCTGGTGGCTCAGGATAGCAGTTTTCTGTCTTCTGGGCGGTATTCTTGTGGTCCTGCTGACAGTAGCCCTCGAACAAATAACAGCAAAGAAGCCGGCAAAAGCGCCGCCGTCTGCTGAGCCTGACGAAGCGGTCTTGATATTGAATTCCGACACAGTACCCGGCCGAGAAACACGCGAGATTCTCGGTCTCGTGCAGGGCCATACGGTATATGCCATCTGGCTCGGCAAAGACCTGTCCGCCCTAATAAGACTTGTTCTCGGCGGCGAACTGACTGAATACACAGAGATGATGGGAAAGGCCCGGACAACAGCTACTAACAGGATGGTCGCCGCCGCCGGCGAGATGGGCGCCGATGCAATAATAAATGTTCGCTATATGACTACGAGTGTTGTGGGAAGCGCCGCTGAGCTTTTAGCCTACGGCACAGCCGTCAAGCTCAACGAATAGACCGCCCTGCGGGGGTTGGACTATGGGTTGCTTGCGGCTCAAAGCAATCAGAATCCATATTGATTGTTGTTCTTGTTCTCCCGGCGCCTTCGAGCAAAGAATCCCTGCAGCAGTTCTGAGCAATCTTCCTCGAGGACGCCGGAAGTAACCTCTAATCTGTGATTCAATCGTTCGTCCTGGACGATATTGTAGAGGCTTTTGCAGGCGCCGGCCTTCGGGTCATCGCAGCCATAGACCAATCTATCCATTCTGCTCAGCACCAGGGCACCGGCACACATCGGACAAGGCTCCAAGGTAACATACATCGTACAACCCTCCAGCCGCCAGCTTTCCAGAAACGCCGCGGCCTGGGTAAGGGCGATTATTTCGGCGTGCGCGGTGGGGTCGTTTAGCTGCTCTCGCTGATTGTATGCCCGGCCGATTACCTGGTCTTTGTGAACGATGACCGCGCCAATCGGCACATCGCCGTTTTCCTCGGCAATTCCGGCCTGCTCGATAGCAACTTTCATAAACTGCTTGTCTGCTTTTTCCATTATTATCATCAACAAGCAAGGCTAAAAATTATCATTTAACTGCCATTTCATTTTAATCTTTTGAAAACCTTTAGGGAATGTATCGGTAAGATTTATGATTGTCTCGGCTAAATCTACAGATTTCTGATAGACTTCGAGATTCTCAAACATAAAGGGCATTTAATAATTTCCCTTTGAACAGATGATCAGTTGAACAGGTGACCGCAGGTGAACTGACTGTTGTCAGAGTTCTGTAACAAGATTACAGTGGAAGCTACAATCATCACCTGTTCGTCTGTTCTACTGTTCACCTGCTTTATTTTGGCGGTCTTTATATCCGCCAAAATACCCCCAAGGGGAGTCGAACCCCTGTCTCCAGGATGAGAACCTGATATCCTAAGCCACTAGACGATGGGGGCGGTATTCGTATTTCGTCGCTCGTATTTCGTATCTCGTTTCAACAAAGGCGGAGCCCTTTACGACGCAATCCGCATCACGCTTCACGAGATACGCACAAATAGCGGCGGTTGGATTCGAACCAACGACCCTGGGCTTATGAATCCCATGCTCTAACCAACTGAGCTACGCCGCCAAAAAATCTAACTTGTTGTAACATAACAACTTCCTGCATATGCTGTCAAACTCTTTTTTGCTTCAAAAGGGGTGTGCCCCCAAATGTCCTACCAGGGACCACATAACTATCTTATAGCCCATTCGCCAGCGATCGGCAACACATCTTAACTTTTTTACCATCAGGATCCCCCATTTCGGCTGAAGAACTGGTGTTCTTGATAGGAGCAAAGTCGTCCGCCAATTGAGCGTCTTAGGCAAAAAACACGACATCATAAAACTCTGGGGCCGGCTGCCCGGCATAGGCCTTATTCGTGCAACCACTCTATTTGCCTATCTCGATACCCCCTGGCGGTTCAAAAGGAAAAACAGACTATGGAAATACTGCGGCGTAGGCCTCCAAAGAGCAGCCAGTGGAACAGATAAAAAAGGCAGACCCAAGCCGGCCCGATTACAATTACCCTGGGCAGTCAACCGAACGTTAAAAAACGTGGTATTGGGAGCTGCAATCAGTGCGATAAATCAAAAAGACAATGTATTCAAGGATTATTACGAAAGGATGGTGCAAGATGGCATGATCACAAGCAATGCCCGTCACGCAATAGCACGAAAGATGCTTACCGTGATATGGGGCATGTGGAAAACAAGCAGTCGGTTCGATGAAAATTTACTCTATTTGCCGTCCGAGCTGAGCAAACCAACAGCGTCGGTTTCGTCGAGGTAATATCTATGGCATCGAGGTCATTATCCCGGCTGCGAGTTCCTTTTGGCCACTGGACCGGCTTCTTGCTGAGTCCCCACTCTGTGAATGAACCGCAGCCGCTTTTTTGCTATGCCTCAATAATCTGCATGGACTGTCATCCCGGCAAGTCCCCTATAGGTGGTTGGCAACGTTTATACGATTGCCTACAAATTCAATCAGATCATTGATGTCCTCTGAGATTACTGAGCACAACTCCGGACGCCAAAAAATTGGCTGTTCAAATATAGGATAAGAGCAACTATAACAGTAAAACTGGCTGCGAAGCGTAGGATGCCCTCGAAACAAAAAAATCAGGGCGCCAGGAAGAATATTTGTTGACTTCGAGCTCTTCATAGGTGGCTAATTCTTTTAGGGGGGTAGACGGTTAGCTCCTCTTACCTTATAATTTAGGGATGAAATTCTCAATTGATAAAGTAGCAATAGAACCGTCGCTGGTAGCGGGACGTGATTACCCTCGCACATATCGTGAGTTTGTGGAGATGTTTCCTGATGACAACTCG
>JAUWPZ010000195.1 GCA_030611315.1 Sedimentisphaerales bacterium
CAGCAGCAAAAGCCAAACCCGTAATGCCCATGCCGTGATCAACCATATCAACTTCTCCACGATGGCGGCTACTGTTACCTGGATCTATGGGGCACGGCTCGAAAACATCCCCGAACGTCGGCATAAAGTCAGGGGCCGCAACAGCTTTGCTTTCTCGGATTTAAGACACATCATCGCCAAGGCCGCACTGAATGAGGATTTTGATGCCGTTTGCCATAATAACCCCAACTCCCTGAAAAAATCTTTTATCAACACTCTGCTGCGCATGGTTGCTTGAAAGTACGATGCAGACCTTCGTCCAGAACTATGATGAATATTTTTCACGGCAGTACGGCTTCTGGCGGCCATATATCGAGCAGGTGATCTATCGCTATCTTGATTGCGGTAATTTGCACAACGGCTTTGCCCGCGTGAAATGCAAAGACTGCGGCCATGAATATCTACCGGCTTTTTCATGCAAACGCCGTCACTTCCGCCCATCCTGTCACCGGAAGCGCGTGGTCGAATTCGGGGAGTGGCTCTGCATGGATGTCCTCAAAAAGATTCCTCACCGGCATTTCGTATTCAGCATCCCGAAAATCCTCCGCCGTTACTTTCTCGGAGCCTGTCCTCGACCTGATCGGGGAATCGAAAGCTGCCGGCCGATCTCAGCCGCTGCGCCTGGGAATCCCTGAAGGTTTTTCTCCAGGATGCGGTACCTGAAAATGATCCCATCCCCGGCGCCGTCATCGCTGTCCAGACCTTCGGCGATTTTCTCGGCAAAGGAAAGATAACCCGGGAAATGGTCGCCATGCTCTCGAGCTGGAGGCACTCCGGGTTCAATGTCTACTGTGGCAACCGCATATCGCCCAACGACGATACGGCAATGGAAAACCTGGCCCGCTATATCATTCGGGCATCATTCTCTCAGGAGCGTATGCAGTATATGGATCAGGAGGGGACGGTCGTTTATGCTTCCAAAAATGGTAAGTCAACCAAGGTTTTCGCGGCGATGGAATGGCTGGCCGCCATGTGTTCGCACATCCCGAATCGGGGCGGGCAAATGGTGCGTTACTATGGCTATTACAGCAACGTCTCGCGGGGAAAACGCCGGCAGGAAGGTCTGAATGACGCCATTCCTTGCATCCTAGAACCTCAGGGAAACGAAAAGGCGTTCAGGAAAAGTTGGGCCAGGCTGATTCAAAAGATATATGAAGTAGATCCCCAAAAAACAACTATTTTTCAGATGAAATGACCAAAAGATGAACAGATTTCTCATAAGGACAGATGTCGGAATGTGCCTCAAAAGGGGTCATCGGTGCAGCATCCCACATCTTGTGGTCAATATTTTCTTGACATACAAGTCCACGTTTCCTATACTTCCACTCACAAAAAGGAAGTTCTTATCAATTCTTATCAATTATCAATTTTATCGCGAGCGAAGCGTGGCGGACAGTGACGCGGCAATCGAAAGAGAGCTACTGGGATTGAAAAGCGCAATGGAAGAACTCTCACTCCCAACAGGCACGCTAATAACATGGGATGACGAAACCATCATAGATAACAAAATAGTAACTACTCAGGTAGATAGAAATTTTATAACATATTGAATTGTAATCATTTATTTATTTTACGCTGCAAAAAATCGCATAAAATTAGTGATTTCTGGTCAGCCATCAGACCTTAAAACACTATATGTTGTGCAAACCGATAAACAAAACCACATTATATTGTACCTGAGTAGTTACACAAAATAAAAGTAATCCCCATCTGGAAATGGGCGTTAGGAGCCTGACCCCCAACATGCTCACGGAACGGACTTTTTCTTTTAACTCAAAACCCAAAACTCAAAACTATTTGCCAATAAGGAAAGCCTGACCCCATGCAAATGACTCTTTCAAACAAAACAATCCTCATCACCGGCGGTGCCGGTTTTATCGGCACAAACTTTATACGTCATGCCCTTGCCGTAAGGCCGGATTGGAATATTGTCAATCTTGACGCGCTTACCTACGCGGGGAATCCTGCGAATCTTGAAAATCTCGATCCTGGTATAACTGAAAGGTATCGATTTGTCCGGGGAGATATTCGCGACAGCGCACTCCTTGATAAACTCTTTTCGGAGAACGAATTTGCTGGTGTTATCCACTTTGCCGCGGAGTCTCACGTAGATCGATCCATACATGGGCCTGAAGATTTTGTGGAGACAAATGTTGTTGGTACATTCAGACTTCTTGAAGCATGCCGCAAACTCCAGCAGGACAAGAAAATGCCGGAGGGATTCAGGTTTCTCCATATATCAACCGACGAGGTTTACGGAAGCCTTGGCGCTGAAGGATATTTTACAGAGCAAACCCCTTATGACCCATCGAGCCCATATTCGGCCTCAAAGTCTTCCGCGGACCACTTTGTCAAGGCATATTTCCGAACGTATGACCTTCCCACACTTGTTACCAATTGTTCCAACAATTACGGCCCATACCAGTTCCCTGAAAAGTTGATACCTCTTATCATTTTAAACATAGTTGATGAAAAGCCGCTTCCCGTATATGGAGACGGCAAAAATGTTCGTGACTGGCTTTATGTTATCGATCATTGCGACGCCCTTATTACAGTATTAGAAAAGGGCATTCCCGGCGAAACATACAACATCGGAAGTGGCGCCGAACGAGAAAATATCGAGATAGTACATCTACTGTGTGACCTTGTGGATGAACGTCTCGGACGCTCCGACAACAATTCAAGCAGACGACTGATCCAGTTTGTCGCCGACAGACCCGGCCACGACAGACGCTATGCCATTGATGCAACGAAAATACAGGAGGAATTAAACTGGTCTCCCGGATACACCTTTGAAAAAGCAATGGAATCCACCGTCGACTGGTACCTCAACAACAGAGAATGGATCGATTCCGTCCGAAGCGGCGACTATCGCAAATGGATCGAACAAAACTATCAGAATCGTTAAATAAAACGCGACATTTACACTGGAGAAAAACATGAAAGGCATCATCCTCGCCGGTGGTTCCGGCACCCGTCTCTACCCAATCACACGTGTAGTAAGCAAACAGCTATTACCGGTATACGACAAGCCGATGATCTACTATCCGCTTTCAGTCCTCATGCTGGCCGGTATCAGAGAAATTCTTATCATCTCGACACCAACCAATCTGCCGCAATTCAAAACACTTCTTGGCGACGGCTTGCAATGGGGCCTGTCACTCGATTACGCGGAGCAGCCGAGCCCCGATGGCCTTGCCCAGGCATTTATCATCGGGCGTGATTTTGTGGGGACTGACAATGTCTGTCTTATACTGGGAGACAATATCTTCTACGGGCATGGTCTGACTGACAAGCTCCACCATGCTGCTTCCGGAAAAGAGGGCGCGACAGTATTCGGCTATTGGGTCAAAGACCCGGAACGATACGGCATTGTAAGTTTTGATAAAACCGGGAAACCAACAGCAATAGAAGAAAAACCGAAACAGCCGAAATCCAACTGGGCAGTAACCGGGCTATACTTCTACGACAATAATGTGATGGATATCGCAGCCAGCCTGAAGCCGTCCGCCCGTGGGGAATTGGAAATTACCGACGTAAACCGCGTCTATCTTGAGAGAGGGAACCTGCAGGTAGAAAAGCTGGGCCGGGGTTTTGCGTGGCTTGATACCGGCACCCATGAGTCACTTCTTGAAGCAAGCGCGTATATCGAAACCATAGAAAAACGCCAGGGGTTGAAGATAGCCTGTATTGAAGAAATCGCATACCGCATGGGTTATATCGATGCCGCACAGGTTCAGAAAATCGCCCAGCCGATGCAGAAAAACGGATATGGCCGGTACCTGCTGGAAATGCTGAAACACGAAGAAAAATAGAACAGTCCTCATTAACTTTCTGGTTTGATTTTAAACAGTTATTTTGGTAACTTTGAACACGAAGGAAAAGAGGAGGAATCCATGCTCAATGCAACAGTAAAAGAAGAAATCATTAATCAGATGGGACACCTTGATTACGAACACCAAAAACGTGTACTTGATTTTGCCCGTACCTTAGCTTTGACTGGACATAAAGGAGTGCCGGGCAAGTTACTTCTTTCATTTGGAGGTATATATTCTGCTGATGATTTAAGAGAAATGACAGAGGCTATAGAAGATCACTGTGAAAAGGTAGACCAAAATGAGTGGTAAATATTTACTCGATACAAATATTGTAATCGCACTCTTTGCCGAAGATTTTTCTGTCCAGAAGCATATTGCCAAGGCAAGAGAAATATTTATCCCGTCCACTGTTATAGGAGAGCTGTTTTTTGGTGCTTTCAAGTCCTCACGTCCAGATGAAAATTCCAAACGCATTGAAAATTTTGCTGCCGTCAGTGCCGTACTTGTTTGTAGCATAGATACAAGCAGAGAGTATGGACGTATCAAAAACCTGTTGCTTAAAAAGGGGCTTCCGGTACCAGAAAACGATATTTGGATTGCTGCTCTGGCTGTAGAGCATGGCCTGTCCTTAGTTACACGCGATAAACACTTCAACAATATTAAAGAGCTGAAAAGATCGATTTGGTGACACTTCGCCCTTCACGATTTTGAAAATCCATTTGACTATTCAACTATTCAACCAATCAACTACTTAACCAATCAACCAATCAACCATCAGATGAGCTTTTTCAAATGGAAATAACAGCGACCAAACTACCAGGTGTCTTAATAATCCAGCCTCACGTTTTCGAAGATCAGCGCGGTTTTTTCATGGAGACATATCACCGGAAGAAATATGCCGAGGGAGGTTTGGACCTCTCATTTGTGCAGGACAACCTTTCATATTCGACTATTGGCACTTTAAGGGGATTGCACTATCAGTACCCGAATGCCCAGGCCAAGCTGGTTCAGACGATCAAAGGGGAAATCTTCGATGTGGCAGTGGACATTCGCCGCGGTTCGTCTGCATTTGGTAAATGGACAGGAGCATATCGCTCAGATGAAAACAAGCGGCAATTCTTTATTCCTGAAGGATTTGCCCATGGATTCTGCGTGATCAGTGATACAGCCTCCGTCGTATATAAATGCACCGATTTCTACGCGCCGGAAAGCGAAAAAGGTATTATCTGGTCCGATTCAGATATCGGGATCGAGTGGCCGGTTAAAGAACCGTGCCTTTCACCAAAAGACAGCCAGTATCCTTGCCTGAAAGATATTCCCCCGGATAATCTGCCGAATTATAGAGAATGAACATGCAAATATTAGTA
>JAUWPZ010000171.1 GCA_030611315.1 Sedimentisphaerales bacterium
TCCGGCATGAGATGGTCTCGAGCCGGCTCGGCGTCAACGCTTGCCTTGAGGACAACATGGCTAAACGAAGATTGGAAAAAACTATGGGAACAAAAGCCTTTAGCTGCCTGAAAATCTACCTACATACGACAGATGCACCCAGGAAAAAGCCCCCGGCGTGGTTCGAGTGGGTGCCGGTCCGTATCC
This sequence comes from Sedimentisphaerales bacterium, assembly GCA_030611315.1. Taxonomy (GTDB): domain Bacteria; phylum Planctomycetota; class Phycisphaerae; order Sedimentisphaerales; family Anaerobacaceae; genus JAUWPZ01. The sequence continues at coordinate 187 of JAUWPZ010000171.1, forward strand.
GTGGTATGGTCCTGGCCGCGAAGCACCTTTTTGTAGCAGGCCCGCCGGATATCGTTGACGGCGACGATGCCATGGCTGCAATCGAGGGAAGAAAGGGCGCCAGGCTGTGGGCGATATCAACAGCCGACGGCAAGAAATTAGCTGAATACCATCTCGATTCGCCGCCGGTATTTGATGGTATGGCCGCGGCAAATGGAAAACTGCTTATGGTATTGGAGAGTGGAAAGGTTCTCTGCTTCTCTGCGATTCAAAACAATTGACGTTTGGTGATTGGTCAGTTGTTCATTGTTCGTCGCTCGTCGCTCGTCGCTCGTCGCTCGTGGATCGTCGCTCGTGGATAGTGATTCGTGAATGGTGAGTGCATACGAGGACGTTTTTACATTTCATAGCGATAAACTAACAAGATTTGAAAAGTTATTGTCGGAAGTATTCGAAAAATGATTGAAAAGTATATAAACACAATTAGGCAGGGCGACTGTTTAGCTCTTTTCAAAGGCATACCTGATGACAGTGTGGACATTACTTTCGCCGACCCCCCTTTTAATTTGGGGAAGAAATACACAAGCTATGAAGACAGTGTTGAATTTGAGGAATACCTGCATTGGTGTGAAATGTGGATTTCAGAAATGGTGCTGGTGACGAAACCCACGGGTTCCATCTTTGTTCACAATATACCGCGCTGGCTTACATATTATTCTGGCTTTCTCAACAAAATGGCGGACTTCAAACACAGGATTTCTTGGGATGCCCCAACAGCACCAATGGGGAAATCCCTCCAACCCGCTCACTATGGGATATTGTATTATGCCAAAGATGCGAAACAGAACAAATACTATGAAATACGCTATCCATACAAGCGATGTCGAAAATGCGGTTATTTGCTAAAAGACTACGGAGGAAAAAAGGCCGGTCTTCATCCGTTTGGGCCTCTCGTTTCGGACGTATGGACCGACATTCATAGAATAAAGCATAATAAGTATCGCGATGAGCATCCTTGCCAGCTTCCGATTCATTTATTAGAACGCATCATATTGATGTCCACAGACGAGGGCGACATTGTGCTCGATCCTTTTGCTGGAACAGGTACTACAGCGATTGCAGCCAAAAGACTCGGCCGAAAGTATATCTGCTTTGATATAGATGAAGTGTATACGGAAATAACGGAAAAGAAACTTTCGCAAGAAGAGGGCAGCTCGCGGATTGGAACTGTTTGGGTAAGTTTCTTCTCAAGTGAAGTCATAACCGTGAGGCACGAAAATTGGGAAGAGTTGTCCATGTTTTATGAATTGCCTTACCCAAACAACAAAATCGACTACATAAAAATAGACTTTAAGAATAGAAGCGAGGTACTCGGTCATTGCGCCTGTTTTAAAAGGAGGAACGCGAGGAGCCGTATGGAAGAGAAGTTACTTTTTCACGTGGAGTAGGTGCCAAGGTTTTAGACTAGAAACTGTATATAAACAAAAGCCAGTACTTTGAGGGAGTGCTTCCCGATGTCTGGGGGTTCCATATAGGGGGCTATCAGGTATGCGAGAAGTGGCTTAAGGACAGGAGGGGAAGAGAGCTTGCATACGATGATAAAAGGCATTACCAGAAGATAGTATTGGCATTAGGAGAGACGATTCGAATGATGAAGGAGCATTGCTTATTAGAGATGTTTGGGAAGAACAGTGGCGGGAGGTAATAAGTAGTGGAGGACCCCCACCACAAGGGTGGGGGCTCTGTTTGATGAAGCGCAAGTATTTTTTATGGTTCGTATTACTGCTCGGTGTTTATTATTTGTTCGTCCGCAGGGTGCGTTCGTAAAAAGTCCGGCCCCAGCCAATGAGTTTTCCCTTCTCAAAGGCCAAGGGGGTAAAGTGTGAATCCTGCAAATCGCTGCCTTCTATGGTCCAGCCTTCGGTCAAATACAGCCAGAACTCGATATCCCTGTCTTCCATCGAATGAATCTGTTTTTTCCTCGGCTTGCCCATCGTTGTCAGAACCTGGTCTTTTGTCATGCCGACGTTCAGGCTGAAAAGCGCCTGGCGATTCCTTTGGGCCTCCCGGCGTGTTTCGGCAACGGTCCCTTCACATCCAACGACAAACAACATGATAAGTAGTGTCGGTATTAGCCTACTCATAAGAGTCCTTCGGTTTATCCAAATGTGGTTTACAGGCAGTTCCTTTGAAAAAAACTCATCTGCATTATGGCCCCTTTAAGCCGAGCTTGCCGGCTTTTCGAGCCATTCGGCTGCGGGGGAATTGACCTTGATATTGTGGCGGATGACTCTCTGGGTCAATTCCCGGACAATTTCTATTCCCGTTCCCGGCAACACACAGTCCTTACATAAATCTTTTGCCGGCCGGTTTCTTCGGCTCGACCTGCTCGCGCGGGTCGAGGCGATTCGCCTTGACCCAATTCTCGATTTTTTTCACGATATCCCGGCGCTCAGAGGCGATATTGTTCGTCTCGGAGATGTCCCTGCTCAGGTCGTACAGCTCGAACGGCACGCCGGCCTTTGGACGCACCGCCTTGAATTTGCCCATCCGCACGGCCTGCGCCGGTCCGCCCGGCTCGTTCTTACGCCTGGCCCAGTTGTACCTGCCCCACTCCCAGTATAAACACTCGTGCTTTTTCTGCTTATCGTCGCGTCCCAGCAGCGTCGGCACAATCGAGAGCCCATCAATATCGGCCGGTACATATTTCAACGCCCCGGCCAGTTCCGCGAAGGTCGGCATCATATCGGCAAAGTAGCACGGCAGAGCACTTTCGGTTCCCGGCTCAATCCTGCCGGGCCACCGCACAATCATCGGCACTCGAATTCCGCCCTCATACATCGAGCGCTTGAAAGCTTTCAAAGGCCCGGACGAATCGAGCACGCCGTCATACCGCGCCGCCGCGCCGTTGTCCGAGCAGAAGAAAACTATCGTCCGCTCATCGATACGAAGCTCTTTGAGCAAGGCCAGCAGCTCGCCGACGTGCCGGTCGAGCATCGTATCCATCGCCGCGACGACCTTGGGATTATTCGGCCAGTCCTTGTCCTTGTACATCTCCCAGGCAGGCTCGGCCTGGGGTATCTGGTACTTGCCGTGGGGCGGCGTCCAGGGAGCATAGCAGAAGAATGGTCTATCCTTGTTCCTGCGAATAAAGGCCAGAGTCTGGTCGAAAATACGGTTGTGAGTGTAGCGCTCCATACTGCCGGGCTCGCCGGTCATCGGCACCTTCTCGCTGTTACGCCACAGATACTCCGTCCAGTAGTCATGTGCGTGCACCTGGTGGTAATAGCCGAAAAACTCATCGAAGCCCTGTTTCTCCGGCACTCCCGGCGTCCCCACGTCGCCGAGTCCCCACTTTCCGAATCCGCCGGTGGCGTAGCCGGCCCTTTTCAGCACCTCGGCTGCGGTTACGTCCTCGTCCAAGAGTGAGATGCCGCCGGTATTGCCGCGGACGGAGGTATGCCCCATGTGCAGTCCCGTCATCAGGACGCTCCTGGCCGGGGCACAAACCGTACAGCCGGAGTACGCATCCGTGAACCGCACGCCCTGCTCCGCCATCCTGTCGATATTGGGCGTCTTGATTTGCTTACCGCCGTAACAGCCCAAATCCGCCCAGCCCATATCATCCACAATGATAAAGACAATATTGGGTCTGTCTTCAGCCTTTCCGTTCGCAGGCTGTCGCGACTCACTACCGCATCCCTGTCTCTGTATCGCCAGCGACGCGGCGCCTATACCGAACATCTTTAAAAAATCTCGTCGTTTCATTTTTTCTGTCCTCTGTTTTCTGTCCTCTGTTATCTGTTTCTATTCTCCGGGCATCGGCCAGTTCTTCGAGGGCGTCCGCGCGCTTTTCATATACTCTGCGATTTTCGCAACAATCTCCGGAAGCTTATCGGCAATGTTGTTCTTCTCGCCCAAATCCTTCTTGATGTTGTAAAGCTCTATCGGCCCATCCGGATTCCTGGCAACGTTGAGGCGAACGCCTTTCCAGTTGCCCCACCGAACGGCCTGCTTCTTGCCCTGCTCGTGGAACTCCCAGTACAGAATCTCGTGCTTTTTTTGCTTCTCAGGTTGACCCAGCAGGGTCGGTACAAAGGAGAGCCCGTCGATGCCTTCCGGAGTCTTTATGCCGGCCAGCTCGCAGCAGGTCGGCAGGAAATCCCAGAACGCCGAGATGTGGTCGCTCTTTGAGGCTTTTTTTATCCTGCCGGGCCACCGCGCAATCGTCGGCACGCGAATTCCTCCCTCGTACAAGGCGCGCTTGTACCCACGCAGCGGGCCGGAGCTTTTAAAGAAACTCGGGTCAGCACCGCCCTCCTTGTGCGGCCCGTTGTCGCTCGAAAATAAAACAAAGGTATCCTCGTCGATATCCAGCTCTTTGATTTTGTCCATCAGTTTGCCGATATCGCCGTCCATTCGCGTAATCATCGCGGCGTGCCCTTTCTGCGGTTCGGGCCAGTCCTTGTCGGCATAAGGGCCGAGGTCCGGGACTTCCATGCCCTTGTTGCCGGCCTCGTTGTTGGCGTGCGGAATGGTAAACGGCAGATATAAGAAGAAGGGGCCTCGCCTGTACCGCTCTACGAATTCCAATGCCTCGGCGGCAAAGAGGTCGTGCGAGTAAGTTACCTGTTTGGCCGAGACGCCCCAGCCGCCTTCGGCGGGTTTGGTCAGCTTATTGCCCTTAAGCGGAATCTTCTGCTCGTTCTTCCAGAGGAATTCCGGATAATAGTTATGGGCGTGCCTTTGATTGAGATAGCCGAACCAGTAATCGAATCCCTGCCTGTTGGGGATACCGGTACTATCGGCCTCGCCGAGCCCCTATTTGCCGATGATGCCGGTTGCATACCCAGCCTCTTTGAGCAGCTCAGCAACGGTAACATCTCCCGGCCGCAGCGGCAGCCGGGCATTGCCGCGCACCAGCGCGTGGCCGGAGTGCAGGGCAGTCATCAAACAGCACCGCGACGGCGCACAAACCGTGCTGCCCGCATAATGGTCCGTCAATTTCATTCCTTCGGCGGCGAGCTTGTCTATATTGGGAGTTTGTATCGTCTCCTGTCCAAAGCAGCCGACGTCCCCATAGCCCAAATCGTCGGCTAAAATGAAAATGATGTTCGGCTTTCGGTCTTTCGTCTTTTTCGTTTGCACCGTACCGGCACAGCCCGGCAGCAGCGAAGCCGTCCCTGCCCCGGCCGCCGCAAAACCTGCCATCTTCAAAAACTCTCTTCTGCTCTGGGTTTTCATACTTGCTCCCATATATTTAATTTTCATATTAGTACTCTGTCACAATCGAATCTGTAAGTTGTCATTCCGCACTTGATGCGGAATCCATTTCTCCTGTGCCCGCGAAAGCGGGTATTAGAATCTGGATTCCCGCTTTCGCGGGAATGACAAGCCACAAATACAAATGCTATGAGGTATTAGTACTACGACACCGCTTAGATTTACTCATTACCAATAACACTAAATTAGAAATCCTAATACGCCAAAGGCGTACGCTAAGGCGCATCTAAATACTAAACAAATTCAAAATCCAAATTTCCAAATGTTCAAAAGGAGATTGCTTCGCTTCGCTCACAATGACAATCCTTTGTCCGATGTTTCCTACGAACACAATTTCCGTATTAGATACCGTTCACAATCCACGATTCACGCACTACGCATCACGAAATACTATTCACGATTCACGCTTGTCCGCCGAAGCTTAACGCGAAGGCGGAAGACACGAGACAGTATATCGCATTCTATCCAGCCGTGTCAAGCCCGTCGCGCCTCGACGATAGCGCCAAATATGGGCGTGAAATTATTTTCTGGCGAGCCAACTCCCACTTGTCATGCTGAGCGCAGCAAGGCGAAGCGAAGCATCCGGCCCCAGAATGAGATGTTACTGACCGAACAAAGAAGACTCTCATTGAGCAGGCCAGATTCTTCGCTATCGCTCAGAATGACAAGTGTAAGACATTACAATGAATAGGGTTACAGTGTGCCAGAAAATAATTTCACATCCCCAAATATTATGTATTTTATTGATTTGCGAGTGGATTTTGTGTACAATATACCTGTGCAAACGTAGTCTGGAGGATAAAACTATGAAGCGGTACATAATTGGCATTGTGTTGGTCGCAGCAGTCGGGATATTCAATAGCACCGCCCAGGCGGCTGTAGTGGATATTGAATGTGACTTTACAGCTTTGTACAGAGACCCTGACAATGTCCAGTATATGTGGGGTTTTGACTACGAATTGCAGCAGCTAACTATTATGGAAAGCCTTTTTGATTCGCAGGAGTTGTATCCTTATACGATTGACGTTCGCGGGTCAGCAGACTCGGATGACACAACATTCCACGTTACCAGAATCATCACTAACAACACCGGTGTCGCGTGGACCGGCTACGAGCTTTCTAATGCTCACGACGAAGCCGAAGCCAAAGAAGCTGCAAGGGAATGCAATGAAGGAATTGCTGACAATGTAGAAGCATTTTGGGAGTGATAATATGGTATCCCTAATCGGTTCATGGATTCCCAATGATTCGAATTACTATAGTAGTATTCAGTATGTAGAATATGAATATCGTGAGTTTTGTCAGTCATTAACTGAATTTCATAGATAGCCACGCCTTTACAGGCGTGGCAGTTATGGGATTCGAGCAAAGTTCGTCCTGCTACGCAGGATATTGCTAACATCCCCACCTGCAGGTGGGGATGTACCGCTAAATTAGATAAAAACGGTTCGAAGGAGAATGCAAAATGGGTGTGCCAAGTGAAGCTGATGTGAGCAAGCTGGACAATCCAGCCTGGCTAAAGGCTAACCACCAGGCCAGAACGGAACTTTGCGTGTAGGGAGGTAACGAACTATGCGAAGCCAAAGGGAAGGCGGATTATCGGCCACAACGCAAGTGAAGGTATTCAGCCCCGAAATTGTCAACA
>JAUWPZ010000079.1 GCA_030611315.1 Sedimentisphaerales bacterium
AGGAAAAAGGATTATGAAAACAATCCGCCCCGGACAACTCGAAAAACCAAACCCAATTTACCGGAAAATCAGGTGAACGCAAATTCCGTCTTAGCAAAGGGTTATGAAGCTGACATCGTTTTTTGGCCTAAAAATCCCAAAGCCAATTTCCTGAACGGTAAAATGAACATAAGTTACGCCATAACAAAGCATTATGAAAATGCTCGTCTCCGTGGACGCGAAAAAACCAAACCCAATTCAAAGCCAATTAAAGCCAATACAAACCCAATTTTATGCCCCAGGTATCAAACCCAAACAAACCTAAACTTCGGGCCTTGCTACATATCCGGCACGACCTCCGGATAAAACTGGCCGGTAGAATCTATCTTGAAGACATAAATCAGCCCCTCCTGCAATCGCGAATAAACCGCGTTGCCGTATATCGCTTCTATGTCGTATTCTTTCAGCTTTTCAGGGTCGTTCGCCAGCTCCCAGATGCTCGACCAGAACATCTGCCTTTGCTTTATTGGCAAAACCTTCAGCAAATCGCTGTATCTTTGAGGCTCGGCGCCCGGCTCTTCGATTGCAAAGCCCTTTTCCGGCATCATTTTCTCGCCATAGACCCTCCTCCACAGATACATCGCCCTCGACTCACCGTCCATCACCATTTTATCCCCGAACTTCACAATCAACGCGTCAAAATGGACTATATCCCCGGGAATCGTATAATCCTTCTCCATGACCCTTTTGAGTTTATCGCCTCTGGCGGTCTCAACGAATTTTATGGTCGTAAACAGCTCGCCGTCTTTGGTCTCCTGAGAAATCACCTTCGCATAACCTATTTGGTCTTCGCCCGTCAGGTTCGTTATTGCCTCCTTGAGATGCTCATTCTCCACCAAAAGCTCGTGCACCGTCATTGCGCCGTGATAAAAGCCCCGCCCAAAATACACGCAGGCAACAAGGCCGCCCACGATTATAATCATAACCAATGGCCGTATTCTTTTCCGTTTCTCTGCCATTTATACACTTTTTTTAGATTATGCACCAAGTGCTCACGACTGAAATTTCCCGTTTGTTCGCCTGCCCCATAGGGGCGGGCAACTTGTGCCACAGGTAGTAACCTTAAAACAATAATTTACAATCCCAGTCGCGGGAATTTATTACCCTTAAGGGTATACAAATAAACCTTCTCCGGTACTTTGTCATCGGCTCTACCGCCCAAATTTCTAAACTTTTAAGCTCACCTGCTCCACCAATGACCAAAAAAACTTCTTTCCTGATACTACAGTGCAATTTAGCGCCGAGCATTTCTTGTAAGTCATTATCAGTTATGTAATTACATAAATTGCGGCAAATTCCGGGGATTTGTAGTTGACAAAAGGCGGACGAGTCGGTAGAATCAAGATTGATAGGATTTAAGGGATTTCCGGACGCTCAAAAGAATCAGGACGATTTCGCGGAAGTTGAATGAAGATTTAGAAGAACAAAGGGGGTTAAAGAAAATGGGATTCAAGACATTGGCGGCGGTAGTTGTGCTTTTGTCAGGTATGGTTGGTCTGGCGCAGGGAGGGATTATATACGTGGATGCGGATGCCGCGGGCTCGAACAACGGCACAAGCTGGGTTGACGCCTACACATTCCTCCAGGACGCCCTGTCTTCTGCTTCAGACGGAGACGAGATTCATGTGGCGCAGGGGGTTTATTTGCCGGACTGCAATTCGGCTGAGCCGGACGGGACGGGCGACCGGGAGGCCACATTCCAACTTCTCAACGGGGTAACCTTAAAAGGCGGCTACGCAGGCTTTGGTGAGCCGGACCCCAATGCCAGAGATTTCGAGGTCTTTGAAACCATCCTGAGCGGAGACCTTGACGGCAACGATGTGGATATAAACGACCTCGGAGATTTTTGGGACCCAAACAGGGCGGAGAACAGCTACCATGTGGTAACGGGCAGCGGGGTGGATGAAACGGCCGTGCTGGACGGTTTCACGATTACCGGCGGATCAGACAAACAAGGCCGGGGAGGCGGAATGTACACGGACTCAGGCAGCCCAACAGTAATTAGCTGCACTTTCAGCGATAACGAGGCCGGATTTGGCGGCGGTATGTGCAACGAAGCAAGCAGGCCGATGGTGAAAAACTGCACGTTCATCAATAACCTTGGGATGGGTGGCGGAATGTACAACAAAGCAAGCAGGCCGACGGTGACCGGCTGCACGTTCATCAAAAACTATGGGGAGGGTGGTGGAATGTACAACGAAGAAAGCAGCCTGACGGTGAGCAACTGCACGTTCAGCGATAATAGGGCGTGGTACCAGTACCACTCCGGGGGCGGCATGTACAATATGAACAGCAGTCCCACGGTGACCGGCTGCACGTTTAGCGGGAACAGCTCTGGGTTCTCCGGCGGCGGGATTTATTGCGAATATGACGGCTTTTTGACCATCAAGAACAGTATTATTGAAGGCAATGTGAGTCACCGGGGAGGCGGAATCTGCTGCTACAGAAGCTCGCTGACGATAGAAAACAGCGTTATAAGGGGCAACAGGGTAGGGAGGGGGCATGAGATAGGTTCAGCAGGGCTGGGAGGAGGTATTTATTGCTATAAGTCATCCGTTACTATCGCAGACAGCGAAATTACCCATAATCGGGCTATTGGTTATGGGGGCGGGATATACAGCAGGGATTCAGAACTGCTGTTGGTCAACAATAGTATTACGGCCAACGAAGCAATCGGCTTGTATGGCCATGGCCCAGGACAGAGTGCAGGAATCTCCTGCTCCGGCCCAACTACGATAATCAACAATACGATAGTCGGAAATCGGGCGCGTGCTTACATCAGTCCTACGGAACAGGCTCCAGGAAAAGGTGGGGGAATTCACTGTTCCAGCAACCTGACTTTAGTCAGCAGTATTATCTGGGACAATAGACCGGATGGGGTACGGCCCACTGAAGAGGCTACAGTTCAGATTACCCACTGCGACATTCAGGGCGGTTGGCCGGGCGCTGGGAACATCGAGGCCGACCCGTGCTTCGCAGAGCCGGGATATTGGGACCCGAACGGGACGCCGGATGATGGCAACGATGATTTCTGGGTTGATGGCGACTACCATCTCAAATCTCAGGCGGGCAGGTGGGATGCGAACAGCGATAGCTGGGTTCAGGACGATGTGATGAGTCCGTGTATCGATGCCGGTGACCCCATGAGCCCGATAGGCCCTGAGCCTTTTCCCAACGGCGGCATTATCAATATGGGAGCTTTCGGCGGAACGGCTGAGGCGAGCAAATCATACTTCGATAAACCTCCATGCGAAATAATCGTTGCCGGCGATATCAACGGCGACTGCGAAATAAACTTCAAGGACTTTTGGTTTATAGGTTTACACTGGCTTGTGGACAACACGCCGCTCTTGCCGGGCTATGCAAGCAGCCCTGATCCTAACGATGGGGCCGTTGGTATAAACAGGACTCCTGTTTTAAGTTGGGAGGCCGGTTCCGATACAGCGAGCCACGATGTCTATTTCGGGACCAGCAGTCCGGGCACATTCCAGGGTAATGAATTCGATACCACATTTAAGCCGGGGATTCTATCAAAGTCAACCACATATTACTGGCGCATCGATGAAGTCAATCCTGCCGGGACAACTACCGGTCCGGTGTGGAGCTTTGAGACGGGGGCATTCCCAGATCCGGCAAACACCCCTGACCCTTACAATGGAGCTACCGGAATAAGTAGAAATCCTGTTCTAAAATGGCAAGCCGGTGCCGGTGCAACGAGCCACAATGTTTATTTCGGAAAAGTTAGTCCAGGCGAATTTCAGCGTAATCAAACTGAAAATACATTTAGTCCGGACACTCTATCCGACTTGACCACATATTATTGGCGCATCGACGAGGTCAATGACGTTGGCACAACTACCGGCTCGGTCTGGAGCTTTACAACCGAAGATGATGGGGGAGGAAGGTAATATCGTATTTCGGGAATAGAGACTATTGACTATTTGGGGTTCCTGCTAAATACATGCGGGGATAACATTTTCACGGATTGAGAATTAGTTTTGTTGAAAGGAGTCGATTATGTCGAATAAAATCATCATTTTCTCTGTTGCGGTGTCCGTTAGTATCTTTTGCGCGGGCGTGGTATCTAATACTTATGCCGGTGCGGCAGGGCGAAGCATGGGGTCTGGCGGCCAACTGGATTTTGGGTATGTGCCGGGAGAGCTACTTGTACGCTTTGCGCCCAAGCCAGATGGGATACAGCGCAACAGAGTAGAGAAAACGCAAATCCTGAGCTCTTTGGGGGCGGCTACGATAAGAAAGGATTACAGGATTGTGGCGGGTTTGAGCCATGTTAAGCTGCCCGCAGGTGTTACGGTTGAGCAGGCAATGGCGCAACTGCATAAAAGGCCGGACGTCATTTATGCCCAGCCGAATCATTATCTCAAGCTTTGCGGCACCTTTCCGAACGACCCTCAGGGCCCGAAGCCCGCTCCGGATGGAGGTGATCTATGGGGTATGTACAATATTGGGCAAACAGTGTGTGAGGCGGGAACATCCGGTGCTCACATTAACGCCCCGGAGGCGTGGGACATCGAGACGGATGCGAGCGATATTATTGTTGCAGTGATTGACTCCGGCGTTGATTACGAGCATGAGGACCTTGAAGATAATAGGTGGGTCAATGAAGAAGAGCTAGACGGAACTCCTGACTTTGACGACGACGGGAACGGATATAAAGATGACATTTACGGCTACGATTTTTGTACGTGGGATAATCATGAGAGAGATTCTGACCCGATGGATGAGTTCGGCCATGGAACGCATATCGCAGGGACGATTGGCGCGAGGGGCAACAATGACTACGGCGTTACCGGCGTGTGCTGGAAAGTAAAAATAATGGCGCTAAGGTTCACTGAGCATAACCACCCTTTCGGGTATGTGTCAGATGCGATTGCGTGCATTTATTATGCAGTTGATATGGGGGCAAAAGTTATCAGCAACTCGTGGGGAGCTTATTACTATTGGCCTCAGGAACACATAGCTTTAAAAGATGCGATTGAAGCTGCTGGTGACAATGGCGTTCTCTTCGTTGCTGCTGCCAACAACCATGATAACGATATCGACAACGAGGAGCCATTTTATCCAGCGAGTTACGACCTGGAGAATATTATTTCCGTGATGGCGACGGACTGCCATGATGAGCGCTCGGACTGGTCGTACTGGGAAGAAATGGAACCTCCGTGGGACCCTGACCCATTCGATGCCTTCGGATCCAACTATGGCGCCATATCGGTTGACTTGGCTGCTCCCGGAACTTGCATCTGGAGTTGTGTGCCGCCTAAACCGCCTGAATACATCAAGTATAAGGCTGGGGACGGCACATCAGTGGCGACGCCGCACGTTTCAGGTGCTTGCGCTCTTATATGGGCCATAAATCCATCGCTGAGCCATCTTGAGGTTAAGGGAATTATCCTCAGCACGGTTGATGTGAAGCCGCAGTTGGAGGATGACCCTGACCCACTAATTGGCCGTACTTGTGTTACCGCCGGCAGGTTGAATGTCGGTAATGCTGCTGAGGCGGCCTCTGATTATGCGCGGGTATTCAGCGTAAAGAACAGCACGGACGAGCGAGTGGCATCTTTTGACAATCTTGGGAATCTTGTTGTAAAAGGGAGTGTATCGACACCACAAGCCGGAGAAGGCCAAGGCATAGAAGGACACTGGACGATGGACGATAACGATAATAACTCCAATGTTGCTGACAGCGAAGAGACTAATAACGGGACATATCATGGGACCGGCGGTGAGGATGATTACACCAGTTCGCACGATGTCGCTGGCGAGATAGACGGAGCTTTGGAATTTGACGGCACTCAGGATTATGTCTCTCTTGGTTCTTCGGTCGTTGCCTTGATTGGTGATACTGTGACGATATCAGCGTGGATACGGGCCGAATACTCATCGGCCGCATACAGTCCAATCGTAACACAGTATGATTTGGATTGGTATGGATATGATTTGTGCTTGAATTCGAACGGCAAGCCTTGTTTCTTCCTTTACGATAAAGCGGCACAGGCGGATACCGCCGTAATTGTAAATACGTGGTATCATCTTGCGGGAACATATGATGGCGAGATGTTGAGGATATACGTGGATGGAGTTTTCAAAGGGGACAATGACTATTCTGGCATGGGCGAGGACACAGATGCCTATATCGGCTATGGTATTGTACCAGGCGAGCCACCCGTGAACTGCTACTTTAAAGGCAGAATCGACGATGTACGGGTTTACGACTACGCCATGAGTGTTGGTGAAATTCGGGAGGTTGCGTTCCCCGATGCCAGCAGATTTCGGATAAAAAACAGTTCAGATGAGACTGTTGCATGGTTCGATCATTCAGGCTACGTTTTCCTGGAAGGAGAGCAAAAAAGCTGGCAGGGCCCATCTGGAGAAAATGATGAGTTCATCATCGAAAACTCAGGCGGTAATCCGAAAGCCTACATTAATGACTCAGGTAACTTGTACCTCGAAGGCCGATTATTTGAGCAGAATCCGTAAAAGGACAGAAGTCAGGAGACAGAAAACGGAAGACAGAAGTCAGAATAAAGAAAGGAAAAAGGTGGCTAAAATGAAGAAGGGATTAAGAAACAAGTTGAGCGTGTTTGCTATGGTTGTGATTGTTGTCGGCCTGGGCACCGTTATCGGCGGCGATGTTGTAGTTAAAGAAGGGACTATCAAAGGGGACTATGCCGCTTTTGGCGGAGTAGATCCAGATTCAAGTTACAAACTTTATGTACGAAATGACGAACTCACTTCTGGTGGAAGGATGATTTTCACTTATGGAAAGAATACTATGACTTCCGGGAGCTTTATTGGAGGTGATTTTTGGGTCAATGCTAATCCATCTGCTAATACATCCGGTTATTATAGAGGGATTGTAGGTAGGGCAGAAAGCGTTTCAGGGAATAGTAAAAATATTACAGGTCGTTTAGTTGGGATGGAAGGAGGTGCGAATCACAAAGGTTCAGGCACTGTACATGAAGTATATGGAGTGTACGGGTATTCCAAAAATACAAGTAGCGGAACAGTAGAAGAATTGATAGGGCTTAAAGCTTATTTGGATTGTGCAAGTGGCACAGTTGAAGACTTTATAGGGATTCAAGCTTATTTGAACTGTGGAGGCGGAACAGTTGATTATGCTTATGGTATTAAGATTCCTGCTTTTGTGCGGACTGGTACAATCACAAATTCTTGGGGAATTTATCAAGAAGGAACAGTTGAATCTAATTATTTTGCAGGTGATGTGGGCGTTGGAACAAGTTCTCCAAGTTATCCTTTAGAAGTTAATGATGATGTTGATGATGTTTCAATTTGGACATCGAAAAAGGTTTCAGCAACTGATTTTATATACCGCACAAGTGTTTTTGATAAATCAAAAAATGCATGGGATTATATCAAAGATGCAAGTTATTATTTAACTGATGGAGAAATAGACTATAAAAAGTTTTATGGTTATGCAGGGGAATTTGAAATTGCAGATTATTCAAGACCCGTAGAGGAAACCAGAGTAAAAGAAGTCTGGGATGAAACAGGTTGCCATGAAGAAACCATAGTAACAACAACTTATCCTTATAAAACAACAGAAGAAGGAGTTTCAATCTGCGATGAAATTAGTGTTTTAAGGCAGGCTGTTTTTGAATTGAAACAGGAAAATGACATGCTTAAAGCCCAAATAGCTGCGATTAACGCAAAGGTTGGTATAGAGTAAATTGGGAAATACTTGATAGTACAGAGAATCTACACTGATATCCGGGAAATAGTCATCATATAAATCTTCCTGCCGAATTCCGATTGACGATTCCAAATCGAAAATTGCAAATGGGCTGCGATATTCCTTTTTTAGCCTTTCATCGCAGCGAAAAATCTTTATAATGCTTCTGTATTGCTTTTGTTTGGGAAAGAATGTACCTTTCTATGAATTTGAGATTTTAAATTTGAAATTGAGTTTATGAATAAGAAATGCTCTCTTTTACTGTCGCTGTGTGCTTATTTTGCCGTCCTGCTCATCGTCGGCTGTGCCGAACCGGAACCTTATCCTAAGATAGTCTCCACGACAACTCCTACAACGATTACACTTGCGCTTTCCGACCGGCTCCATATTGTCGGCAAATCCGTCCAAAACCGAACGATTATGTGCCGGACGCTCGGCCGGGGCCCGGACGTAACTTTCATCCTGGCAACCATTCACGGTAACGAACCGGCTGGAACGCCGCTTGTAAGACGCCTGGCAGACTACCTCAAACAGCACCCACACTTGCTTGACGGACGCATGGTCGTGCTCCTGCCCGTGGCTAATCCCGACGGCATGGCCCGCTCCAGTCGTTACAATGCCAACGGCGTGGACCTCAACCGCAATTTCTCAGCCGCAAACCGTATTAACAGCAAACAGGCCGGTTTGGCTGCACTTTCCGAACCGGAAGCCCGCGTTATCCACCAGCTAATCCGCCAATACTCTCCCGACCGCATTGTCAGCATTCACCAGCCGCTGGCCTGCATCGACTACGACGGCCCGGCAAAGGCCCTGGCCGCGAGAATGGCCCAATACTGCCCACTGCCGGTAAAAAAGCTCGGCGCCAAGCCCGGCTCGCTCGGCTCGTACGCCGGCCTCACTCTCAATATCCCAATCATCACTTTCGAGATGCTTAACAGTGATTCCGCACTCGGTTCGGAACGCCTCTGGCAGAAATACGGAAAAGCCCTCCTCGCCGCTATCGTCTATCCCGACACAGTCAAATAAAAAACACCGCCGGTTTTCACGCCACCGCGACGGTCTCTTCTTCCTCGTCATACTCGTCGAATTTAACGCTGATTTTCTTGCTCACCCCCCTTGTTTGCATCGTTACCCCGAACAGCACATCCGCAATGCTCATCGTGCGCTTGGCGTGAGTGATTATTATGAACTGCGAACCGGCCTGAAATTCCCGCACTAACAGATTGAATCGCTCGTTATTTGCCTCATCCAGCGCCGCGTCAACCTCGTCAAGGAAACAGAACGGCGAGGGCTTCGTCTTGAAAACCGCAAACAGCAGCGCAAGGGCCGTCAGCGACTTTTCTCCGCCGCTTAGCAGCGATATGCTTCTTGTCTCTTTGCCGGGCGGCCGAGCTATCACCTCTATGCCCGCTTCGAGGATATCTTCGGCGTCCTCCAGAACTATATCCGCCTTGCCCCCGCCAAACAGCTTGCGGAAAATCTCCTGGAAATGACCCCTGATTTCTTCAAAAGTCTGCCTGAATTTCTCCCGGCTTTTCCTGTTAAGGCGGTTTATCAACTGCTGCAGTTGAGCTTTGCTCGTGTTCAGGTCTTCGACCTGTTCGCTTAAAAAGTTATTGCGCTGCTCAAGGCTCTCCTGCTCATCTATCGCGTCCACGTTCACGTTGCCGAGCCGTTCAATCTTGCCCCGAAGCTCGACTATCTCCTGCTTTATCTTTTCCCAGTCAACATCCTGGTCAATATAATTTTCGTAGGCCTCAGCCAAATCAATCTGCAACTCGTCCTGCACCCTCTCAACCAGGTTCTGCTGCCTCACATCCAACTGGCTCAACTCTATTTTAAGCTCGTTAATCTTATGGTCGGTCTCAGTGGTCTCGGCACGCTTGAGCCGTACAAGCTGCTCCGTTTGTTTTTGTTCTTCGAGCAGCTTATCTACTTCTTCATGCAGCAGTCGGCTGCTTTTCTGGCTCTTTTCTTTCTCGACAAACAACTCCGATACCGCCGCTTCAGAAGCCAGAATATCACTTTGTGCCTCCGTCAATTGCTCGCTGCAGCTTCGTATCTCGTCCTGCGCCGCCTCAAAAGCCGCCAAGTTCTCCCGCATCTGGCTTTGCAGAGACTCAATTATCTGCTTCAACGCCTTGCTTTGTTCGGTGTTTTGGCCCAGAGCAATCCTCAAATCCGTAAGCCGGCTCGTCTGCGACTGCTGTTGTGCCTTGCGGTCGGTGAATTTCGCCTCAAGCTCTTCTATACGCGCCGTCCGCTCACTGTTCACCGCCTCCAGCTCCTGCAATTTTTGCTTCGAGTCGTATTCTTTTTGCACCGATTGAGCTATCTGGGCCTCAAGAAGGTCAATTTCGCCGGTTATCAAAGGCCCTTCCTCTGTGAGCCGCTTGATACTTTGCTCCATTGCGCTTAGCTTCGAATCGGCCTGCATCTTTTCCATATTGGCCTCATAAATAGCCGTCCGCAGGTCCTTGCACAACTTAGTCAAATGCGCGTTGGTCTGATTGCTTCTGTCAATTTGCCCCTCCAGCACCGTGATTTCAGAGGTGATATTGGCGATGGTCTCCTGCAGTTGACGCAGTCGGCTTTTGCGCGATATCAAACCAGTTGCTCTGCCCAAAGGCCCGAGTTTTATCACTCCATCGGCGCCAACGAACTGCCCCTTCAAAGTAACAAATTCGTATTCACTTCCTGCCTTTTCCGCTAATTCGACCGCCGCATCAATCGAGTCAACCACTATCGTTTTTCCAAGCAGCTCCCAAACCAATGGTGCATATCTACTATCGTACTTCACGAATTCAACAAGCCTGCCCTTGACACTGGGAAATTCCGACAGGTCTTTCTTGTCCACAAACGGGCCCACTCCATCGAGACTTATGAAATTCACCCTTCCCTCAAATTCTTCAATTCTCCGGACATCAGCCAGCAGCCTGCTTCTGCTGTTGATTATCAGGGCATCGGTCTTGCCTTCGAGGGCGGCCTCAACAGCATTTGCATACTCGATACCGGTCTCTATCGCCTCCGCCAGTATTCCTTCTACGTAATCCAACTTATTATTTTCCGACCGACTCCGCAGAATGCTTTTGACGCCCGCATTAAGCCCTTCGTACCGCCTCTCCATATCCGCCAATATCGTCATTTCGCCGCTTAGCGCGCTTCGCACCTCTTTGCTGTGGGCCAATCGCTTGCTGTCCGCTTCTAATGAATTGTTGATTTCTTCCGTCTTTTTGCGTTTGGCTTCCAAATTCTCCGTCAATTCGCCCAACACTTTCTCGATATCGTCCAGGCGGGCATTGTGTTGTGCCTTTTCGGTCAGCAGCTCTTCAAGCTCGGCCCT
Organism: Sedimentisphaerales bacterium; assembly: GCA_030611315.1. Classification (GTDB taxonomy): domain Bacteria; phylum Planctomycetota; class Phycisphaerae; order Sedimentisphaerales; family Anaerobacaceae; genus JAUWPZ01. Next base: position 11,094 of record JAUWPZ010000079.1, read on the forward strand.
GGCGATTTGGGCCCGGCCGGCAAGACGCTCCTTCTGGCCCGACAAATTGCTGCGATAAACTGAAATGCTCTGGACCTCGTTATGCAGTTGCGCCGTCCGCCTGACTATATCTATAATGCCCGATTTCTCGTCCTCAAGGTCCGCCTCGAGCGACGCACACTCGGCATTTATTTCCCGGATGGCTTCCTGTACCTGCTCGGCGGCTCGGCTCTTCTCTTTGAGAGTCTTTTCGCAGCTTGCAAGCTCGCTTTGGTATCGTGACGAATCCGTCTTAAAGAGCCTCTTCTGCTCCCGCAGCTTTTCAATTCTCTCACCGGCCGAGGTTTTCCTTTGCTGCAGCTCCGTCATTCTCTCCCGCAGAAACTCAATTCGCTGCAGATGCTGCTCTATCTTGCTCTGAACGGACACAAGGCTGTTACCTGTCTCGTTCAGCCTGTGCTCTGTTTCGATTATCTCCTCACCCAGCTTGCTCATCAGGGTGTCTTCTTTGGCCACTTCCGCCGCCAACCGCACGAACTGCTCCTGCACCCTTTCAAGAGCATCCCTTTTCTCTTTGAATTGTGTGTGGTTCTTCGCATATTCAACCAGCGAGTAGTTGACCTGCAGCTCTTTGAGTGTTTGACTGTATTGCAGATAATTCCTTGCTTTGCCCGCCGCCAGCTTCACGCTTCGCAGTTGTTTTTGGACTTCGCCAAGAATATCCGCAAGCCGAAGCAAATTTTGCTCCGTGCGTTCCAGCTTGCGAAGCGCCTCTTTCTTGTGCGATTTGTACTTGCTTATACCCGCCGCCTCTTCGAAAATAAACCTCCTGTCTGTCTTCGATGCGCTTACCAAATGCTCAATCTGTCCCTGTTCGAGAATTGAATAGGCCCTCGTACAAATGCCCGTGTCCATAAATAATTCTCGAATATCTTTCAATCGGCAGCTTTTATTGTTTATCCGATATTCGCTCTCCCCGCTTTTATATATCTTTCGCGTTACCTGGACCTCATCGGCCTCAATCGGCAATTGTCTCGCCCCCGTTCCATTGGGATTGGAAATAAACAGGCTCACTTCCGCCGCCCCAAGAGGCTTTCTGCTACTGCTGCCGCCGAATATCACGTCAGCCATATGCCCGCTGCGAAGGCTCTTGACACTCTGCTCTCCAAGCACCCACTTGACCGCATCGACCACATTGCTCTTGCCGCAGCCGTTAGGCCCTACAATGGCCGTGATAGGCGTATCGAACGCAAATTCCGTCTTGTCGGCGAAACTCTTGAATCCGTTAAGTACTATTTTTTCAAGTCTCATTGTTTATCCCGTTGTTAACGTCCGGTAACTCCTATATAAAAAAATTCGCGCATTTCTTTCAGGCCAATTTGCATTATTCTTATCGGCTGAGGGCCTGTTTTCTCTTGATAATTAGCCGATTTTGGGCAGGGGGCCGGCTCGAAAAGTCGCTCTTACAGCGCCTTTATCACACATCTGCTTCAAAAGTGCTATCATTTCTGCATAAGAAACACCCAGGCCTCCTCGCCCCTGCTCTCCTTTTTTAGCCGGCTCCGCGCAGAGTGTATGGATAATGTCCCAAAGTCCGAAAGAGCTTTTCAACTGCGCTACTGAACCGGGGCGTTTGGGATTTCTGCGTATTAACGAGACATATTGCTGCCCTGCCGGGGCGTTTATTGTAACACTACCGTCGGCTGATTGCACAAAAATATTGTCACGGCAGCGTAACGACGCTCCGAACAATACAATCCGCGGCTGACCGCTCCGGGAAGCATAAATCGCCCTGTGACCGGTTTGGGTAATCTGTTCCAAGTAAAAACTGCGCGCGATAAATTTTTGAGTTACGGAAACATCGCCCAGTTTTCGCAGTTGCTCGTATGCCGCTAAGCCGACGTCAAAATCACTCTCGCTCAGCAATCTTCGAGATATCACCGCCGCATCGCTCCGACTGGCCGATTTGGTTATCGCCTCCAGGGCCTCGATACGGTTGGCCGAACCTTCATCAAATACTATCTTTCCAAGAGCCAACAAACTATCGTCACTGCCCAGATTGAGAATACACCGCCCCGCCCGCAGCCGCACCTGCTCATTGGACGAATTCAGCAAAATCCTCAGCTTGCCGAGAACTACACTACCCATCGCCTCAAGGACAATTTCACTCGCATCTTTATCCTCCGAAACGGCAAGCTGTTTGACAAATGTATCTATTCTTTTTGTGGTCATTTCCAGCGTCTGGTCGAGATATATTGCCTTGACCATTGAGATGAACTTTCGTTCTTGCCCCCTGTATTTGGCAGGCACCGTCAATATTATCTGGCCGGAAGAAACCGCCTTGGCTATACCAAAGCCAAAACGTTTGTTCAGGCGGTTTCGAATAACGCCTGTCGTTCTAAAATCGCCCCTGCGAAGCACCAGATTCACCTTGTTATCATCAAGGACCTCCCCCCCTGCCAGGATATATCCGAGCTTTTTGTCTGCCTCGGAAATGCTCACTGTATCTACGAAGACCGGCCCTGCCGCTTTAGCTATCACTCTTGAAGTAATACCGAAGTTTCCCACGGCTTGCAGTTCAGCACCATACAACCAGCCGCCTTCCAGAGAGCTCGTCTGCGTCCCCGTCAGCGCCGCTACTCTCACATCGAAGTTCCGGCCCTTGGAACCTACCACCGGCATTATCCCCTCCACCTGCACTACGGCGGTATTTCGACTGTTAATCAGTTTTCCAACGTCTATCTTGTGCTCGGGCAATTGTCTCAGGATATGCCGCGTAAGATATACCCTTATCTGTGGCGGGCATTCCGCCGAGCCTGTCCCACGTAATCCACCGACCAGCCCGTACCCCTGAACCGCCATCAAATCTGGCGATAATACCTTGGCCAGCGACCCGATTGTGGCGCCCAAATCCCCCTCCGCCGCAAGTTCGTCTGTCCCCTTGCTCCTTCCGCCCCACCTGCCGCAGCCAACTGCAAAACAAGCGATGGCAAATACCGCTATCACGCAAACAGTTTTTCGATTGGAAACACTCATATAACCTGACACCCTGATTTCCTGATAACCTTATCTCCCACCAATCAATTAATTCTCTAACTTCCTTTCCCTTCCGTCAAGACTAATCGATTCCCCGATTCGGTTTTTCTTGTCGGCGATGCCCCAGCCGCCTAATCTTCCAAACTTTCAATTATCTGGCAAATAACCGTTCTTGTTCTCGGCCTGGTGTCGAAATCCACTAAAATGATTTGCTGCCAGGTCCCGAGCGTCAATCTGCCGTCAACAACAGGCACCACCAGAGACGGCCCCAATAACGACGCCCGCACGTGGGAATGCCCATTATCATCGTGCCAGGTCTCTTCGTGCTCATATCGCCCGCCACGCGGCGCAATTCGCTCAAATGCCGTCTCTATATCATAATTGACCAGCCCGGGCTCGAATTCCGTCGTTGTAATCCCCGCAGTCGAGCCGACATTGAAAAGCGTAACATTTCCCTCGATGATGCCGAATTTAGACACAACCTCGCCGACCTGACCTGTAATATCCACTATGTGGCAATTCCCCTTGGTTTTCACCTCTATTTTGCTTGTCTTGACCATCTTCGATAAACCTTATTTCTCACAATATCGCACTTTGCCGACAACAAACAAAGTAACGAAAATAACCTTTTCTGGCAAGTCCGGCGTTCTTACCACGTCAAAGCCCAAAACAATGAGTCTATGGGTCCTGCACCTTCACACGGTATCGGCTCTTTACCTCGCCTTTCCATAATAAACATCTTTTTGAACAATTTGCTAAACCATAACGTATTACAAAAGAAGCTGAAAAGGCGTGAAATGCCTCTATTTCAAAAAAAAGTTGAAAAATTTTATTTTTTTTGACTTATTGTATTGACGATATCACTTTTTAGGCTATTATATATAGGGAGGTGGTCAGCAGGGTTTTTATATCTATGCTTGGCCATCTTGTTATTTTGAGTGATAAAAAAGCTCTTTGACAAGTTAACAATTAAGCCAAACATGCCCCGTTAGAAATGAGATTTCTAAACGGGGTAAGCAACGAAAGTGCAGCTCCTGCGGCGGATACGCCTGCCGCAACGAGCTTAAAAAATGAGTTTGTTTTCTCTGCACTTTCGGCGCGTATGAGGATTCCCAAAATGCCGTATATCGCATTTTGGGGTCCCTGCCAAAGTGTTGAGCCTTCTTCGACGATTATCCCCCTTCTTGCTCTCGCAAGAAAGCTCGGGGGATTCGACGATATAAATTGAAGGGTTTGATCCTGGCTCAGAACGAACGCTGGCGGCGTGGCTAAGACATGCAAGTCGAACGGACTATTCAATTGAGTAATCGAGAGAATAGTTAGTGGCGAAAGGGTTAGTAATGGATAGGTAACGTACCCTGTGCTTCGGGATAGCGCCATTTGCCTTCGGGCAAATTTCCGAAAGGGACAGTAATACCGAATAATATCACTCGTCGATGGACGTGTGTTTAAAGATTTATCGGCATGGGAGCGACCTATCTCCTATCAGCTTGTTGGTGAGGTAACGGCTCACCAAGGCTGCGACGGGTAGCGGGACTGAGAGGTTGGCCCGCAACATCGGGACTGAGACACTGCCCGGACCTCCACGGAGGGCTGCAGTAACGAATCTTGCGCAATGGGCGAAAGCCGGACGCAGCGACGCCGCGTGCGGGAGGAAGTCCCTTGGGATGTAAACCGCTGTCAGGGGGAAGAAAGTTCACTCCGGTGGATTGATCTAACCCAAAGGAAGTCACGGCTAACTTCGTGCCAGCAGCCGCGGTAAGACGAAGGTGGCAAGCGTTGTTCGGTATTACTGGGCTTAAAGCGTGTGTAGGCGGAAAAGTAAGCGTTCTGTGAAAGCCCCCGGCTTAACCGGGGAATTGCGCAACGAACTGCTTTTCTTGAGGCAAGTAGGGGTGCATGGAACTCTTGGTGGAGCGGTGGAATGCGTAGATATCAAGAGGAACGCCGGTGGAGAAATCGGTGCACTGGGCTTGTCCTGACGCTGAGACACGAAAGCGTGGGGAGCGAACGGGATTAGATACCCCGGTAGTCCACGCTGTAAACGATGCCTACTAGGTTGTGGAGGTTCTGACATCTGCACGGCCGAAGCAAAAGTGTTAAGTAGGCCGCCTGGGGAGTACGGTCGCAAGGCTAAAACTCAAAGGAATTGACGGGGGCTCACACAAGCGGTGGAGCATGTGGATTAATTCGAAGCAACGCGCAGAACCTTACCTGGGTTTGACATGCTTGTATGGCCGGCTGGAAACAGTTTGGGCTGCCCTTCGGGGTGAAACTTGCACAGGTGCTGCATGGCTGTCGTCAGCTCGTGTCGTGAGATGTCGGGTTAAGTCCTTTAACGAGCGAAACCCTTGCCGTTAGTTGCCAGCGGGTAATGCCGGGGACTCTAACGGGACTGCCGGTGTTAAACCGGAGGAAGGTGGGGACGACGTCAAGTCATCATGGCCTTTATGCCCAGGGCCTCACACGTGCTACAATGGCGACTACAGAGCGAAGCAAGGCCGCGAGGCGGAGCAAATCGCAAAAAGGTCGCCCCAGTTCGGATTGCAGGC
>JAUWPZ010000122.1 GCA_030611315.1 Sedimentisphaerales bacterium
GTCTTTCCAGGCAGTACCCTGTGGCCCTTGGTCGGTCTTCAGCAAGATACGGGCATGTCGCCGTTTGTGTTCCGCCATACGTTCGGCTTTGATGATGTTCTTGAGTCCAGAGCGTTCTTCACTTGTCAATTCAACAATATATTTTTTCATGTTGGCCTCCTTGCAGAATTAAGGAATTAACTGTTATGTTAATCCTATCGGCAAAAAGGCCTAACAGACTTTATTGCACGGACATAGTACTAGGGCCAGTCCAATGGTAATCAGGCCGATAATCTCGCTACCGATGTTATCGTATATCAGGGCCGCCTCATCACCCTGCAGAACATCCTTGACCAGGACCATCTTCTCCGTCAGTTTCGCCACAGGTATTTCTTTGGTAATTCCATAATGGAGTTTGATAGGATTGAGCACAAAGCCCAACGCCTTTTGGACCGGGGCCAGCCCAATCAACGCTAAAAAACCGCAGACCAGAGCGCCGTAGGCGCCAACTTTGCCGGCGCGTTTCCAGTAAATGCCAAACACTAATAACGCGATGGCCCCGGAAAAATAAATTGCGCCGGAAATCGCCATATAATCCCACAAATCCTGGCCTAAATCATACCAAAGTCCCCAAACGAGAATGAAAATTCCAATCGCCAGAATGAAAATTCTGGTCAGCAACAAGCGTGTTTTCGAGGATAAACCTTTTTTGAACCACGGCGCCACCACGTCCTGGGTCAGCACCGAACTCCAGCATAAAAGGTAACTGTCGTGAGTGGACATAAACGCAGCCAGCATACCCGCCGAGACAATACCGATAAGCCCGGCAGGAAGGATTTGACTCAAGAAGACCGGCATAGCCATCAAAGTCACATTCGGGTCGGCTTCGGCGCCTTCCGGCAGGAAAACATTCTTGAGCGATGGGTGCTGTGCTATGAATACAAAGGCAGAAATCCCAAAAAAGTACGGTATCAAAAACCGAATCAGCCACCCAACGGAAGCGCCGATATAAAGCCTCTTGACTGTTTTTATGCTATCGGTGGAGCACGCGCGTATCACGGCCGTCTGCCAAATCGCACAACCAACTAATCCCAGGAAGAACATCCATATCACGTAAGAAGTACCGAAGCCTTTGCTGTGAAACGGATTAAAACCTGCCTCTCCCTGCAGCCGTGATACCGTCTCGATAATGTTGTTCCAGCCCAAATACTTGATGGATAGAAAAGTTGTAATCAAAAGACTAATTGACAATACGACGAACTGTATGTAGTCCAGCACCACCACCGAGACCATACCCCCTAAAGTGGTATACAGCAGCACCATCGCCAGCAAGACAGTCATTATTACCCTGAGCTCAAATTCTGAGGTCATCCCGGTGATGCCCATTACAAAGATAGAGCCGGCTTTAAGGAACATTCCCATATTGAGGATGCCGGAGAAGGCCAATATGGCCCCGCCTAAAATGCGGACGCCATGCCCGAAACGCCTCTCGTAAAATTCCGGGATAGTGCACACTTTCATACGTCGCAGCGGAACCACAATAAAGCCGCTCAGCCCCACAACCAAAGCTACAATAGCAGAGGCCAAAGCTATGTGAAAGGCGGCGAAACCACCCGTAAAACCTTTCTGCGACGAATACATCACCGTAACCAGACCCAGCTCGGTCCCTATCATCGTGGCAATCCCAAGGAAAGTCTTCAGGCCCCGCCCGGCAACGATAAAATCCGTCACATTGCTGATATATCGCTTGACGTACACGCCTATAGCCACGATGACCAGCAGATAACCGACGACAATACACCAGTCCACGTCGCTAAAATTGCTTTCAATCCCAATAGCGCCCAAATCCATACAATCTCCTGCTTACGGAAAACTCAGCTTATCCAGAGGGTCTGTTCGGCGTCTTTTCTCTTCCTTATCGCTCCATCCGTCGTTGTCGTCGTCAGGGTCGGCATTATTACCGATGCCGTCGCCGTCGGTGTCCCGCCATTCTTTCGGGTCAAACGGAAAAACGTCCCAGGGAACAGACTTTGCCCTATCGACACCGTCGCCGTCAAAATCCAATTCCTCACAATCTGCAATGCCGTTTTTGTTCTCATCATCCCCGACGCCGTCGCCGTCGTCATCGGCATCGAGGTTATCGCCGATTAAATCCTTGTCCTTGTCCGCCCATTCTTCCGGTTCCAGCGGGAAAGCGTCATCTTGGTCGCGCACGCCGTCGTTGTCGTCATCTTCGTCCAGGTTATTCGCCTTGCCGTCCTTATCGATATCCGGCGGCCCATCCGGCGTAATCAGCAGCGCAAGGTCCACGACAAATGCAGGCGCTTCAATCGTACTTGTCCCTGCTGCAACGTCAACGGTCCCAAGAATCGCGGCGTCCTCGGGCGAGTACCAATATCCTTTCGCACTTCGGGGCACATCTATCAGGGTAACCTTCAGGCCTTTAACCGGCCTGGTGTGATTTTCGTAGTGATGCAGATAAACTCCGGCCCGCTCCTTCGAGGCCAATCCATACGCATGAACAGCCAGCCCCTTCGAGACCGTCACCTCAAGCATACGAACATCCTTATCCAACCGGTATGCAAAATCCTGCATGGCTCGAACGTATTCACGCTCCTTCGGCCCAAGCCAGATATTCATAAAGTGGCCGTCACGGGCATAGCTCGTATTCCAGAAAATAATGGCGATATCCTTAAAAAACGCCGTCCAGTTCCGGATGCGCATCCTAAGGGCCGAGCGGTCGTCCCATACGCCCCCGACCCCCGGAGGCTGGGCCTTGCGCCTGTCAATGCGATTGCCCTGCTCACCAACGACTACAGGCATTGAGTATCTCTTCCAGTTCCTCGCCCTCGAAACGGTAATTTCATCGGATTGAAGTTCATTCTCCCGTTGATACCAGTGCGGCGCGTTGACCTCAATGCCGGTAAGCTCAGGCCGCTCCCAGCTCGTCGTCACCATATGATGGTACGGGTCGAGCGACTTTAGATATGGTATTATGATTTCATACCACTGCGTATCGGCCTTTTGCTCGTTGAACAATTCCCAGAAATCTATATAAGCCCCCCACCTGTCAACGCTGTACTTCACAAACCTCTTTACTTTCGCCATGCCTTGCTGATTGTCCGGCTCGTTATTAAAGGCTTTTTGAAAGCCGAAGATACCGTAAAAGATACTAAAGCCGTACCTGCGGGCATAACGCAGCAGCTCATCGGTCATAATCCCTTCCTGCACTAAATACTCGTCGAGGTCGTGATTAAGTCCGTAGGAACAGTTCTTTTGCGAGAAGCGGTACAGATTAAAACCGCATTGCGAAAAGTACCGGAAATAAACGTCGGCGTTCTGGGGGTTGTTGGACGGCCCTCGCACGAACATCGGCCCATCAGGCAGCGCCGGCAGGTCCTTGCGGTCCGTGCGGAATGGCCCTTCCATCGAGCACTGGTCCAGGACCGACCCGGTCGCCGAGTTATCACCCCAGCAATCCTGAAGGCCGATGGGAAAATAAGCGCTTCGGTCGTCATACACAAATCGATATGGATTTGTCGGATGCCGCCGGATAAATCCTCGATTGGGCTTTGCCCCTTTCACGCAGACAAAGCTGCCCCCGCCCGATGCCTTTTGCCCTTCGGAATTTGTAAAAGTAAACTCGTATCTCCATTTGCCCACTTGCCGGGGAGCGAACCTGGCCTTCCATAAATCCCGCTTATCAAAGTGATAATTCACTTGCTGACGCTCTGGTTTGTTGACCTGGTCCTTTCGTGTGCTGATTTTCACCCCCGAGGAAGAGCCGTAGTGAAATCCGCCGACTCGTACCTTCTCGTTCGCCGGAGTGGTAAATACAACCTCAATGTCAACATCGGCAAAAGGATTTTCATATTCGCCCTTATGTTGGAAGGTAATCTCGAACACTTCATATCTCGGTATAGTCTTTGTGTTCTGGGTGTGCTTTACGTCAAGAGAAGATTTGCTCAAACCGCCCCAGGCCGATTGGCACACAGCGCCGAACGCGGCCAAAAGAACCACACTAAGTATCACAATCCTTTTTTGTACCATTTGTTTTGTTCCCACTTGCCTGTTGCGTCGGTCTTTGCCCTTGCCTAAACATTATGGAACAAATCACGTCGGAAGCTATCCCATACTAACTCCAAAAGCCTAATCTATCTACCTTGTTTTCGCCATTTCCCGCAAAACTTTATTGCCGTAAGCCCCGAGAAAGCTCCGATTTGCTGCTTGCCAAATGCCTGAATTGCCGTTACAAGAAAATATCTGAAATTTTATTTAATCGTTTAACGAGCGTCTACATAGGAGAAGATTGAATGAGCAAAAACGATTTCACTCGCCGGAGTTTTCTAAAGGCATTGGGCCTGGGCGCAGCGGCGCTGGCCATACCGGGATGCACGAGCGTCCAGGGGAGCCGTATGCGTGGTTCGCCTCAAACCAAGCCCAATTTCGTTCTCTTTCTCATCGACGACATGGGCTGGACGGACGCCGGCTGTTACGGCAGTACCTATTACGATACGCCCAATATCGACCGCCTTGCCGCCGAGGGCATGCGCTTCACCGATGGCTACGCCGCTTGTGCCGTCTGCTCGCCCACAAGGGCCGCCGTAATGACCGGGCGCTACCCGGCCCGCCTCGGGGTTACCGACTGGATTCGCTCCCGTTTCCAGGGCGGAAAAATCCCCGAAGATAAAAAGAACCCGACCCAATACGTCGGCGGCAAAAACAAAAAGCTCCTGTGCCCGCCGAACGCCTTATGGATGGAGTCCGAAGAAATCACCATTGCCGAAGCCCTAAAACCGGCCGGGTACACCTCCTGCCATATCGGAAAGTGGCACCTCGGCGCCGACGACTGGTACCCCGATAAACAAGGATTCGATTTTAACATTGGCGGCTGCGACTATGGCCAACCACCGACATATTTCGACCCATATTATCGCAAAGGCCAGGGCTCAATCCCAACATTGAAACCGCGCCGACAGGGCGAGTACCTCACCGACCGCGAAGGTGATGAGGCGGTCAGTTTCATCCGCCGCCATAAAGATAAGCCGTTCTTCCTTTATATGGCCCACTATGCCGTCCACACGCCAATCCAGGCCAAGAAAGACCTGATTGAAAAATATAAAGCCAAAGAGCCGACAAACCAGAAAAACCCGACCTACGCAGCTATGGTCGAGAGTGTGGACGACGCCGTCGGCAAAATCTGTGCGGTTCTCGACGAGCTCAAACTGGCCGAGAATACAATTATAATTTTCACGAGCGACAACGGCGGGCTTATGGGCCCAACCAACAACGCCCCCCTTCGCGCCGGCAAAGGCCATCCGTACGAAGGCGGCATCCGCGAGCCTTTGATCGTCCGCTGGCCCAAGGTCGTCAAAAAAGGCGCCGTCAGTCACGAGCCGGTCACGAGTGTCGATTACTTCCCGACAATTTGCCGGGCCGCCGGCGTACCCCTGCCGAGCGGCCGCGATATCGACGGCATTTCCATTCTTGACCACCTCAAATCCAACGGCGCCAAAAAGCTCGACCGAGACGCGATTTACTGGCACTTCCCCCACTATCGAGGCGGCATCGCGCCCTACAGCATTATTCGGGCCGGTAACTTCAAGCTGCTCAAGCGATACGAAGGCAAAGAATTCGAGCTTTATAATCTCAAGGATGACCTCTCCGAGAAGAACGACCTCGCCGAAAAAATGCCCGACAAGGTCAAAGAACTCGACGCCAAACTAACCAAATGGCTAAAAGCCACCGGCGCAAAGATGCCCAGACCAAATCCCGATTACGCCAGGGCTCAAAAATAACCAGGAACTTTTTACCCGTAGGCCCCAAACGTGCTCGTTGGCCGACAAGGCCGGGACAAAAAACGTTGAACTTAAGGATGTGTACGTTACACATCATAATTTGTGCTTGATACGCAGGCCGTTCTCGCGAGCATCAACTATGAACAACTTTAACTCATCCAGCACCATTTGCATCTGCTCGGTACTCTCGAGCATATTTTCGTACAATTTGCCGTCATTGAGAAACCTCCCGGCCGTGCCCTTGCCGCTGTTTACCTTCTCCAGAATCACCCGGAGCTGTGACATCACTTTACTTAATTGGCCGCTCATCTCAACCATAGAAACAACGAGTCTCTCTGCCTTGGAATCAGCGCTTGTCAAAGTTGATGTCCCCGTAGAAGCGAATTTTTGAATCTCTTCGCTCGTATCGACTAAAGCCGTAACAACCTCATCTACTTTAGCATCGGCTTTTTTCAAGGCGTCGGTCCCGGCAGCCGCTAATTCGCTGAGCCGTTTTGAGCCCTTAGACAGATTAGACAGGGTGTTCTTTATATCTTCTCTGCTTTTCTTATCGCCCATAATATCGTTCGCGTTGGCGATAAGAGTTTTCAGGCCGTCAATCAACTCTTCAAGTTTCTTCTGGCTTTCCTCCGGGAAAAACTCACTGGTCATGCCGGTCGAGCCCTGCAGGGGACTTCCCATTTCCAAATATTTCTCCGGCGGTTTGTTTGCATCAAAAGGCTGTTCCCGTAATTCGATGTAGCTGCTGCCCAGGCCGCGAGCCATCAGTTTTACGTCAACATCGTCCGGAATCTTGTCATATTGTTTTTCGATACTGAGTACAACTATAGTCTGATGATATAGCCGACCGGTTACCAAATCCTTCATCACCCTCGGCGGCTGGACATCTGTTACTCTGCCGATTTGATAGCCGCAAAAGCGCACCGGGGTTTTTTTTTCCACGCCCGGGGCCCTCTGAAATTGAACGCTCACCTGGTAAGACCTCATTCGACCGATAAACACAGGCAATTCGCCGAACTTAAATATCAGCCATACAAGTGCGCCAAAACCTGCTATCACAAAAAAACCTACAACCAGATTGCGCCTTCTTTGGGTGGTTTCATAGTCGCCCACTATTTATCCCCTTTCAAATTTAAGGCCTAGCCTTCGGTGCGGCCTTCCAGAAACAACTCCCTTATGTCACGCAAAGGATAGCCGCTGTCGTTAAGTTTTTTTATCAGCTTAATTCGCTCTATGCCCTTTTCATCAAACAATCGTCTGCCGGTCGGTGTAACTTCGGCCGGCTCAAGCATACCAACCATGAGATAATATTGCAGAGATTGCCGCGAAATGCCAGCTTTTTTCGCAGCCGCACCTATGGGAGTTAATTTGCTTTTCTTACTCAAAGCTCATCCTCTTCGCCCAATTTCAAATCTGAAATCTCAAATTCACTGCCCTGCAGGCCTTCTTTTTAGCTCATTGTTGCCAGTTCATAGTTCATCGATAAACAATGAACAACAAACTCTAAACCAAAAATCATCGCGTTTTCCCAGCGGCGGCGGTTACCAAAGCCGAAAAAGAGGCCTTGACCTGCTCAAATGTCGGCTGCCTTACAGACTTTTTCGACACAGCCGTTCCATCTACTCTTTTCGACCATCGAGGCGAAACCATAAGCAAATAATCAAAATCCTCTGGAATCAGGCCCTGGCTCTGTCTAAAGGCCTCCCGCAATCGCCGTTTTAAGCGATTACGCGCCACCGCATTGCCGAAGGATTTGCCGACCGACACACCAAGACGCGGATAACCACAATCGTTTTTCGCCATATAGAGCGTAAGCAGCTCATCGCTGAGACGCACACCATTGGTTAAAACGGCCCTGAACTGCCGATTGCTCACAAGCTTCTTCTTTTTCCCAAAAGAAAACAGCTTCAAGACTACACCGTAATGAAAGTCAAAAATTCAAACAAATAACTGTAAAACCGTAACTTAAAATCCAATCACAATCTTTATATCGGCATTGCCCCCTCAACTTCTCGCTTTTTTATTCTCGTACTAACCCATTACCGTCGCCGCCAAAGGCCCTCTCGTCTTAAACTCCCAAATAATATCCCAACTACGATGCAGCCTACGACATAGGGAACTCGCATCTTTTGAAAAAGACGCACGCCGAATGCGCCGAATAAAATAACCACCTCGAATAACAAATCCACATAAATATCCAACCGAAGCAACAATTTGCGAATACTTTATCTCAAGAAAAGTTATAAGAACATGGTACAAATCATAAGCACTCAGATGTCAGCCGAGCGCCACCATTTATGATGGATGCTCTCCATTTCGCTGAGTGCCGGAAATGGGAAGTATAGAAGGCCTTGCCGGTCACCAACGAAAAAGCCGGTTTTTATGCAACGATAGTGGTATTCCAAAGGCTCTATCCGGTCAACGGTCTTGGTAACTTTTCCCTTGTCTCGCAGTTCCAGCAAACAGTCCCGAATGTGTTCCAAATGATGATAGGGCAGGTTTATACCGTCGATAGTCTGCGGCTCTTCGGCCAACTTTCCAAGATTCATCTCTACAAAGCATATCCGAGGTACGTATATGGCCTTGGACGGGTCCGTGATAAACCCGCAAAATTCTGTCGGATTCAGCGAACTGGCAATCAGGGGGTGAACGGGACAAATATCCTTGTAGAGGTGATATGCCGGCCCGCTTTCAGAAGGCATCTGACCTTGTGGAAGCTCCAGCACACGTCCATCTCTGGTTGCAAGATAGAGATTATTCAGAGCCTCAAGAGGAACGTGCTCCAATACGCGATAGACGCCTAAGTACACAGAGCGCTTGGGCTGGCCGTCCGGATGCCGTACGCAACGCTCGTCAATGTCTGATAAATTAAAATAATCGCTCTGAAAATCACACTTGAGGTCGAAGTACATAGCCTGCCCGCGAGACCTCTTCTGAGTACCGACAGACAAGTAGACGCCGAAAGCCGCCGGAGGCAGCATCGATGCAACAAGAGCTTCCGGGGTCATCGATAAATAAAAATAAATCTTATCCATTCTTTTTCTCCTTTCCATTGGCCGCCACCACAGATTCCCTCACGCCATTGGCGTTTACAAATACCCCTTATTAAGCCGCAAGAAAACAATAGGCAAAAAAGCCGGTCAATACGAACCACTGTTACTATTAACGCACCGAACTGCGATTGTCAAGAAAGTAAGCGAATTATTACTGTCTAATTCACACAAAACGCGCTTATCATTTGCCCGACATACTATCGGCCTTTTGCTGCCGTGACAACACTTCGGCGCCGAGCGTCCTGTGGACCGCACGGCAGTTCAAAACACCGACATATCTGTTACCTTCGCCTGAAGAGACTACCGGCAGATATTCTACATCGAGCCGCTTCGTCTCCTCAAACGCCTCCGACAATGCCTTCTCCGGCCTCGCGCTCGCAATAATCGGCTCGGCAATATCGAGCGCCACCAGCCAGTCATTCAGCTCCTGCGTAGCAAAAGTATTTCTGATACCATCCAGTGTAACGCCGCCTATCAGCTTGCCGTCGTCGTCAACAACAGGATAATAGAAACTGCTCGTACTGCTCACCACCCTGATAACTTCGCTCAGGGACATACCCGCCGAAATGACCGGAACCTCGGTATCCATCACGTCGCCGACAGTGTATGTCCTGATAAGGTCATCTTCTGTAATGTTCATCCCCACTTCGCCGGCTTTTCTAATTCCGACCTTGGTAAGCAGCGGACCAACAATCTGAAGAATGAACACCCCGACTATTACAACCGACAGCATCATATCTCTGACCTCGCCGGCAAATCTATGGCTCGCCATAATCAGCAGAGCGATTGCAATTGTACCCTGCGGATACAGGCAGAAGCCCAGATACTTCCTGACAGTCGGCACAGCCCTGGAATAAGAAGCGCCCCAGTATGCCCCCGCCGTCTTCCCGATAATACTGCAAACAACATAAATGCCGGCCAAAAGCCAGATTTGACCGGTCGTACTGACGTTTAACCTCGCCCCGATAATCACAAAAAACAGCACATATATAGGCGGCGAAAATCTCCGAATAAGCTCAAAGCTCCGCAAACTCCTCCTCGGCAAAAGGTTTATCAAAGTTACCCCGCAGGCCATAGACGACAGAATAACATCGAACTCCAGATATATCGCCAGACCGATGGTCAGCACTATTATGCCAAGGCTGAAAATCAGCGTCTTCTCATCATCGTTAATCTTCTTGATAATCCATCGCAGCAGCAGTCCCGCGCCAAGCCCCAACCCTAACGAACCTGCAAGCTCCTTAAATGAATGGAAAAGCAGTTCCAGAAAGTGAGCATCTTTACCCCCGACAAGAAATCCCACCAGGCTGACACTGGCGATATACAATACCAGAGCCAGTGCATCATCAAGTGCCACTATCGCCGTGAGCATCGTCGTCAGAGGCCCGCGAGTCTTGTATTCCCACAACACGTTTATCGTCGAAGCCGGGTCCGTCGCCGCACAAATAGCACCGAACACCAGACCAATCGCCAACGCCGTCGGCCATTCATAGAAAATGCAAAGCCCAAGAAAACTCGCAAACCCAACCAGCAAAAAAGCAAACCCCCCCTCGAACAGCAGAATCGCAAAAACCTGCCTGCCGAACTTCACAAAGACCTCGCGCTTAAGCTCGCCCCCTATCATAAAGCCTATGACACCAAGAGCAAAAAAATTGAACGGCTCTAAAGTCTCTATCGTTGGCTTGGAAATAAGCCCAAGGACAGGCCCCAGCACTATCCCGATTACAATGTAGCCGAGTATCTGTGGTATGCGCAGTCTCTGGAATATCCTCGCCCCGACCGTCCCGCCGAAAATCGCAATGCCTATCAGCAGGAGAAGGTTAAACTCGCCCTCAAGGTTAAGCTCTCCGGCCTGTGCCAAAATGCCTCTCAACAGCGCTGCCATTTCTTGTACCTAACCGAACGACCCAAAAGACTAATTAGTTTCTGTTGCGAAAACAGTATTTGTCATTCCTGCGAAAGCAGGAATCCAGGTTTTTTCGAGATAGACCCCTGCTTCCGCAGGGGTGACATT
>JAUWPZ010000167.1 GCA_030611315.1 Sedimentisphaerales bacterium
ATCTTTCCACGCGGGGCCCAGAGGTCCTTGATCAGCTTTGAGCAACATGCGTGCATGCCGCCGCTTGTGAGCGGCCATACGCTCGGTTTTTACGATGTCCTCGAGTGCAGAACGTTCTTCACTTGTCAATTCAACAATATACTTCTTCATGCTGGCCTCCTTGCCTGATTAGAGAGTTAACTGTCATATTAACCCTATCGACAAAAAGACCTAACAGACTTTATTGCACGGACATAGTACTAGTACCTGTTGCGGAAACAGTATTTGTCATTCCTGCGAAGCTTGTGCCACAGGTAGTAACCTTAAAAACAATAATTTACAATCCTACTCGCGGGAATTTATTACCCTTAAGGGTATAATACGGGATTTCGGCTCAACCGGCAAGTTTTCGCTCTGCTTTCCCTTGATTTTCAGCATCTATCCTTGACGCCTCCCGGCTAAGCTGTTACATTCCTTATCTTCGGAGTCACATTTGCTTCAGAACTACTAAAAAGGAGTGTGCAAGGAGACTATAATGGATTGCAAGAAATTCGTTGACGAACAAATCACTGAAATCAGGCAAACGGTGGGGGACGCAACAGCTATTAGCGCTCTTAGCGGGGGCGTCGATAGCTCTCTTGTAACGGTGCTCAGCCACCGTGCTCTCGGAAAGCAGTTTAAGCCCGTTTTTGTCGATAGCGCACTGATGCGTGAGGGTGAGCCCCGGCAGGTGGTCAAGACCTTTGCGGATATGGGTATCTCTGTCGAATTGGAAGATGCCCGGGAGGACTTTCTTTCCGCACTGGCCGGCCTGACCGACCCGGAAGAAAAACGCCAGGCGGTTACCGATACGTTTTACTCCAAGGTGTTCGGCCGGCTCGTCAAGGACTCCGGAGCGAAATTTCTGCTGCACGGCACTATCCTGACCGATATCGAAGAGACCGTAGCTGGCATCAAGCGACAGCACAACATCCTCGCTCAGATTGGCATCAAACCCGAAGAAGATTATGGCTATTCGGTCCTCGAGCCGCTCAAGACTTTACGAAAGGATGGTGTCCGTGAAGTCTGCGAGTATCTGGAGATGCCGGCCGAGATTTGCCGGAGGATACCATTTCCCGGTCCCGCGCTTGCGACTCGAATCGTCGGTGAAGTAACGCGTGAACGTCTGGCTACCGTCCGGGCCGCAACAGCAATTGTCGAAGAAGAACTTGGTGATAGTGGGGCATTCCAGTACATGGCCGTGTTACTAAACGACCGTGCGACAGGGATTCGCGACGAAAAACGCGAATTTGGCCAGATCATCGTTGTCCGTTGTATTGAAAGCATCGATGCACGAACCGCAACGGCTACCGAACTTCCGTGGGACAAGCTCCTGCGTATTTGTGAACGTATTACCAGTGAGATTGAGGGCGTCAACCGCTGTTTGTACGACCTAACTCCCAAGCCTCCGGCAACAATAGAGTACATATAAAATCGCGATCCACTCTCAAAGAACCTAAAATTCTTCACAGAATACAGATTCAAGGCCTTAAAATCATCCATGATGGATAATTGGGAGAAATAGGCAAAATGGGGTTTTCTCCACAAAAAACTTGGTTTTTTACAGATTTTTTGCTTGATTTTTCAGCCCGGCTATGATATAGTCCGCCGGACTCAAGGAGGAGTGGCATGGAAGCCGGTCTGTTTCCTACCATGTTTTACTCTCCCATGAAAAGTGGCTGCTCTTTCACTCAAGCTAAGTGACAGAGGATGCCAAATAATAAAACAAATTGATGTTAAATGGGCATTGGTTGTAAAAGGAATTACATGGACTGCGGCAAGTTCATCTTGTCCGCTGGTATTCTGAAGGAACAGAAAATGCGAAAAATCAAAACCATAATCCGTCGTTTCAAATGCTTACTAAGATTACAAGGTCATTTCTTTATGAAGCAAATAGACCATAACGGGCAAAATCTGGGCACCTGCTGTATTTATTGCGGCAAGAAATATAAATGACCGCCGGAAGCATGTCTCCACAAAGGCGTAAAGGCAGATGCTAAGCACCATTAAAAAGTTATGCTGCTGAATCCTACCCGATGGTGTTTTTGGAGAAAAGAAAAAAATGAAAAGTTTGATAATAGCAGTTACTGCACTCATAGTTGGTTTTGTCCTTGGCGCTATAGCGGATAAGTTAGATAGTAAATCACGAAATTAAACTCATCGGCCACCCGGACGGCTCCGAAGATGCAACTCGTAACATGACATGCTTCCCGTCATTGCGAGGAGCTTGCCCCTGAGGGGCGAAGAGGGCCGTTAGCCCTGAGCGAAGTCGAAGGGCAGGCAATCTCGTTTTTAGCGAGCGGTTTCACCGCCGGTTCACGCATACGCATAACGCAATCCTGCCCTCGAGCAGAGCGAAGAGACGATTCACGAACCACGAGCGACGAGTCACGGGTCACGAACCACGACCCATTTCGCCCGGAAAGTTTTTTTGTTTGAATTTACCAGGAACTTGTTCGGACACGTCCCGTCGCGGTATTCGTCCTCCTCGCATTCCCAGGCCCCGCGCACCTTCACATTCAAAGTCCCATCGTCACTAAGCAGCAAAAGCCTCGCCGAATTGCCGAATGGTATCAACGCCTCCGGCCCAAAATCTCCCCCGCCTAATTGCCCGACCAATACCGGCTTTCCACTGCCGCCCGACCATTTATACAATTCAAATCTCCCCTCTCCATCATGACTGCCCGCGATAATAAAATATGCCCTATGGAAGGCCGAATACTCCATACTCCTTATCCCCAATCCCGCCAAATCCCACAGCATCGGCTCGCCGAAAATCGGCTCTTCGCCTTTCTCAACCACCCTCGCCGCATTCTTCAAAGGCGCCACAATCGCATCGGCCCTGCCGCCCGCAGCATCACCTGATAATCCCTTATTTGCCGTTGATTTCTCTGCGTTCTTTGCGTTCTCAGCGGTTAACCTCACAGGCCGGGGGTTCCGAAATCCGATATATATCGTCCCCCCGTCCGCCGAAGCGCAAAGGGCCTCAATATTAAGCCCTTCCCTTTTCGGCGCCAGATTCTTTTGTTTTTCCTTTGACAGCTCCGCACCAAGCATCGTCGCCTTGTCCAGCCCCAAATCTCGAATCTCTTTGACCCTGAGCATGCTCTGAACAAGCGTTCTGCACGGCTTGCCCACGGGCCGAATCTCCACCTCGCCGCCCTCAACCCCGACTTCGCACGCGAAAAATCGATACCGGTTGGGCCTCATCTTGCCGTCTTTATTCCTGCCGTGCGATGTAATCCAGTAAATCCGGTTGCCTGTCTTCGTCGCCCCCTCGATGTCCGCCTCCGCATGCTCCCGCTCTGTCCCTAAAAACTCCGTCAAATCAAAAGTCTCAACAGGCATCCCCCCAACATCTGTCCTGTAAACACGCAGTATATTGTTCTCATCATCGGTAACAACGAACATATCTTCGCTCACAGCAACAGCCGCCGATGCGTCGCTCGCCCCGCGATAAACCAGGACCTCTTCGGCATCGCAACCGACACTGCAATACATCAAAAGCAAAAAAACCGCTCTGCCAAAAACCGTCATTTCACAAACCTTCCAAATACGTCGCACCTTGTGTGGACTTCGTCCGAAGAGCCAAAACTTTACACCGCCCAGATTCAACAAACCTTCTCTCAAAACGACTTCAGCTCGGTCCGCGCGATTATCTCGTTCTGCAGGTCTCTGCCCACTTCCACAAAGTAATCGCTGTAGCCCGCCACTCGAACTATCAGGTCGCGGTGCCGTTCGGGTTCTTCCTGTGCCTGCCGCAGCGTCTCGGCGTCAATCACGTTGAACTGCACGTGGTGCCCGTCCAGCTTGAAGTACGCCCTTATCAGGTGGGCGAAATTATTTATCCCATCGCCTTCCAACACCTGCGGATTGAATTTCATATTCAGCAGCGTCCCGCCCGTACGCGAATGGTCCAGCTTCGCCGCCGACTTTATCACCGCCGTAGGCCCCTCGGTATCGGCGCCCTGGCTCGGCGAAATCCCGTCCGAAAGCGGCATGCCCGCCTTCCTGCCGTTGGCTAAAGCGCCCACCACCGAACCAAAATAAATATGCACCGTCGTCGGCAGAAGGTTCACACGATACCGCCCGCCCTTGGTATTCGGCCGGCCGTCCAGCACATCGTAATAAGCGTCGAACACCTCCTGGGCGATATCGTCGGCGCGGTCGTCGTCGTTGCCGTAACGCGGGCTGCGATTCAACAGCATCTGCCGCATCGCCTCATGCCCCTCAAAATCCGCCGCAGTCGCCTCCAGAAGCTCCTCGATGCTCACGTCCTCTTCCTCGAATATATGATACTTCACCGCCGCCATCGCATCTGTCAGCGTCCCGATTCCCACGCCCTGGATATAAGTCGTATTATACCGAGCGCCGCCGTTATGGTAATCGACCCCGCACGCGATGCAGTCGTCCATCACCACCGACATAAACGGTGCCGGCATATAATTGGCGAACAGCCGCTCGATAACGTTATTGCCCGCAATCTTCGCATCGACAAAATACTTTAACTGCCTGCGATACGCCTCCATAAACTCATCGAACCCGCCGAACTCGCGCACGTCGCCCGTCTGCAGTCCGACCTGCTCGCCGCTGTTTCTATCAACCCCGTTCGTACATACTAATTCGAATATCTTCGGCCAGTTCAGATACCCCGTCAGCGTACAGCTCTCTTTGCCGAACGCGCTTATTGTTACGCACCCGCTCGGCCCGCCCGTCCTCGCGTCCTCGATGCTCTTGCCCGCGTGCAGCATCTCCCTGAGGATAACGTCCGTATTGAAAACCGACGGCTGGCCGAATCCCTTCCGTATCACCCGGCACGCCCGTTTCAAAAATCGCTCCGGGTTCTTCTTGCTCAACTGGATACACGAGCTCGGCTGCACAAGCTCCATCTCCTCCACAACGTCTAATATCAGGTACGAAACCTCGTTCACCGCATCCGAGCCGTCCGCCGGCTTGACGCCTCCTACGTTGATAAGAGCAAAATCCGTATATGTCCCGCTCTGTTCCTCCGTGATTTCAACCTTTGGCGGCGCCGGCTGATTGTTGAACTTTATCCAGAAGCACTCCAGCAGCTCCTTCGCCTGCTCGACCGTCAACTCTCCGCTCGCGACTTCGCTTTCATAGAACGGCTCAAGGTGCTGGTCGAGCCGGCCCGGGTCGAACGAATCCCATGTATTCAACTCCGTTATTACCCCTAAGTGCACAAACCAGTAACACTGAAGCGCCTCCCAAAAATTCCGCGGCTTATTCGCAGGCACGCGCGTACAGACATCCGCTATCCTTTCCAGCTCAGCCTTACGAACAGAATCACCCTCTTTCTCCGCCAGTCGGCGAGCCTCGGTTGCGTACCGGTTCGCCAGGGCAATCACCGCCTCGATGCATATCTCCATCGCCGCATATTCCTGCTCCTTGTCGTACGCCTTCGCGTCGTTCAGATAATCCAGCTTCTCGCGGTTGCGCGCAATATCCTCTTTGAAATCCAGCAGACCCCGCCGGTATATCTTATCGTCAAGAATCGCATGGCCCGGTGCCCGCTGCTCCATAAACTCCGTAAACACCCCGGCCTCGAACGCCCGCCGCCACTGCTCGCTCATCGCCCCGAACACCTTCTCCCGCATCGTCTTACCCGTCCAGAACGGGATTATCCTTTCCTCATAAATCCGCATCACCTCGCCGCTGACCCCGAACGGCGTCCTCTCGCGTTTTCTCAGTGTCCGCAGGTCGCTCAGACTGTGACAGCACAGCTCCGGATAGGTCGGTGTCGCCTTCGGCCCGGGCCCGCGCTCGCCCACTATCAGCTCGCCGTCGCCGATGTATATCGCCTTGTGCTCCATAATATGCTTAAACGCCGTCGCCCGGCACACCGCCGCAGAAACGCCGAGCGGCACATCACTTCTGTAAAACTCCGTAACCAGTTCCGCCCTTTCTGCGGAAATATATGGCCTCGCCTGTACGCTTTTCTCTCGAAGCTTCTCTACTCTTTCATTCATTTCTAACCACCTGCCTTAACTTCAAAACCAAAACTCCTCAGCTTCTCGGCTATCGAGTCAATTCGCTCGTCGGCCGGCCGGCTCGACTCCATCAGTTTATAATCTTCTGCCAACAGAGCTGACTTCTCTAATCCGCCGCGGTTGTATGGCAAAATATCTATCCTGCGAATAACCTCCAGCGACGCCGCGAATTTGCCCGTCGCCTCTATGTTCGCATCATCATCATTAAAGCCCGGAACAACCGGCAGCCTTATAATAATATCTTTACCCGAAGATGCCAGCTTCCTTATATTTTCCAGTATAACCTCATTTCCCACGCCCGTAAACCGCTCGTGAGTTTCGCTGTCGATATGCTTCAAATCGCACAGAAACAAATCAGCCCCTTTGCTGACCTTTGCCATTATCTCCGGCTCGGCAAAACACGTCGTATCCACCGCTGTATGAATCTCCCGCGCCCGGCACTGCGCCAGCAGCTCGCAAAGAAACTCCGGCTGCATCAACGGCTCGCCGCCCGAAAAAGTCGCCCCCCCACCCGACTCATCGTAAAAGATAATATCTTTTTCTATTTTCTCCACGACCTCGCCGGCGCTCACCGTCCTGCCCACGAGCTGCCGCGCCCCGGCCGCGCACACATCCACGCACCCCCCGCAAAGCGTACACTTTTCTATATCCGTCACCGGCTCGCCGTCAACCATACTAATCGCATCGCTTGGGCAAACCTCCACGCACCGACCGCAGCGAATGCACTTGGCCAAACGCAGCCGAAGCTCCGGCTCAGATGCCCAGCTCTCAGGATTATGGCACCACTGGCACCGCAGCGGACAGCCTTTGAGAAAAACCGTCGTCCTGATGCCCGGCCCATCGTGAATCGCATACTTCTTAATATCGAATACCGAGCCTTTTACATCGCTGCCGCCGCCGCTGCGTTCTTCAATCGCCCCCCCGGCCGCATCAGCTTCAGATTGACAAAATTTTCCTGCCACAACAAATTCCCTCGATTTCTTCCCCCGGCACGGCCTCTATATTGAACCCTTTCAGTCCTATTTAACGCCGTCAAACAATCGTATTATACTAATAATGACGGTTTCAACCACCAATTCTACACAATCCGCCCATAAAAAGCAACCAAAATCCACCAGACATCGTGAAGTAGGGTGCCCGTCACGATTGTAGGTAGATTTTTCAGGCCTTCAACTCCAATTTTCCGTCAATAATAGCTATCACCTCTCTGTCATTCCCGCGAAAGCTCCGAATCCAAGCCTTAAAGCGACTATCGACATACGAATAAGTCCA
>JAUWPZ010000101.1 GCA_030611315.1 Sedimentisphaerales bacterium
TTTTGTATTTTTGAGATGGCCAAAGAGGCTGGGAACTATTCGTATAAGTCTGAAGAGGCAAATTAGATTGCATCTTCAACAATTGGACAATACTCCGGAGCTCAGCAAAGCCGCCTGAGCAAACTTTTGACGCAGGCGTCATAAATGACGTAAATGGGGGAAAATGATAGCAGGGAGGTAAAAATATGGCAGCCGACAAGCTGAGTATCTACAAGAGACCAAAACTTCATAACCCTCGGCTATTGCTGGGCTTCTCGGGCTGGATGGACAGCGGTGAGGTCTCGACGGGAACGGTAAAGTGCCTGATAGAAAGGCTCGGCGCGCAGAAATTCGCCGAGATTGAGCCGGAAGGTTTTTACCTCTATAGTTTTCCCGGTTTGATGGAAGTAACATCGATGTTCAGGCCGCACGTCGAGATAAAAGAGGGCCTTATCAGGGCCTTTGATGTCCCTGCGGATACGTTTTTCTACAGCGAGGAAAAGGACCTTATTATGTTTTTGGGCAAAGAGCCTAATCAGCAGTGGGAAAACTTTGCTCAGTGTATTTTTTCGTTGTGTGCGGAATTTGGAGTTAAAGTGATTTATTTCATCGGCAGCGTCGCCGGCCTCGTACCTCACACGCGCGAGCCGAGATTATTCTGCACCGTCTCTCATGCCGAGTTGAAGGAGACTTTCCGGCATTACGGCGTGAATTTCACGAGCTACGAAGGTCCCGCCAGCATCGTTACGTACCTGACGGCCAGTTGTACCGAACGTGATTTGAGTATGGTCAGTCTCGTCGCGACGGTGCCAGCGTATGTACAGGGCAGCAATCCCAAATGTATAGAGGCCGTAACGAGGAGGCTGGTGGGTATGTTGAAGATGGACGTGGATCTTGACGACCTGACGGTTGTCAGCGAGGAGTTTGAAAAGAGGCTGAGCGAGGTTGTGCAGGAGCAGCCGGAATTGGCCGGCAATATCCATAAGCTCGAAGAAGACTACGACAACGAGATTTTCAACCACGAAATGGGGGATTTGAAGGAGTGGCTCGAGCAGAAGGGAATCAGGCTGGATTAGCGAATTAGTGAATTAGCGAATTAGTAAATTAGCGAATTAGTTAACTCGTTCATAGTTCATTGTTCGTGGGTGAGTGGATGAGGGAATATCGAACAAGAAATGTCCCCGCTACTCGCTTTCGCGAGTAAGTCGCGGGGGCTGAGAGGATGTCGAAGTGAAGGGATTGGCCGATTCCCTTGGGGATAAATTGTGATTTTTCAAAACGAGGGGCAAAACCCGCCAATAAATTGTTGGGCTAAATATTGTTGAAGTCGAGAACTTTCATAAAAATTGCCGGGGCCGGTGTTATCTTTGGCGCTATGTGCGCTCTGGTGGCCTTGCTTGCGCCGGCCGGTGAAGATGGGCAGGGGGGCAAATGGTACAGCATTGTCCCTCCACTGTCGGCGATATTTCTCGCCTTTCTGACGCGCAATGTCCTGCTGAGTCTGGGACTCGCCGTTGTGGCGGGTTGTATGCTGACTGTGGTTCCGCAGGGGCCGCTAAGCGCGGCGGCATGGTTCGACGGCCTGGCAACAGCGGTCGTTATTGTTTGGGGCGCCCTCGCAAACAAATCACACCTGCTGATACTCGGATTCATTCCGCCTATCTTCGTGATGATAGAAGTAATCATGGCCTCGGGGGGATTTCGGGGGATTATCGTTTGGCTTTTGAAGTGGGTGAAAGGGAGCAAATCGGCGCAGTTTGCGACGGCTTTGATGGGGATACTGTGCTTTATCGACGACTACTGCAACGCGATAATCGTCGGCTCGATGATGCAGCCGATCACGGATAAGTTTCGGGTCAGCCGGGAGAAGCTGGCCTTTATTGTTGATGCGACCAGTGCGCCCGTGACGGGATTAGCGGTTATCAGCACGTGGATTGCTTACGAGGTGGGGTTGTTTACGAGTGTCGGGGCGGACTTAGGTATCGGCAAGGGCGGATATTCGATGTTCTTCGACGCGCTGCAGTTTCGTTTTTATTGTGTGCTGATGCTTGTGTTTGTGTTCATTAATGTTCTGACGGGTCTGGATTTCGGCGCGATGAAGAAAGCCCAGATGCTGGAGGAGGCCGAGGAGAAAAGCAGGACCGCCGGTTTTGACATAGAGCTTTCAGGAGTGCAATCGGGCAGGGCTATCAACGCTATCATACCATTGGGCGGGCTTATACTGTTTCATATAACGGGGCTTTGGGTGGATGGTGAGGGGCCGGCAAAGCTCAGAGAGGGCGGTTCGCTTTTTAGCTGGGTCCATTGGAAGGAGGTTATCGGGGGCAACGAGGATAGCAACAGTACCTTGATCCTTCTTATGGCGGCGTTGTTCGGATTGGGGCTTTCATTGATTTGCGGATTAGCGACTCGGCTGCTTCGGGGCGGTGTGGTACTCGGATGTTTGTGGCGCGGTGTTAAGAGGGCTGCGATACCCAGTTGTATATTGATTCTTGCCTGGTCGCTCAAAGACTGCTGTACAGCCTTAGAGACAGGAGGATTTCTGACGGAAATTTTAGCAGGGCGAATCTCGCCTCACTGGTTTCCGGCGATTTTGTTTCTTGTTGCATCTTTGACCTCGTTCGCGACGGGCACGAGCTGGGGGACGATGGCCATCCTGATTCCGACGGCCATTCCGATTGCCTTTGCGCTCGACGGGGACACTTACGGCCTTACGACGATGATAAGCCTCGGGGCGGTTCTTGACGGCGCAATCTTCGGCGACCATTGTTCGCCCATATCCGATACGACAATTATCAGCTCCACGGCCAGCTCCTGCAATCTGATACAGCACGTCCGCACGCAACTGCCCTATAGTCTTTTGGTTGCCGGGCTTGCCCTGTGCTTTGCATATCTACCCAGCGCGTTCGGCCTTGCGCCGGGGTGGAGCCTTGCCTTGGCCGTATTCGTTATGGCGTGTATATTTTTTGTTCTGACGCGCCGACGAAGAATCCGGACAAACCGGTAAAATCTGAGCTTTTTAGATTTGGCTTGTGTCTGCCTGCGGCCACTGTATAATTAATCCTACGTGAACAGCGGGAAGAATCGTATAAGGAGATTTTCTGGTGATACTGATGGAGATTGAGCCGAGCAGCGGCGGGTATTCGTATGCGTTCTCATACGAGGAGAAGGATATAAGCATCCACTTTGTAACGACCGGTGTATCACTTGCCACGCCGGAATTTCGCTGGTACGAAGGGGAGGCCGAAGTATTGTGGTCCGACAGTTGGGGTGGATGCGGCTATGGGTTCTGGCCTCATTCAAATGGCAAAAGACTAGGCAATTGAGCCATAATACGGAGATAAGGCAATGAATGAAATCAAGTTTAGTAGGTTTTACTGCAATGCGCATTTAATCTTTGAGGGGTGCCTTGTGATATTGCATGCCTTCCTAACTGCATATTTCGTATACAGTCTAACCATCGCTAAGAATGCGCCAGCTATCTTATTGGGATTGTTTCTGATAATCGTATTTGTATTGGCCGCACGGAGCGAGTTTATAGATATTGTGTGTTTCGTGCGTTTTTGTAACTTGACAGTTGAGCCATTAGACGACAAGTTGATTCTTGGTATCGATGATAGAGAGTGTCAGATTCCAATAGGAAAAAATGTGGATGTGGTTTATTGCATGATGGGATGGTTAATAATATGGCCATCTGGACATGGAAATGACATGATTCTGCTCCGAAAACGATTCTTGGGAAATTCTTGCCGACAGCTGCGCCAATAGTTTAGGTCAAAAACGAACTACATCTCGGCGAAAGATGAGAAAAAGAAGTTGTTGGAATCACTAAAGATTAACGTGCTTAGGCCCTGGAAATATATTAGATGGCCAGTTTCTTATGTTGACTCAAATAAGAAACCATAGAATACGGATGTTTGGTAGGTTGGATAGAATCTAAGTCATACATGGCCAAGCACAGACGACCGCTACGACACGCAAGAGTATATCTATGCTGATATATGGAAGAAACGGAGGCCCGAGTACTTGAAAGAAGTGGAGCAGGTCCATAAGGTTTTATTTATTGTCGGCTTTACTATTAACCATTTTGGTGATTGCTGATTCTTTTTTCACATATTTATCCAGCCAGGCCAGGGCTCTTTGGGAATAATCTCGGCTAAATTGTTTTTTCCAGCCGCCGTGATGGGAATTTGGATACACTACAAGTTGGGTCTCGATGCCCAGGCGCTTAAGCGATTGATACATCATTTCAGAATTCAGTACGGGAACATTCCAGTCCTTTTGCCCGCATATAAAAACGGTGGGGGTTGTTACTTTATGAATCTGGTTCAAAGGTGAGAGTTTTTCCCACAACTGGCGGTTTTTCCAGGGTAGGTCCAGTTCCCACACATACCATTTTTGATATATATCATGACCGAAATTGGCAATGAACAACGAGTGACCGGCTCCAGAGACAGCTGCTTTAAAACGATTAGTCCGGGCGATAACAACATTGGTCATAAATCCGCCGTACGAATAGCCCATCACCCCCAGTCGATCTGGGTCGGCATAACCCAATTCAATAACATGGTCCACCACGGCAATTACATCTTCGTAATCCTTGATGCCCCAACCCTGGTAAATGGCATTACAGAATTCTTCACCCCGTCCGCTTGAGCCTCGCGGATTAGGCAAAACCACCAGGTAGCCATGTGCGGCATAAAACTGCGGGGCAAACGAATATCCATAGGTATATTGACCGACCGGACCACCATGAATACTCAAAAGAGTGGGGTATTTATGGTTTTGTTCAAAATCAGGAGGTTTAAGCACGAAAGATTCTATTTCAGTGCCGTCCTGACTGGCAAAATGAACCTTTTCCAGTTCGCCCAGCTTAAGTTGAGCTAGTAAATCATCATTTACATGTGTGAGCTGTCGTAGTTGCTTATCGTTAAAGCTGTATAGTTCTCCAGTGCCGTTTGCTGATGTAATATTAGCGGCCAAGATGTTGTCTTTACCCAACGAGTAACTCCAGACGACTCGAGGACCGGTGATAAGCTGCTTGACTGAGCCACCTTGGGATGCGATCAAGCCGAGATGTTGAGACCCGGAATCGGGATAAATAAAGTAGATAGATTCGCCATCATCTGAAAACTCAATTTCAGAAACGCTGCGATCCAGTTTTTTTGTCAGAATCTTTGCCGGTCCGCCTGCATCAGGAACAATAGCTAAATGAGCAACGCCATATTCTCCATCGCTGGCGGTAGTATAGGCGATCCATTTGCCGTCTGGGCTCCAGACAGGCGAGCTATCGGGACCCCGATGGGTGGTCAGTTGGGTAAGCTTTTGGCCTTTATCTGTATTGTCAGCAGATACCAGCCAGATATCCGTGTTATAGTTACGATCAGGATGTTTGCTGCGGTTACTGGCAAAGGCAATGGTCTTTCCATCTGGCGACCATGAAGGTTCGGAGTCGTCGTAATCACCTGAGGTTATTTGGATTACTTTTTCTTTAGCGATATCATAGATATAGATATGGTTACGACGTCGATCAGTGATATAACCATCGGCTCGATCAGCCTTAAAGTCCAGACGGTCTATCACCCAGGGTTTTTCGGTATTGTCGGCAGGATGTTGTGGTGTGTTCGGATCGGATTTTTCCATTTTTTTGTCTTTGAATACGAATAGTAGTTTGTCGCCTTGAGGCGACCATTTGATGGAATTAGCCGAACGTTTAAGTTTGGTTATCTGTTCTGCCTCTCCAAAACGGCCGAATTTTAGTGCCCAGACCTGGGTATGTTCGGTAGCGCGATCCGACAAAAAAGACAGTGCCTTGCCATCCGGTGTCCAGACGGGATTCCGGGCGGTTGATCCTTTTGTAGTCACGGCGTGAGGTTCGCCTCCTTCGATGGGTATAATCCATATCCGGCCGGACAAAGTATAAGCTATCCATTTACCATCTTTTGATACATGGGGAGAGCCTACGGTTTTGAATTTATCATTATCTTCGAAAGTGACATGGTGGGCTTTTTGAGATTTGTCCTGGTTAGGGTCAGCTTGGGACTGATTCGTATCGGCTAAAATAGAAGATAAATAAATGGTGCTGAAAACTAACCACGACATAATAACTATTTTCTGTTTCATATTTTTTATTCCTGTGGTTAACTATAAAAGTTGAACATTGTGTCTGGTATTTCCCATTTATACCTATCCAGCTACGCCACTGAGTCTTATTCCCACTAAAATATCAAATCCATCTTAAAAGCTCAAGTTTTTCTATGTTATGCGCATGCCAGTAAGCAAGTGCATATCTCTTACCTTCTCTTACGTTAGAGGCGTATGATATTTCACTCGCAGTGTGGGTAACTGTGGGCGCATTACAGGAAACTGCCTGGACTGGTTCAAGCAATGATCTGCTTGAATAAATCCAGTCCAATATTCCGGCCGCAAATAGCCAGCACCACCTTTTTCCCCTTGAACGAGTCCTTCAGCTTGAGTAGACCACCTACACTCAGGGCTCCCGAACCTTCGACCACCAGGCGGTGATGTTCAAATAAGAGCCGTATGGAATCTTCGATCTCCTGTTCAGTTAGAAGAATAATCTCATCCACATATTTTTGACACAACTTAAGTGTTATGGTGTCTGGATCCACGCCACCGGCACAGGTGTCGGCCAGGGTGGGAAAGGTTTCCATCTCTATTATTTTGTTGGCTTTGACCGATTCGTACATGACCGGAGATTTTTCAGGTGAGACGCCTATGATTTCAATATCCGGATTGAAAGATTTTAGCCAGCCACCTGAGCCAGAACACAGACCGCCGCCACCAACAGCGAAAAAAGCGGCTTGCACATCGGGCAACTGTTTGGAGATTTCCAAACCGCAGGTGCCCTGGCCTCCAACCACAACAGGATCGTTGTAGGGTGAAACATAAATTTTACCTTCCTGTTCGGCTACGTCTCGGGCACGCTTTTCAGCATCCCAAGCCTCCTCTCCGTAAATCACCACATCAAAACCATGTGCCTTCATCAATTCCAGACGTGAAGCTTCGATGTTTTTGGCCACATAAATAATGGCTTTATGACCGCGTAATCTCGCAGCTTCGCCCACAGCCAAAGCAAAATTGCCGGTGGATGCCGACACCACGCCCTTGTTCAATTCTTCTTCAGTTAAAGACATAATTTTGCTGACTGCCCCACGAAATTTGAATGAACCCGTTTTTTGCATCAGATCCAACTTCAAATAAACTTCCGCAGACGTCAGGTTGCTCAGGTGCAGTGAGTATTCCATCGGAGTTTCCCAAAGATACTCCCGGCATCTTTCTTCGGCGTCCAATACCCATTGACGGACATCCTGTTGCTGATGTTTACCTGTAAT
Organism: Sedimentisphaerales bacterium; assembly: GCA_030611315.1. Lineage (GTDB taxonomy): Bacteria > Planctomycetota > Phycisphaerae > Sedimentisphaerales > Anaerobacaceae > JAUWPZ01. Next base: position 7,335 of record JAUWPZ010000101.1, read on the forward strand.
CATCACTGTTTCCTTTCCCGGAAGAAACGATTTACCATTTTGGCAGCTTGTATATCTTGTATAGCCACGCCTGTCAAGTCCACAATGGAGATCTGGTCGTCATTTGTTCTACCCATATTCGGGTTTTTGATCACATGACCTAATTCAAGGATTGCATTTTCCTCTATCAGGTTATTATTAACAGCATGAAAGCACTCTCCATGATCGACGCATTGTGAAACACTATCAGCCACCAGTATATCAGCCTTGGCCAAAATCGCCGCTTCAAGCTCTTGTTTACCATTATCGTCGGCGCCCATGGCCGTGATGTGCGTACCCCTTTTAACCTGATCAGCCTTAATCAAAGGGGCTTTCGCCGAAGTAGTAGTGACAATGAGCTCGCATTGAGAAGTCAGTAATTCCATATCCCCGGTTCCTTGAAATTGTAATTGCCACCCAGAGAAAGTTTCTCTTGATTGAAGCTCATCGATAAGAGCTTGCACCTTTTCAGGGTTTCTGCCCCAAATGATGCATCTATTGCAATCCACCACATGCTGCAACATTTCCAATTGCAGCCTGGCCTGCACGCCGGTACCCACAATGCCAATATAATTGATGGTTTTGGGGGCCAAATGCCTCGCTGCCACAGCTCCTGCTGCGGCAGTGCGGATGTCAGTGAGCCAACACTCATCCAACATAATAAGTTGTAATTCTCCGGTTTTTTGACTAAAGAGCAGAACTATGCCATTACTGGGTGGTAAACCCAAATCGGGATTATTATAAAAACCAGAGGCCATTTTCACGACATAACAATCATCACCGCTAACAAAACCATACTTGATGTGAACATCACCAGGTGGATCGTCAAAATGCAAAAAGCCCACAGGAGGCACTTTTACCCGCCCTTCAGAATAGAGAACAAAACCTGCTTCAATATCTTGGATCAGTTGAGGGATATCGACCAGATTCTTTATCTTATCCAGTTTCAGTACTGTGGCCATCGGTTCACCTCCTGTTGTAAAGAAGACCAGAAAACATACACCTTTATCAGTAATGACCGGCCTTCTCCTGGTCATTACGTAGCGCCAACGCAAACAAAAACCCATCGACAATAAGCTCGAGCATCCTCACCAGGGGACAGGCTGAGACGTACCCATGCCCGGGCCCAGTAGAATCGCGTTGAGAATCAATCGCTGTTCGGCGGCCAGCCACATTCGATAGGCCGGGTCGTTCGCAAAGAGAATGAGCTGGCCTTGCCCCATGGATTCGACGGTTGCGAAAGCGGTATCGGCGAGGCGCTGCTTAGCTTCTGGCCAGAGCAGGCCGCTCAAACGCAGCTTATCTTTGTCCGCGAGGCGGACTACGGTCGCGGTCGGATGCTTCGACATAAATGCACTGCTGCCCGAAAACATCACGGGCGTGCTCCGGCGCAGGCCGAATCCGAGCCAGTGTTCGGTATTGACAATGCCGGCCAGGAATGTACCCCTCGGGCTGAAAATACGCTGCCATTCGTCGGTGCGTTTGAGCTTTTCGGTATCGGGCTTGTCTTTAGAAGATTCGGGCTTTTTGGTCTGGTCTTTCTGGGTTTCGGCCGGTTTGTCCCGGGGCGTTTTGGTTGTCCAAAGCAGATTCGGGTCAATTTTAATGTTCCGGGCGTTTGTTTCCCGCTCGACCGCCTCGGCGTATTCGTCAAGTTTATCGAGGACATCACGTTTTAGCCGCACGGACGAAAGGCCCCGGTCCTTGCCGCTGGCGAAGACCGCTGAGCCGCCTACGGCAATCAGTGTCCCGCCGTTTTCGACCCATCGCTTTATTTTTTTCACTGCTTCTGCATCGAGCACCCGGCCGAGGTCGCGGCAGTCCGGGAGGATGAGGCAATTGTATTTTCGCAGGTCGATGCGGCTGATGCTCTGGATGTTGAGAGGCGAGCATTGCAGGCCGAGCCGATAGTCGAGCAAGTACCAGAGAGAGCCGAAGGATGTCGAGCGGATTGGCCATTGCGATGCGATTGCGACTTTTGGCGCGGTGAGAAGTTCGAACTTTCCACCGCCGAGGTCGGGGCCGTCTTCGGACAGGGCGGTGTCGGCCGCCTTGATTTCAATATCAAAATCCGAAGTGATTGTTTGCAGTATTTCCAGGAGGTTGTCGGGATTCTCGTGGCCGCGAAGCAGGACCGTTCCGGGCAGGTACTTGCGAGATTTGAACTGGAATTCTTTAATTGCGACCCGAGGGTGACAGCCATTGTCGAAAAGGCGAACCAGGGCAGAATAAACGCTTGAATTTTCAAAATCGAGCAGGTAGCCGTAGCTACTTTTGCTGTTTAGTTTCGATGAAACCGGTTCGGCGGGAGCCGATGAGAATTCGACGTCTGATATGCTCTCGGCCCAGTACGATTCGAGGGCGAACGCCATCGGCAGGGACCACGAGGTAACATCATAAAGCAGGGTGTCGCGGTGGTTTTCGAGCTCCTTGCGTTCCTTGAGCAGGAAGCTGTCGGCCAGATGTACGTCGAACTCGCACAGGGTATGGAGCATCCGACGGCGCGGCTGTTTCGAGCGTGCTATGAGCGTGCCTTTTGGAAATTTGCGGCCGGGGAACTTGGATGCCCATATATCGGTTACCTTTAGAGCCTCAAAGGGCCCCTGTGCGAATTTGAATTCGATTCCCTGGCGCTCGAGCAGCTCGACAAGACGTTTGCACCTCGAAGTATCTTTGCCGGGCGGCAGCAGAAATATCCCGCCGTGAGGCTCATCGGCGTCGATTGCCCATAGACGGTCCTCGACGAAGTCGTTGATGATTTGGCGGCGGTTGTCACCGAGGGTCCGGAGGTTGGTCAGGGAGCTGACGATATGATGGTGGACGGTTTGGCGAAAGCTGATTTGCTCGCCGGTGGGATGTTTTATTGAGGCGGCGTTAACGCGGGCCTGTTCGTAGAGCAGGCCGACGGCGCCCTGTACGTTTGCCCAGGCGTTGGTATAGATGGGGCTCCACTCGGAATACCAGTCCTTTGTGTAGTAGCTCCAGCCGTAGCGGTTAAATGCCTCGGCGTGGTCGGCGCCGAAACGCCGGCGCCATTCGAGCAGCTTCGGCGAGAGGTGGATATTGAGCGGCTCTTGGGGCGGGTCAAAGAGATACGTATCGTAAGCGCCCTGTTCGTGTGAATCCACGAGCAGGTGCGGGTTCCAGGAGAGAATTACTTCGGCCAGGGCACGGACTTCCGGGTGAATATGCACAAGCCAGTCGCGGTTGAGGTCGAACAGATAATGGTTCCCTCTCCCCCTCGACCAAAGGGCCTGGTGCTGCATCGATTGCAAGTCCGGACTCGAAACCACGCCGGTCATCTGTTCGAGATGGCTTAGATACCGTTCCCTGCCGTCAGGATTTACCAAAGGATTAATATGAACTACGACTTGGTCTAAAAGTTTACTCGTGGCTTTATCCTTCGCCGCGGCCAGATGATATACAACATATATTGCCGCGTCCGTACTCGAAAGCTCGTCACCGTGGATGCTGTAATTCATCCAGGCGACGGCGGGCAGCGTATCGATGAGCTGATTTGCTTGCGCAGGGTTTCTAAGCTTGCGCGGGTCGGAAAGTTTTGCATTGTTACTCTTAATCTGTTCGAGCCGTTTATGGTTGGAAGGGCTCGTGATGGTTAGGTAGTAGAGCGTTCGGCTTTCGTGCGTCTGGCCATAAGCGGTAAGAGTTACCCGTTCAGAGGCCTTGGCCAGGGCCTGCAGGTAGCGGATAAGTGCAGGATAACGGACCGCCTTTTCAGCTACAGGGTGACCTGTTATTGATTCCGGTGTTGGTATTGCTGGATTAAAAACCGCTGATTCGACAAATGGTCTTTGCGATCCCACCATGGGACCTGCCTGTACATTTGCTCCGCAACTGCCCAAGAATAGACACGATGCCAAAGCCAGCACTGTCGAAAGATGTATATGGAAACCGGATTTACTAAGCTTACCCTTGACTTTTTGAGTTTTATGTAATTGGTTCACTTGCATTCTCCTTATAACCCAAATCTCCAAAATAAAGATGCACGTCAGGCTCATCGCCTCAAAACAATGTAAGCATACAAAAATGCGGCTAAACCATCAAGTCACTCTTAGGATATTTTTCGTTTATTATCCAAATCAGATTCTAAGTGTACATGGGTGACTAATTCGGGTATCATGGTGGTTCAAAAGCCCTGCAATGGGCCCGAATTGAGGTTGGTTGATAAAGGCTTACATACGTTGTATCGAGGGGTACTTGTATGAAGAATCTGAAAAGCAATATCCGAGGACAGGAAAACAAAATTTCTCGCCGATTGTTCATTAGTAACTCGGCTGCGGCCGTAGCGTCACTTACTATTGTCCCCCGCCATGTTTTAGGAGGACCGGGCAAAATACCGCCGAGTGAAAAACTCAATATTGCCGGCATCGGAGTAGGGGGGCAGGGAAGTTGGGACCTCGATAACGTCAGCAGTGAGAATATTGTTGCCCTTTGTGATGTGGATTCAAGACATGCCGCGGGTACTTTCAAACGTTACCCAAAGGCAAAAAAATACCGCGATTTCCGCATAATGTTGGAGAAGGAAAAAAACATTGACGCCGTTGTAGTTGCTACACCTGACCACACACACGCCGTCGCCACAATGATGGCCATCAAGATGGGAAAGCACGCCTACTGTGAAAAACCGCTGACTCGAACAGTCTATGAGGCCCGTGCTATAGCCAAAGCCGCCCGTGAAGCGAAAGTGGTTACTCAAATGGGAAACCAGGGTATGGAATTTGAGGGAAACCGGCTTATCAATGAATGGCTATGGGATGGGGCCATCGGTCCGGTCCGCGAGGTCCACGCCTGGTCCGATCGGCCGACGCACAACGGAAAGCTGTTCTGGGCCCAGGGAGTTGACCGTCCCGAAGATACACCACCTGTCCCTTCAACCTTGGACTGGGACCTCTGGCTGGGCCCCGCACCATACAGACCATATCATCCGGCTTATGTACCATTCAAATGGCGGGGCTGGTGGGATGTCGGTTCGGGCGGATTAGGGGACATGGGCATACACAATTTAGCTCCGGTTTTCTCCGCCTTAAAGCTCACGGCCCCGACCAGCGTGCATTCCAGCTCGACATTGGTCAATAAGGAAACTCTCCCGCTGGCCTCGATAGTACATTACGAATTCCCTGCCCGCAGTGATATGCCGCCGGTCAAGCTGCATTGGTACGATGGCGGGATGTTACCTCCGCGTCCGGATGAGCTGGAAGACCAGCGCCAATTGTCACGCGAGGATGGCCTCATTTTTGTTGGCGATAAAGGCAAAATGTACGTTGAAGGCTGGGGCGGTAACAGCCCTCGGTTAATACCGGAAGCAAAAATGAAGGCATACAAACGCCCGCCAAAGACGCTGCCTCGCTCAATTGGCCACCACAAAGAGTGGATTCAAGCCTGCAAAACAGGCAGCCCCACTCGCTCCAATTTTGACTTCGCCGGACCTCTTACAGAGGCGGTTTTGCTTGGCACTGTCTCAGTACGAATGGGCGGTAAGAAATTAATCTGGGATAGTATTAATCTTAAAGTTACTAATGTCTCTGAAGCCAATAAGTATCTCCACTATCAGTATCGTGATGGATGGACTTTGTAGCCTTACGTGACTTTTTTACTTATATCTCATTTGGAAAATAGGCAGTTATAAATGGCAAGTATTCACATAAAGATTTTATCTGACGCCGAAATACAGACCATACATAATGCCAGCCTTTCCGTTCTTAAAAAGACAGGCATTATGATTCACCACGATGAAATATTGAAACTTGTTGCTGAGGCCGGTGCCAGGGTGGATAAAAATAGTAAAATCGCGCGTTTGTCGGAGCAGTTGGTTATGGATTGTATCACCAAAGCCAAAAAGCAATATATCCTGTACGGGCGTGATTTACAGTGCACCGCCCGTTTTGGTTATGGTGACCTCGTCTTGATGTCCAGTCCCGGCCAGTATGGATGGATAGACTCGCAGACCGGCCGACTTCGCTCCGCCACAATAAAGGATGCACGCGATGCGATTTGTTTGGGAGATGCTCTGCCAAATATCAATATAGTAGGTTCAATGGCTCAGCCTGAAGAAGTCTCTGAAAAATATAGAGAGGTATTTTTAACAGCCGAGCTTGTAAAAGGAACCTGCAAACCGACACGAACGTGGGTTTTCAATCGCCGCACAGCTCGTTACGT
>JAUWPZ010000094.1 GCA_030611315.1 Sedimentisphaerales bacterium
TCAGGTTACCGTTTCCGGCGGGTCGATAAACAACTACCTCAGGGCCTATGCCAGCAGTCAGGTTTCCGTTTCCGGCGGGTCGATAACCGGGCTCCACGCCTATGAAAGCAGTCAGGTTACCGTTTCCGGCGGGTCGATAGGAAGAGAGCTGCGGTTGGATTGGGATGCAGTTTTAACGATACACGGCTCGGATTTTGCCGTTGAAGGGACGCCTGTCGGCTATACCGAACTTTACAGCATACTTGGCGGCGATTGTTACAATGAGCCATATAGACAACTGACGGGCACTCTCCTTAGCGGCGACCCAATCAATAATCAATTTCGTATCGGCCACGATGCAAAAATCGTCCTTGTCCCCGAACCGGCCACGCTCTTACTTCTCGGCCTCGGCGGTCTGGCTTTGTTGAGAAACCGAAGGTTTCGCTAATGCGAAAACACAGATTGCGCTAAAGAGAAGAAGCAGAATATAAACCTGCAATATCTCCTGCAATCAAAAGGCCTAAGCTACCTGCATAGCCGCAAGGCAAATGTCCTCGTGAACCGTTTTTCCTGCCTGACCCCGTATTACTATTCCAGTTCCTTTATCTTGATATTGCGGAACCAGATTGGTGCGCCGGCGTGTTTGCCCTGCAGGCCGATCTTACCCTTCGTCGGCTGTTTGCTGAGCGGCTTGTTCAGCCACGAAGGTATCTCGGTCCCGTCGGGATTCGTCTTGGCCGAAGTCCACAGGCCCATATCCATCGAAGTAACTTTTTCTCCGTTGAGCATCACGTCGATATTCTTGCCCCTGCACGTTATCGTAAAGCGGTTCCACTCGCCCGGCTTCTTGACCATACTCTTCGTCGGAGCCAGATGGCCGAATATCGCCCCGCAGTGCCAGCTCTTCGGCGCCTTCGCCCATTTCTCCGCGAAGTCGTCGGCGATTTGTATCTCGACCGAATTTGGAATCCACTCGCTGCCCTTCGTATTGGTGCAATAGACAACAACACCGCTGTTCGTACCGGGGGCGGTCTTGAATTCCAGGTCCAGGATGAAATTTTCATAATCCCTCGTGATCCAGATAGCCTGGTCCTTGCTCGCCGTCAGCACCCCATCCTCGACCGTCCACACCCCCTTAGGCTTGGCCGCATTCGCCAGGTCCGCTTTGAAAAGATTCTCCCACTGGCTCGTATCGGGATGCTCACTGCGCCGGCGCCCGCCGCTCCGCAGGCGTTCGGCGAGCCGGCCCATATCTTCACGGTCGATAAAGCCGTCGCCGTTGGAGTCAATCCTCTCGAAGTTGCTCTTCATTTGACCTTGAGCTTCATCCCGGCTGAGCTTTTTATCTCCGTTTTTGTCCATCGCAAGCCATCGCTTCATCACATCGCCTCGACTTCGTCCTTGCCTGCGTCTCTGCTGCGATGAGGGTTGTTCGGCCGCCGGCTGTTCTTTGACGGTCGGTTCGCCCTTGAGAAATCCAAGTGATGCAAGGAACTTGTCCGCGGCGATTAGAGTTCGTTCGCGCCACGGCGAGCGGTTAAAGAAACCGTGTCCCTGCCCCTCGGCGATGTATTTCTCCGCGCGAACGCCTAAGCCCTCGGCCTTTTTCCAGTATTCATCGCCGTGGATCTTCAGACGGTCCTCCGTGCCGAACATAATCAATGCAGGAGGCGCTTTTTTGCTTATATGCTGCGTCGGAGAAATCCTGCCGGCGAGCTGCTTGTTGTCGCCAAGCCGCCCAATCATTCCTTCGTGCCCAAAGTTCAGGACCGGATTGAACAGCACCATTGCCTGTGGAATCGTCGAAATCGACAAATCGTCGCCGTCCGCATCGACACTCTTCGCAATCATCATACACGCCGCCAGGTGCCCCCCTGCCGAGCCGCCCGAAGTAATCAATTTCTTCGGGTCGATGCCCAGCCGTTTGGAGTTCTTGCGCATCCAGCGTACGGCGCTGCGGGCATCCTCAACGCACTTGTCGGGCGTTACCTTATCCCTGCTCTTGACACGATAATCCGCCCGGGCGGCTACCAACCCACGACTGGCGAAGTATTCCGCCTGAACCAAAAATTGATCCGGCGTCCCGCTGTTCCAGCCTCCCCCGAAAAAGAAAATAATCGCAGGGCGTCTGTCACCGGCCTTCCAGCCGGGCGGATAATGGATATGAATCTGCAGCTTTTTTTCGCCGACGGTCTTGTATGTCTGGCTTTTGAACTCCGCCTCCACCTCAGCCGCCAAAACCGTGCTGCCCAGCAGGATAATCAACATTGCCGATATGGCCATAATGACGGCCGGTTTCCTTCCAACGGATTGTTTCATTTTTCTTGTCATTGTCTTCTCCTTTGAATAGTACGCAGGTTTACTCTACCTAAACTAAATTTCCGATAGTCTATCAGGCATATCTTGAAAACGCAAGTGCGATGTTGGCCGTGAAAAACTTCAGCGGTAATTCCCACTCGCACACGCAAGAAAGTATCGTAGCGTAGCCGGTCAACCCACCCACTTTCACCATCGAACCACAAAATCATTGACATATCGCCGGTTTTTTTGTACAGCCTAATCAATTCGACCGAATAATAGCGTTTTTCAAAAATTTAAGTGCCATCTGACACTTTTTTCAGGGAGCCAAACCATGAAAACCAAAATCCTCTCCCCTCTTCGAACCATAAGGTAACACGGCATCCAAGCCCGACAACTCTCATAATACGCCTTGTTATGGATACCTGGACAATACAGAAGCTCTTAAACTGGATTATCGACTACTTCACCGAGAAAGGCATTGATTCGCCCCGGTTAAGCGCCGAGCTTCTGCTCAGCGGCGTCCTGGCAATGAAGCGTATCGAATTATACACAAAATTCGACAAGCCCGTCGATAAACAACACTTGGCCCGCCTGCACGACCTCGTCAAGCGGGCAGGCCTAAACGAACCCATCCCCTACCTCATCGGCAAAACCGAATTCTATTCGCTCGAGTTCAACGTCAGCCCCGATTGTATGATACCCCGCCCGGAGACCGAGCTGCTCGTCGAAAGGGCCGTCGAATTTCTGCGGACCCATCCCGTTAGAAATTCGGTAACGCATAAAATGACACAACAAGAGGAAATTTCCAACGGGGCCCGCTCGGGCGCTCAATTCGTCTGCGACTTGTGCACCGGAAGCGCCTGCATCGCCGTGGCAATCGCCAAAAACTTCCCCGACGCCCGAATAATCGCAACGGACATCTCCGACGCCGCCCTGAACATCGCAGCGGCAAACATCGAAAAACACCGGCTAAAGCACCGTATCAAATTACTGCACGGCGATTTGTTCGACCCCCTCGTCCCGCATTCGGACGTGGAAAAATTTGATTTGATTGTCTGCAATCCGCCTTACGTAAGCGCTGCTGAGTTCGACTCGCTCGATAAAAACGTAAAGGATTACGAGCCGAAGCTCGCCCTGTTCGCAGGAGCCGACGGCCTCGATATTTACCGGCGGATTTGCCAAAAGATAGACCTCTTCCTCAAGCCTGATGCCGCCCTGATGCTGGAAATCGGCTTCGCCCAGGGCGCCGCCGTCAAAGAAATGCTCCAGCAAACCAACGTCTTTGCAGAAATCAAAATCGAAAAAGACCTCAACAACAACGACCGTATCGTTATCGCAAAAACCGCATCGAAATCCTAATAACGTTTTTGGGCCGGTTTCCCCATAAAAATTCGTAAAATTTTACCCACTTTAACATCCTGTTACTTCGACAGTTAAAAAACAGAACCTCCAAACGCTTTTTTTTTGCAAAAAAAAAGAAAAAGCCTTTACATCCTTTGAATTTATTCTCAAACTGATATTAGTTGTGTTTTGCACGATAACAGATTATTATTGTCGAAATCTCAGGAGGAGAAGCAAATGAGCAAATACATAACTCTTTTAGCTTTGGCAGGGATGGTTGTATTTTTCAGTGGCATAGGCGCAGCTCAGGCTACATTCGGCCATCTCGTCCCTGAGATGGATACCTCAACCAACTCAATTATTATTCCTTCAAACATTACTACCACTAATAATAGCGGTTTCACCTGGACGGGCTATTTACTCGAACTCGACCTCGCAGGCAGCGCCACCTTCGTTTACGGAAGCGCTCAAAGCACGGACTTCCAATCGGCTATTTATCCGGACGCGTGGACAATCGAGTTTCAAGAACCAGAGGCAGTGCTCCACGGTGAGGAGGTCACGTTTGAGTTTAAGGTGGAAATCCCCGCCGGCTATCCCTACACTTTTACCCTGACACAGACCCCCATCCCTGAGCCCGCTACCGTTGTATTGCTTGGGTTGGGTACTTTGGCCTTACTCACAAGAACGAAAAAATAGCCCGCCGCCGCCTGCCCCCGCGTTTCTTTGGCAGGGGTAATTTTGTGCAGACCCTGTTACCGAGAGCCTGCTTTCCCTGGTAAGCTGCAGGAAAATTGTCTTGCATCTCGGGCCATTTGTCTTGAGATGTGGAATCCACCAACTTTTCACTTTGCACTTTGGTTTTGCACTTTGCACTTTGATTTTTGAATTCTTGTGTCTTGTGTCTTCGTTCTCACATCAGTATGACATCAGAACGCTAATTTCCCGTCCGCCGAGTTTCTCGCGACCGCCCAATTCGCAAAGCTCGATAAGAAACACTATCCCCGCAATTTGCCCCCCAATTTTCTCGATAAGCTCACACGCCGCCGCCATCGTCCCCCCCGTCGCCAGCAAATCGTCAACCAGCAAAACCCTCGCGCCGTTCTCCACGGCGTCGCTATGCACCTCCAAGGTGTCCGTGCCGTATTCCAGCTCATAGCTGACACTTTCGGTCTCAGACGGCAGCTTGCCTTTCTTGCGTATGGGCACAAAGCCCGCCCCGAGCTGCTTTGCAGCCGCAGCGCCGAATATAAACCCTCTCGCCTCCACAGCGGCTACATATTCGATGCCCGCCTCTGTAAAACCGGCGCATAGAGCATCCACCGCTGCTGCAAACGCTTCGGGGTCGGCCAATAATGGCGTGATATCACGAAACAAAATCCCCTTCTTCGGCCAGTCGGGTATGTCGCGAATATACCTCTTGATATCGATTCCATTGCTCATCATTTATCTTCCTTCCCTGGTATCCGTCAACATTACTTCAGCCCAAACAAACCGGCTGTTCACCTGTCAACATCTATTGTGGTATATTGCCCGCCAAATACAAGTCTTATTCCGCGCTACTCTTCGTTCATATATTCATAAAGCCTGGTAAGCGCATCGCGGCGAATCTGCCGGACCCTCTCTCGCGTCAAACCTATTTCTTTGCCTATCTCTTTCAGCGCCATCGGCTTTTTCCCGTCAAGACCGTAATGCAGCCTCAGTATCTTGGCCTCTCGCGGGTCGATTTCGTCCAGCAAACCTAATGCCTTTTCTTTTTCTTCATACTCGACCAGCGGGTCTTCAGGCCTGCCCGCATTCGGGTCCTCAACCGTCGCCTCGAGTGATTGGTTCTCGTCCATTCCGTCATCGCCCCACCTCTCACCCGCTGAGCTGAGAACCTCAACAATCCGATTTATGATTTTTGCCTTCCGCAGGGGCAGCTGCATTATGTCGGCCATCTCTTGAACGTCCGGCTTCTTGCCGAGGCTGCTTTCAAGTTCCGAAGCCGTATGTCTCCACTGATTTATCAAAGAAACCATATAGGTCGGAATATGTACCGGCTGAACGTTTTCCAGAAGCGAGCGCTTGATGCCCTGCTTTATCCACCACGCCGCATAAGTGCTGAACCGGGTGCCGCGCTCAGGGTCAAAGTAGTCAACCGCTTTTATGAGTCCCAGATTTCCCTCCTCAATCAAGTCGCCAAGGCTCATCCCCCGCCCGCCGTACTTCTTGGCGATATTAACGACCAGCCTCAGATTGCTTCGAACAAGCTGTTCCCTCGCCCACGGATCGTTCTCTCCAACGACCAGCCTGCCCAACAAACGCTCCTGTTCCAGGGTCAAAAGAGAGGCTTCGTCTATCTCTTCGAGGTATTCTTTTATGGTGGCGTCGAATGCTATAACACACCTCCTCCCGCCCATAAGGGCAATTTGTCTCCTGGCTGCAATTCTTATCTTTGGGCGATTGTTCCTTCGCCGGGAACAATACCTATTCAAGTTATCGGCCGAATATACCCGCTGGTTTACCCCCCCTGAGAAATTTTCCCCTGATGGGGTCTGAGCGGCCCTAAGAATAATCTCACAAAAATACTGTTAGATTACGATATTATGGAGCAAGCTCCTCACAATGACGAAAAACGGCCAAAATCCGACAGACTCAGCCATAGAAGGCGGTAGAATAGGTATAATAGGAAAAATAAGCAATGAATCAGAAGGAAATATAGACGGCTGATAATATCATCAGTTTTGCCTTGATATATCGGTTTGCTGTTCCTGCGAGGAAAAATTTGTGCAAATTTTACAATTTTTTTGAAATTTTTTAGTTTTTCTTGACGATGACTGTATAAATCTGTTATAAAAGAGGAAGGTGAAAGCCGTGTATTTTATTCACGGGCGTTTTTTTCATTTACATACGTAGGCTTTAGGATTTCGGATGTGAGGCAAAGAGCCGATATGAGAACTTTCCGTAAAGAGGCCGGGAAACAACTATTCTGTATCAACACCGGGGTTTTCCGGAACGGCACGGGGCAACAAGTATCCGGCACACTGCCGGAGGCACGTGCATTTGAGTTAGCGTTTTTACATTTCTACTAAATCTTTTACAGCCACTGGGCCATTGAAGGAAGGAGGTACAGTCAGGTTCCTTAAGTTTATTTTTGGGAAAGCCCGGGTTTCAGTGAGGGTGAATAACATTATTATCGGTCGTTTTGTTGGAGAGCGTTTAAGGCAGGAACAATAAAATTGCGATTTCCGATTTGCGGTTACTCGGCGGCCGCCAATCGAATTTCGGCAATGTATTTAATGTTTTTCGATGCCTGGAAAAAACAATCCCAACAATTCAGTGCTTTGGCATACGCCAGAGTTGAAAAACAAATTTTGTGTAGTTTTTTTTATTCTGAAGGAGGACTACCATGTGTAGAAAATTGTTTTATTTAATTCCTTTTGTACTGGTGCTGAGCATAATCAGCGAGGCGCCGGCCGCACCGGGCCCGGTTGGAGGTGCCAACTCGCCCGGATGGCGCAGCACGGATATCGGCAATACAATGCCGGGCGAAGCAACGTTCGACCCTGACGTCGGGACCGGCGGCACCTTTTCCATTAAAGCCAACGGCGGCGATATCTGGGGCGGCAACGACAGATTCACCTTCGTCCATAAGAAAGTATCCGGCAACTGCGAGTTTGTCGCACGCGTTGTCAGTATCGGCGGACCCAGTACAAACGGATGGCGCAAAGCCGGTTGTATGATTCGCAAGTCGCTGGCGGACAACTCGCATCACACCTTTATGTGCATGACCGCCGGCAGCGGCAACGGGGCTTCACTCCAGTGGCGCAGCCAAGACGACGGCGACAACAACAGTTCGCACGGCACGCCGCCAGGCTACGGAGGCTATCCCGCAGGCCTGCCTTTCTGGATCGCGGTACGCCGAGAAGGGGATATTTTAAACGGCTGGACGTCGGCAACCGGCCTCCCCGGCAGCTGGACAAAGCATACAGACAGAGATGTAACCAACGCTATGGGCGATGATATTTATGTCGGCATTGCAGTTACGTCGCATGAAGGCAACCAATATACGACATGCACGTTCGACAACGTATCCTTTGGGGAATGGCCGGAAAATGTTTACGGCGACCCCTATGCCGCATGCGTGTCCCCGAAGGATGGGACCTTTCCAGCACCGACGACAGTAACACTTAGCTGGCTGCCCGGAGAAAAGGCCAATAAGCATGATGTATGGCTCCGCAAATTCGGCGATGCGTGGCCGACTAATCCGTTTGCCGACGACCTGCCATTGGGCACTGAAACTATCATTGCCGGCGGCCTCTCGTATAAAACCCAGTACGAATGGACAGTTGACGAGTACAACGACGCCGGCCCAGGGGACCCATGCGAATGGTTAAACCCGAGCGTATGGACATTCAAGACCCTGGCAGAATCAGGGACGGTAATTGATATTAATATGGTTGCCTATTACAAGCTCGACGGCGATGCCACAGACTCATCCGGTTACGACAATCACGGCACCGTTGTGGGCACACCCGATTTTGTTGTCGATGGCGCAGCACAGATGGGCAAGGTCCTTATGCTCGACGACCAGTCCGGTGAGTATATAAACTGCGGCAATGACCTGACACTATCTGTCAGCTCAATGGCCCAGAACTTCTCAGCGATGTGCTGGGTAAAGACCATCAACGGCAATTTCAATGAAGGCGAGTGCTATTTCGTCAGTAAACGAGCCGAGGACAATATGGGCTGGGCGATTCAAAAGCAGTCCGGCCAGAACCATGGGAGAATCGACCTGAGGGGCACAAGTCGCGGGGATGACATGGACGGCTATTCAGACATCGCGGACGACGAATGGCACCATATCGCCGCAACGTACAACGGCATTACAAGGAAGCTCTTTATCGATGGTGTGATTGAAAACGAGGCACCTGATACCGGTAACATAGCTTCTGCTCCTGACGATGCGGTAACCATAGGTACACAGATTAGAGTCCCCCAAAACCCCGATGGTCGAAGATGGATGAGAGGCTATATCGACGAGGTGCGGATCTATAACAGGGCTCTGAGCGATGCTGAAGTTGTGGCGATTTCGCTCCCCCTGATGGCCACCAAGCCGGTACCCGAAGATAGCGACACAGTTGAAGTTGACCCAACTCATCTCGGCGCAACCGGTGATACATATGTGATACTCAACTACACACCTCCCCCGGATGCGGTGTCGTACAGAGCGTACTTTAGCACCAACAAAGCAGATGTGGACGGCGGCGATGCGGGCCATCTCCTGCCCTCACCCACGTTCCCCGCTATCGACGCGACCGGATTCTGGGTCGGGTATGACCACGCTGACGTTCCTGTCTTTGCCAGGACGCCTCTGGCTCTAAATACGCAGCACTTCTGGCGCGTTGATGTTAAGGACAGTGGCGACACATGGTGGAATGGCCTGACCTGGAGCTTTACAACATCAAACCTGGAACTTTGGCCCATGGATCCTCCCCCTATGGCGGCGGCTAATGTTGCCAGCCCGTCAGACGGCGCCGAGATGGTCAATCCGGACCCGAGTGCAACTGTTGAGTGGTCACCCTCCGTCATGAGTTCAACGGGTTACTTCATGAGCTACGGCGTGCACTGGGGCACTAACGAGACTGCCGTAGCGTCAGCGCCGAACACGGCCCCCGATGCCGTTGTCTCCGGCCAGTACGGCCAGCCGGCGCCACAGAGCTACGGTATTACCGGGCTGCCGCGCAAGACGAAGATTTACTGGAGACTCGATACGAGACTGCAAAAAGAGACCGAAACCTTTCCCACTGTAATAAAAGACGGCAATGTATGGGAGTTCACGACCGATTTACCCATTGCCGACGTAAATTGCGTCGGACACTGGAAGCTCGAGGATGACGGTCTCGCTCCCTTCGTGCGTGATTTCTCAGGCTATGGAAATCACGGCACGATAGGCGGAGACCCGCAGTACCAAACCGACGCGGGCGGAACTTACATGGAGTTCGACGGCAGCGGCGACTACGTGAACTGCGGAAATCCCGACAAGTTGAACGACCTGGACATAAGAGAGGAACTCACCGTCGCCTGCTGGATAAGAAGCAGCGACTTCGTCGGCAAATGGCGCTCCTTCGTGTCCAAGAGAGGAGAGGGCAGGGGCTGGCAGCTCCGCAGACGCGGCGGCAATCCCGAAGCCTGCTTTACCGTCAGGGGAACTTCCGGCGATGGTAATGGCCCCCGAGGCAGCACCAACCTCCAGGACGGTGTTTGGCACCACGTTGCCGGTACATTCAGCAGCTCTCTTGGAGTTAGAGTCCTGTATGTCGATGGTCAAGTTGACGACTCAGTTCGGAACGCCGGAATTGCCGATGCCGGATTGATAGCTGCTCCCCATGCCGACGGTCGCGATAAGGTAGTCATCGGCGGCAGGAATAAGAACAACAATAACGATACGTTTGAGAACTTCGTTACCGCCGATATCGACGATGTGTGGATTTTCAACCGTGCCCTCAAGCCGACCGGGATTCAACACATTATGAATATCGCACAGGCCTGGAATCCCAGACCGGACGACGATGAAACCGAGGTTACCGGTACTACGCTCGTGTGGAATCCGGGAGAAGACCCGGGTACCGGCAGCGAGTACACCACGCATAAACTGTACTTCGGCGACAGCTACTCCGATGTGCTAAACAAGGGCGCCGGCGCGGACAAGGGCGAGTTCACGGACGTCAACGAGTATCCGATACCATATACCCTCACCTACTGCAGACAATACTACTGGAAGGTTGTTGAGGTAGGCACCGTTGAAGTGGAAGGCCCCCTATGGTCCTTCTGGATTATGGCCGACCCCATCACAGACAGGGGCACCATCGACCGCGAGTACTGGTTAAATATGACCGCCGGTAACATAGACGGCTTTAGAGCAAACTACCTCTCGCTCCCGCCAACCGCCATCGAGTCCTTGAATATCTTCGAATTCCCGGATTATCCGAAGGACTGCTGGAGAGACCCCGATGGAACCGATAACAACAATTACGGCAACCGTATTCACGGCTGGCTGTATCCGGAAACCACGGGCGACTATACGTTCTATATCACGCATGACGACGACATTGAACTGTTACTGAGCACCGATGAGACGCCGGGCAACGCAGTCCAGATTTCTGCCGAGAGCGGCTCCGGCCCACCTCGACGCCTGGCCGACGGCGATACAGGTCAGTCTCCCCCGATTACCCTGCAGGGCGGCGAGAGGTATTACATCGAACTTCTCCACCGCGAAGGCGGCGGAGGCGACCACTTTGCCGTGTTCTGGTCCGGACCAGACACAGACGACCAGACAGAGGTCATCTGCGGCTGTAAGCTCGCGCCATTTATGAATCTATGGGCTTACCAGCCATACCCCGCACACAAGCAGAAAAATCTGCCTCTTCCGAGTGTAACACTTACCTGGAAAGTGGGTATAGAAGAAGCGACGGGCGTGCGTTACCCCTCGCAGCGTGTCTATGTCTCTGTAGGCGGCAACAAAGAGGAGGCCTATGAGGCCGTCAAAAATGCCGGTGTGGGAGATGCTGAAGACATGGGCATCGTCCCGGGCACAGACCCCAATGAGCTTCTCGTGTACTTTGACCACTACGATTATGTGTGCTGGCGAGTCGATGGAATTCCCAGCAGCGGACCCGAGGTTCCGGGCTCGGTCTGGTATTTCACGGGTGAATATGACCCAACCAAGCTCGTTGACCCCAATCTGGTTATCTGGTACAAATTCGAGGGCGATGCCTGCGATTCTTCGGGCTATGCCAACCACGGCACGCTGGAAGGAGACCCGGGACCGACCTTTATGGCCGGCTGGGACAACCTGGCGCTCGACCTCGACGGCGACGACGACTTTGTCTCGACAGGTCTGTCGGCCTCGTTCCTTGATATCGATGCAAATTCGCCGAAATCAGTTTGCGCCTGGGTCTATACACGCGCATTCAACGACGGCGGTATATTCGACGTGGGCAACCAGTCCGGCGGCCAGGAGTTCTGCCTGAGGACAAGAGGCGGTCTTAACCAGTGGCTTATCCAGTACTGGGGCGGAAACTACGACCATCAATTCTCGTATCCTACTCTTAACGAGTGGGTACACTTCACTCAATGTTACGCCGACAGCCAGACCGATATATACGTCAACGGTGAATGGTTCTTGTCTGATGTAACGAACGATGGAGCTGAACTCAACACCTCGAACAACAACCCGTTCCAGGTCGGCTGCTACGGATTCCAGGACGATTACTTCGACGGATTGATAGACGACTTCCGGCTCTACAACAAGCTGCTCTATGCCGTAGATGTTGAGAAGATTTTCCGAATCAACATGGCGTGGGCGTGGTGGCCGGAGCCGCGGATAGGCTTGACGGATGTCTCCATAAATCCTACGCTTAACTGGAGACCGGGAGACTTTACGCCGGCAGGTATGCACTATGTGTACTTCGGCACCGACCCGCTCAATCTGCCTGAGGTTGCCGGTCCGCAGGCTGCCAACGACTACACGCCGTCGCAGCTTGATTTGGACACGGAGTACTTCTGGCAGATAGGCGAGGCCAATGCTCTCGCTCCGAACGGTAAGGATGATATCAACCCCATAGTCTGGCGCTTCACGACGGTAAATAATCGCATCATAGACGATTTTGACCTTTATGACAATACCCCAGATACCGTTACCGGGGTATGGAACACGTGGCACGACGGCTACGGAACAACCGGCTGCAACGGCAATGGTACCGGCTCAGCGGTAGATGCTGAGGAGAGTACCGTTACCAGCGAGCCGAATGCGATGAGCCTTGAGTATGACAACGACGGTTACTATGATTACTGCCCGTCCAATCCTACCAGGCCCAAGTATTCCGTGGCCAAGGCAGAGGTTTCCGAACTGCCGTCAAATCCCGGCCCGAACTGGCTTGAAGGCAAAGCCAGGGCGCTGGTGTTGAACTTCCACGGCGTCTCGGGCAACAGCATCGAGCCGATGTGGGTGGAGCTGACAGACAGCCAGACCGGCATCGCCGCGGTAAAATACGGCCCGCCGGAACTCGGCGAAGAAGTCAACGACGTCAATGAAGGTTCGTGGCACGAGTGGAATATCGACCTGGCTGAGTTTGCCGCCGGTCCGACCCCTGTGGACCTGACCGATGTCAACAGCATCGCGATTATCATCGGCGACGATGCACTTCCGGATGCCAACGGTACGGTAATATTCGACGATATCAGCCTGTACGCGCGAAGGTGCGTCCTTGCGAAGCGTCCACTTGCCGACCTCGATTACGAGGACGACGACTGCATCCCCGACCAGAGAGAGCGTAATACGATGATGGCCGACTGGCTGCTCACCGACGAAACTTCTTCTCCGCTGATTGCGTGGTACAAGTTTGACGGAGACGCCGACGACAGCTCCGGCAACGAGCATCACGGCGTCGAAGTCGGCGACCCCTGTTACTTTGAAGTTCAGGGCGTTGACGGCAACTCCATCGAACTCAACGGCGCCGGCGACCTGATTGACGTTGACCATGGTATCATGGCAACCGATGCCGTCTCGTTAGCCTTCTGGTTCATGCCCCGAGACTTGCCGTATAGTGGCGGTTACAGGGCAGTAATGCACACCGATGTCTGGAATGCCGGTGCATTCCACTTCCACTTGAGAGAAACCTCCAGTCTATTGAACGTGGACTGGAACAACGGGCCGAACATAACTGCAGCTACCGCCTGTGTCGCAGACACATGGTACCATGTAGCGCTAACGCTTACCCGTAAGGTTTCTCCCGCTGAGACAAAGATCTATCTCAACGGCGACCTGGATAACTCAAACTCAGGCAGCAGCGGTGCGCTGATCTTAAGTCCATTTAGCATAGGCGGCTACCAGGGAAATTCAAGGTGGGTACCCGCTGCGTACGATGATTTCCAGATATACAACAGGGTACTGACGGAAGCCGAGATCAACACTATTATGGATGACGGCGTGATTAACGCACCTGAGTATAACGAGGTGCCTTCGCCCGCCAACCTTGTTGACCCGGAACCGGTAAACTTCAGGTCGGTTAACTTCTCCGACTTCGCTGAGTTGATGATGCACTACCTTGATAAACAATACTTCCCACTGGCCGAGTAATCGTTCGGATGGGAAGTACTCATCTCGCTTACCTGCTTTTGCGGGACAGCGAAATGGGCTGTGATTGGCACCAATCCGGGGCCTATGCTAAAAGCATAGGCCCCGGTTGTTTTTTGCGCCGGGCCCCTTTGCCGGCCGGTAAGCGGAGATAAGTTGGGTGTGACAAATTTTCCCGGCACACTGTAACCTTAATGATAGTAATGTATTGCGCCGGCTTGTCATTCCTTCGCTTCGCTCGAGGACAGGTCTGAACAAAGTGAAGCATCCGGCTTTCGGACTGAGAGGCTTCTTCGCTTGGTAAGTAACATCTCGT
>JAUWPZ010000136.1 GCA_030611315.1 Sedimentisphaerales bacterium
GTTTCGGTCATTTCGACCATGAAGGTGGATTGGCCCCGGACCAGCTCATCGGAGGCGCCCACGCGGGTGAAGATTCTATCGACCAGGCCGATTTGGGCGTCTTTGGCGGGGATGAATGAGCCGGTCTGCGCCATCATGACCAGAAGGGCAACCTGCCTTATGTAAGTGCTTTTGCCGCTCATATTGGGGCCTGTGATGACGAGTATATCGCCGTCGCCGTCGCCAAGCTCGACATCGTTGGGCACGAATTCGGGGCCGAGCGTTTCAGCTAAGACGGGGTGTTTGCCTTCGTGTATGATAAGTTCGCCGGTATCGGTTAATTTCGGGCGGATGTAGTTTCGGCGATTGGCCAGATACGCTAAGGCGGCGAGGCAGTCGCATTGAGCCAAGGTCTCGCCGAGGGCCTGGAGGCGGCTGACGTATCGAGCGGATTGACGGCGGATATCTTCGAACAGCCGCTGCTCGAGGTCGAGCGCCTTTTCCTCAGCGGTGAGGACCTGGGTTTCGTATTCCTTGAGCTGTTCGGTGATGTATCGCTCGGCGTTTTTTATCGTCTGTTTGCGGACGTAGTCGGCCGGGACCTTGTTCGCAGCCGAGTGGTTCACCTCGATATAGTAGCCGAAGACCCTGTTGTAACCGATTTTCAGGTTCGGTATGCCGGTTCGCTTGGCCTGCTGCTGCTGGTAATCTTTGAGGAAGCTTTGGCCGTCTTTTGAGATTGAGCGGAGGCGGTCGAGTTCTTCGTTGAAGCCGGGCCTTATTACGCCGCCGTCCCGCAGGTGCGAGGGTGGTTCCGGCTCGATTGCCGATTCGAGCAGCTCGGCCAGCTCGTCCATACTGTCGCATCGGCCGGCAATTTGGGCGAGCAGGTCGGTGCCGAATTGCTGTAAGATTTCGCGGAGCTGCGGTATCAGGCGGAGCGTATCGGCTAAGGCCACGAGGTCCCTGGGGGTCGCGCGGAATGTGCTGATGCGCCCGGCGATTCGTTCGGTGTCGGATATGGCTGAGAGCAGCTTGCGGGTGTCGGCTAATTTGGCGTCTGTGTCCTTGAATTCTTCGATGGCGTCCTGGCGGAGCTGGATTGCGCCGAGGTCGCAGAGCGGCATACAGAGCAGGCTTCTGAACATGCGGGCGCCCATGCCGGTGAGGGTTTGGTCGAGGCAGTCGAGGAGGGTGCCTTTTGTGGTTTCGGTGCGGATGGTCCGGATGATTTCGAGACTCCGCAGAGAGGTCGGGTCGATCTGGAGGAAACTGCGGCGGTCAATTTTTTTCAGGTTCTGGATGTGGCCGAGGGTGGTTTTCTGTGTTTCGTTTAGGTATTCGATAATTGCGCCGGCAGGCGGGATGAGCGCGTCATTGTCGGCTATTCCGAAGCCTTCGAGAGTGGCGGTGCCGAAGTGCTTTAAGAGCCGCTGCTTTGCCTGATATGGGTCGAAATACCAGGAGGGGCGCTCGGTGATAATGGCATTGGTTAGCTGGGTTATTTCCCGGGTGAGCTTTTTGGTCTCTGCTTCGAAGAGTTCGCCGCGTGTATCGGCAAGCAGGCACTCGGCCGGGCTCAGTCGCAGCAGCTCATCGAGCAGTTTCTCTTCGGGAAGCTGCTGGGCGAAGAAGTGGCCGGTGGAAATATCGACCCAGCTTAAGGCGGCGTGATTCTTGGCGCCGAGGCTGACGGCGCAGAGGAAGTTGTCTTCTTTGGCGTTGAGCAGCATGTCGTCGGTGAGTGTGCCGGGGGTAACAATTCGCACGACGTCTCGTTTTACGACGCCCTTTGCGATTTTCGCGTCTTCGACCTGCTCGCAAACGGCGACCCGATAGCCGGCCTGGAGCATTTTCTTGAGGTATCCATCGACGGCGTGATACGGGACGCCGGCTAATGGGATGGGATTGGCCCCTTTGCTTCGGCTGGTGAGGGTCAGCCCGAGGACCTTCGAGCAGGTCTTGGCGTCTTCGTAAAAGGTCTCGTAGAAATCGCCCATCCGAAAGAAGAGTATCGCGTCGGGGTATTTGCCCTTGAAGTGGTGAAACTGCTTCATCGCAGGCGTTAGTTTGTCAGTCTGTGCGGCCATACCAGCAGATTATACACTAAGCGGGGCGTTTAACAACTCTGTTATGATTGAAGCGGCGTGCTGTCTGGATTCGGCGTTTGAGAGTTGCCGGATGAGGTGTTGCTGTCGGGAAGTGAAGCAAACGGGGCTTTGCAGGTCAAAATCTACGACGCCGGCGATTTGGAGGATTTTGTCTTTGAGGTTTTCGATGCCGGCGCCGAATTTGGCGCTTATCTGCACGGCGCTGCCGAGGTTTTCGGGCAGTTGGCCCGTGTCAAATTCGGCGGGCAGGTCGGACTTGTTCAATACGGTCAGGATTTTTCTGTCGTGGATGTTCGCAGGGAGACGGTCTTCGAGCTGGTCTGCGGGCCGGCTGTTGTCCAGAACGAGTAAGACCATGTCCGCATCTTTGGACATTTGGATGCTTCTTTGCTGTGATTTCTTTTCGATAGTATCGCCGGGGGCTGTGGAGAGTTTTTCATCCAGTCCCGCTGTATCAATCAGCGTTATGGAAACAGGGCCGATTTGGCATCGGGCGGATACCCAGTCTCTGGTTGTGCCTTCGATGTCGGTAACAATTGCTTTTTGTCGGCCGGCTAAGTGGTTCAGGAGCGTGCTTTTTCCTGAGTTCGGCGGGCCTGCGAGAACGACTGTACAGCCGTAGATGATGAGTTTTGCTGCCTGGCTGTTTGTGAGTATACGTTCGGCTTCGGATGTGATTCGGTCAAGAGGAGTAGTTTTTATATCACGGAGCCATTGATTTGCTTTTTTGCTCAGGCTGGCGGAGATTTGGTTTGCGATTATTTTCGTGCCGGGAATAGTTTTTGCTTTCAGGTGGGCCAGCCTGGCTTCGAGGGCGATTGTGTTTACACCCTTTTGTGCGGCGTGGATTTTGGCTAAAAGCTCTTCGCCGGTCAGCAGCGCGGCGCTGTGGTTCTGGAGCAATTGCATTATGTCGGCGACGATGAGCGGATTGCCGTGGCAGTTTATTGCGAAGGTGTTTCGGCCTTCGCAGCCGATTGTAACCTGGTCGATGGTTTCGCCGTTTTGGGTGATTGTGCCGAGCAGGATTTTGCCGGTGATAAATTCAGCCGGTTTTGGGCCGGTTGGTTTGAATATCTCTTTAATAATGCCCGGGGCCGTATCGCCGAAGAGTTGAATGGTCGCAATCGCGCCGGTGCCTTTGCCCGTCATTACTGCAGCGAATGTGCTCATTAGTCGAATCTCGTGAAACGCCAGGCGTATATCGTGTTTGGCTGTCGGTAATTAGTAGCCGATTGATTCAGTTTTTTTCTCGACGTATTTTTGGTATGTCAGGACGATGCCTTTTACGACGAGGTTGGGGACGTAGGAATCTATAAATTCACAGTCGTCTTTTATGACCTCTGCGGCGGTGCCGGTGAGGACCGTCTGTGGCCATTTGCCGATTTTCTCGGCGTATAGCCTGACGATTTCCTCAATTGTGCCGAGGGCGGAGTAATACAGACCGCAATTTATGGCCTCGGTCGTGTTTTTGCCGTAAGGACAAGTCGGCCTGGTAACTTTGACCTTCGGCAGCTGGGCGGTATTTTCCTTCAGGGCCTTTGCGCTGATTTCAAAGGCCGGGCAGATTGCGCCGCCCTGGAAGATGCCGTTTTCGTCAACCAGGTCGATGGTCAGAGCGGTGCCGAAGTCAATTACTGTGACGGCGCCCTCGACAACGGCATAAGCTGCTGCTGCGGCGACAATCCTGTCGGTGCCGACTTTGTCCGGTTCATCCACAAAAAGGGCCATCGGCAGCGGGATGTCTTTGCCGATGATGTACGGCTTTTCGCCGAGCTTGTCCTTTGCGATTTCCAGGATGATTTTGGTACAGTCGGGCTTTACGCTGCTGATGACGATTACGCCGTCGCGTTTGCCTTCTTTTGAGCTTTCGACGGCTGGGATTTGCTGCCAGGCGGCCCCGAGACAATCTTCCAATTTTTCCCGCGACTTGCCGGGGACGGACTTTATGAACTGCTCTTCGCTATCGAGAAAAAGCCCGATGTCAATATTCGTATTGCCGATATCTACTGCGATTATATTCATAATTCAATGCCTGTCCTGAGCGGAGTCGAAGGGCTCGATTCTCGTATTGCGTATAGTGTAATTCAATACCGCAGATTGTCAAGAAAATCCGAGAAACGTGATAAAAACGGGAAATTGGGCGGGATTATTCTCATTTTCATTTTTAATCGCATAAAATCTGGTTGTATTTGTCGGCCGTAAGTAGTAACATTTCTTGAGGTTATTGACCGTAATCAGATTTAGGAAGCAGTGATATGGCGGATAAAACTAAAACCGCCCCATTGCCTGCCTAAAAAAACCTCTATTACCTTCAAAAAAATCATATTTACCTCACCCCAGCTTCTGTTATACTAATGTATTATATAAAGCAACAGGCACACTTATCGGAAAGGAGCAGCGCAAGAATGGATTCGCGCGTAATCAAACTAACACCAGCAGCCCACAAGCACGGCAATCTAAATCTTAGTTGTTGCGGCAAAGACTTTTTCCCGCCAGACGTCTTCGGCGGCCCATCCAAAAAAGCCGGTCTCGGCGTCCAGATTACCTTAAAAGCCGAGGGTTTACCTGAACCGGTCAAAACAGACATTCCCATCGATAATAAAACGGGCAAGCCCCGATGGATTTTCAGAAAAAGAAAATGGGTAAAAGAATTTGTCCATTGCTACAAACTGCGCGCTGGCAATACAGTGATAATTGAGCGCCTCGCCAAAAGAATATATGAAATCAGACCAAATAATAACCAAAGAATTTCTTGCCAAGCAAACATCTCTAAAACATCGTCCGATACGAATTTGCTTTCCCCCACAGCTACAGGACGTCCGGGGAGTACACTGACTAATCAACAACGATTCTTGCTGGATGAAACTATGACCGTGCATGATTCACAGTTCGATCATTCGAAGCTCGATGCTAGAAAACTGAATATTTTGAACTCACCCAAAAAAGGAGGGTCTTCAACTCTTGACTCACTACCCTACCTAAAGGAATTGAATGTTAAAATAATTGAAAACGCTCAACCTATCCAATTTACACCAAACATAAATGAGCATATACATCGTTGGGCTCCCTACATGCAAGGGTTTTCAGCTTTATTCGTACAAAACATACTGGACCAATATAAGAAAGTCTATCGCACCCCAGTTATTCTTGATCCCTTCGCTGGCTGTGGAACAGTTTTGGTTCAAGCCAAACTTAACGGTTTCAAATCGATAGGAACTGAACTCAATCCTCTCCTCCACTTTATCGCTGACACAAAGCTTAATTCCTGGGACGTATCCCCAAACTATCTGTTTAAGACTTACAAGGAAATCCCCAAACACAAAACACGCCCGGCTCCCTCTTTCCTCAAGTCCACCTCCCAATTCAGACCAACCGTGTTACAGAACTTGGAGATAATCAACGGTGGCATTGCCTCAATACCAGTAAACACCGAAAAACAAGAAAAAGTTAAAAATCTGCTCAAGCTCGCTTTTTCTGCGATTCTGGTCGATTGCAGTAATTTAAAAAGAAGCCCTTGCCTTGGATATGTCAGGAACAAGGTTGTTCACAAATCAACGCCTTTTGTTCTGTTCAACCAGAAAATCCAAGAAATCTCCGATGACTTACGGCTTATACAATGGCAATACAAAGATTTCATCCCCACCAAAACCAAGGTTATTTGCTCCAATGCAATGACTTTCAAACATAAAAATAAGTTTCACCTGGCCATTACATCCCCCCCATATATGAACGGCTTGGATTATGTGATGAACTACAAGATAGAGATGGGCTGGCTGGAGTTCGTCCATAGTCAAAGAGACCTTAAGAAAATCAAAGACGAGATGGTTGTTTGCGATAACGTTTCCAAAGGGCTGATTAGAAAATTCTATAAATCGCCCTCGACTTACACTAATAAATGGATAGAAAAAATAAAAACCGATATCCAAAAAAACATCCTCAGGAGAGGTGCTTACAGAAGGCAGGACATGCCATATATCGTTCACAAGTACTTCGACGATATGTATAATATCATGAAAAACGTCGTCTCCTCCCTCAAATCTGGTGGTAGGTTTATACTGGTAGTTGGAGACAGCCTCATCGCAGATGTATATGTTCCCACCGATTTACTTATAGCAAAGATTGGCTTAGATTTAGGCCTGAAAATAGAAAAAATAGAGAAAGCAAGAGAAAGACGCTCTGGACAAATTCGCAGCTACAAACTTAGAGAATCAATAATCACCCTTCTAAAAAGGTAGGCATATGGCTGACACCGAAATCGGGTACCACGAAGACCCCAAAAACAGCAACGGGATAATAAGGGCACGCACCACAAAGCAAATTCGCTCTTGGCACATTCCTCGTTCAATCAAAGCATTGGAAAAATTAAATGAAGAAATGGGTAAAATCGCATTTCCCGGCAATTATCTATTATTTGATCAGATGAAAGTTTACATTGGTGAGGCAGGCAATATTTACGATAGATTAAAAAACCACATCAAAAATCCTGAGGACAAAATAAAGAATTGGGATAATACCCTTATATTCAACGATGGCCGTCCAGCCACTCAATCCGATTTCAATGATACCGTGGTTAGGTTGGCCTTGGAACTATATCTAATCAGGCTGTTCAAAGCCAACAAGTACCGCGTTGTCTCTCAAGGGCGACAAACAACACTTAACCCAATACAGAAACAGACAGTAAGTTCGCTATTACAAGAATTAAACTATTTTCTCCTTAAGAAAAATATAATCAGCAAAGCTCTTGAAGAGGAAGGTCTTGAAGAAATATTTGAGGACGAATTAAAAAAATTGTTAACTGGCCAAGGCAAACAAATCCAAAAATGGACCGCTTATGAAGCCATAGTTGATGGACAAAAGGCTTATATCCGACCCGGTAGCCTCAAGCCGAAAGGCTGGCAGATAACTTTCAGAGACCGCTTTCTCAATTCTCTGCAAAAAGGTGACGGTTATTTGCTGGTATCGCGCGATGGAGTACTTCTCATTCCTCTCCGAACAGTTCGGCAGGTAGTCAAGGACAAGTCCGCATATCAACAGAACACAATTGATTTTTATATACTTTTCACCTCTGAGAAAATAACGCTAAGCTACAAGAAGAACACTATAGATGTAACAGCACACAAACTGCGCAAATAAAAAAACGAAAATATCACCACCCCACCTATTTTTGCAAACTCAATCAACTTTTCCAACACCCCCACTGTCTTTATTTATTTCCGCATAGATGCGTTTAGGCGGTTGCTATTTCTTTCGTTTTATTTAGAATCTCAATGATTTCGTCTTCAGGTTTGATACCTCTTTCTACCATAAGTCTTCCCACTTCTTGGCCAAGTTGAACTTTCAAATGCTCAAATCGTGATCCTATATATTTGTCATGCACTAACTGACACAGTTGATTTTCTACTGGTTTTTCTAAATCAATATCAAACTTACTAATTTCTTCTCCTCCGCATAGTTCGTTTAGCACTTCTAACATCAGTTCCAGCGGAAGATATTCCTCAAAATTTCCTTTTTTTAGGGCATGAACCATCTTCACATTTGGAATTTTGTGCGCTTCTACCTTTTGTGCTTCATCCAATTTATTCTTATCCACAACAATTATGCAAGGAAGATTGTACGCTTTTAAAATTCTGGCGTGCATCAACATATTTTTTACACTCGGCCCACCTACACTGATTATTGATATTCCGAGACTCCGTGGATTAATCCCGATGGATTTGAACAGATGTGGGTACGCATACAATTCTGTATCTCCCTCCACAATCAATGTGCAGTTACCTCCTCCACTAAGCAAAGCATCCGAAACCTTAATTCCTACCAATTCTCGCAACTCATTCGGATCCTCCAAGACAAAGCAGGATGTTTCTGTAGCCCCATCGTCCTTTCGTCGCAAAACAATGTTGTCTTCAAGTCTACCTAAATCCAAAAACACTGGAGAGTGAGTAGTACATATTACCTGTGATTTACGGCTAAAGTCTTGCATCGCCCATCGCATTTCTCTCTGAGCTCTCGGATGCAAATTGTTTTCCGGTTCTTCTATTGCGAAAACAAAATCTGTTGTTTCATATTTGGCATAAGTCCTAAATAGCGCCAATATAAAACTGTTCTGAACCCCTGCCCCTCTATTTTCTATGGGTATCCGATCGACTCGCTCATCGCTCATTTCAATTGGAATGTCTACCCCCTTAAGAGGGTCAATCTCAATATCATGCTTCAATTCCAATTCAGAATTGTTGAGTTGCTCCCTCAACGCATCTTGCAAATCTGTAACTCTTTTCGCTACTCCAAAACGAATCTTTTCACGCAAGTCGCTCGCTGCTTGGGCACCTTCTCCATCAACAACGCTTCTTATCAGAGGCCGAAAGAGTTGTCCAAAAAGGCTGGTCGTGGTCATTTTACCCTGACTATCTAAATTTCGACCCGCAGGCACCAATACAAAGTCTGGAAGAAGATCATCAAACCTGCTCCTAACCCTCTGCCAGTCACCACCTACCTGGATTTCAGTAACAGGCTTCTGATTAAATTCAAAAGTTCGTCGCACAACTACCGTGTCGGAAGCCGTCAGCCCATAATCATCAAATTTGTCCCCAAACTTGTGAAACGCAACCTCTATCACAATGGGAGTACTGGTATCTTTCTTGAAGTAGTCGGCTCGATCAGTTAACTTTTTCCCATCGAAGAAAACTTCAAGAGATAGCATAACTGAAGTTTTGCCACAGTCATTCTCACCAATGATGACCGTCATGTTGGAAAACTCTATCGACAGTTCACGCAACGCCCTAAAATTCTTGATTGTGACATTTTTTATTCTCATTTTTTACCCCACCATTTTCAAAATCCCATTCTACGTCCTGTTCGCCTTATACCCTACCCAAAATTTTCTAATCCGTCAATTGAGAAATCCCGACCTCGGCCTCCTCTAACGACATACGATATACGATATACGACATACGCAATACGAAATAATCCCGCAATTCCCGTCAAATCAAAAAAAACTCGCCCTGAGCGAATCCTGAGGCTCGAAAATCCCCAAAATCCCCTGAAATCGCCGTGTAAATCTGTTTACCCCGCCTGCCCCGTGAGATAGTGAAACGTTATCTCATCGGGGTGAGATAGCAGAGCGTTATCTCATCGGGGTTAGAAACATATCTTCTGTTTCTAATGGGGTGTCCTCTGTGGCAATTTTTATCTTTTTTCTTTGTGCCTTTGCCCCTTTGAACCTTTGCCCCTCTGCTCCTCTGTTTCTAAAATTTAACTTGACACTTAACATTTAATAAAGTATAATACACATCTAACAAATAAAGACAAAAATACAGGATACACAACGAACAACGAGCGACGAGCCACAAAATGCCATTTAACCAATTACCCATTTTACCACTCACCACGATCCACAAGCCACGGGTCACGAGCGACGAGCGACGAATAATGGCTAACCAACCCCAAAATTTATCCCGTAAGATGATCTTACCTGCCTATAAGGCAGCAACCTTCCCTCGCCCCCAATCCCTAACCCCTAACCCCTCTCCCCTAACCCTCGCCCAGTTTGAGTTAATTATGCAATACAAACCCAATTTACAGGAAAATCAGGTGAACGCAAATTCCGTCTTAGCAAAGGGTTATGAAGCTGACATCGTTTTTTGGCCTAAAAATCCCAAAGCCAATTTCCTAAATG
>JAUWPZ010000114.1 GCA_030611315.1 Sedimentisphaerales bacterium
TTGTAGGCGGTATTGAAACACAAATCCTGTTTCTTCTTCAAAGATACGACAAGAGGAGATTTTCAGTTGATGTTGCCTGTGGGAACAGCACAGAAGGGGCGTTACGGGATGAGTATTTGGCAGCTTCGGCACGGTTGATACAGTGTCGATTGGGACGGTTTGTGCGTATCCGAAGTTTACACCGGTGCCGTTTAAGGAAGACGACATCTGGAACGGTTATCCTGAGGAGACCAACGCACCGTACGGGCTGGCAAGGAAGATGCTGCTTGTTCAGTCCCAGGAGGCCTATCGGCAACAGTATGGTTTCAACTCGATATTTTTGCTACCGGTGAATCTTTACGGGCCCGGTGACAATTTTGACCCTGTCAGCAGCCACGTGATACCAGCTTTAATAAAGAAATGCGTTGATGTGATTGAAAACGGCGCCGACCATATCGACTGCTGGGGAACAGGCGTCGCTTCCCGTGAGTTTATTTATGCCGCAGATGCTGCCGAGGGCATTTACACGTGGGAGCATCGCGATTATATCCGTTTTGCGATAAGCTCGGATGGGGCCGATTCGGTGTTATATCTCGAATCGTCTTTAAGTCCCGGAGAAAATCTGGAAGGGCCCTTAGTGAATATAACAGGCCTGCCAGTTCTTCTTGTGCTTAATACCAACAGCGAAAAGACGGGTTATGGTTGCGGTCTTTTTCACAGCATTCGAGCCTGAGACGTGGTATTGACAGAGGAAGAAGTTGGTGAAGTGTTTGATATGCCGTGAATACAGGTTTTTTGAATTCATAGACTCTGTCTGTTATGATTTTTAGATATAAAATATCGTTGATATTTCCTCTGATGTGCTGCGTAGTATGTTCGGCGGGATTGGCACCGGAACAGGCAACGCTCACAAAGCAAATTCTGGAGTGCATGGAGAAATCGACCGCCTTTTTCCGTTCGATTTCCACGAATGGTGGATACGGTGGGAAATACTCAATCGTTCTGGATACTCGCTATGGGGAAGCGCTGCACAACATTGCAAAAGCGAAAGAGATATGGATACAGCCGCCGGGGACTCCAAGTGTGGGTATGGCATTGCTCCGTGCCTACCAAATCACGAGAGACGAGAGCTATCTTTCGGCGGCAAGGGAGACAGGGCGTGCGTTAGCATGGTCACAGCGTGCAGAAGGTGGCTGGGGCTACAATGGTGACGTTTCGGATTTGAGGGTCGATTCGAAGATGCCCCGAAGAAAAAGAGACTACTGCACTCTGGACGACCGCACAACGCAAGGCGCTTTGGATTTTCTGATGAATCTTGAGAAGTATATCAACGAGCGGTGGCTGTCGGCTTCTGTTCAGGCCGGGCTGGAATATATGCTTAAGGCACAGTTTCCCAACGGTGCCTGGCCCCAGCAATATCCACTCAGAGGAGGATACCTGGATTACTACACTTTCAATGACGGGGCGATCAATGACTGCATCGGCGTAATGCTGACGGCTCATCTGCTTTACAACAAAGAGGAATATCTTGACAGCGCGAGACGCGGCGGAGACTTCATCATAAAATGCCAGTGGCGAAGCCCTCAGGCGGGCTGGGCCCAACAATACTCTTATGACCTGCAGCCTGCTAAAGGCCGGGTGTTCGAGCAGCCGGGCATCTGCAGTCAGGTGACAGGGGGCAATATCGAGACGTTGGTTGACCTATATATATATACGAAAGATGAGAAGTATCTTGCCCCGATACCGAAGGCCATAGTGTGGCTGGAAAGGTCCAAAATCGGGCCGAACACATGGTCGCGGCTGTATGAAGTCGGTACGAATGTGCCCATCTACGGTGACACGGACGGGAAAGTCCACTACACGCGTGAGGAACTCAGGGACAAGAACGTGCGTTTGTACGGCTGGCACGGGGAATACGGGATTGGGAACACGATAAATTATTACAAGCAAGTAAAACAGCTCGGAGCCGAGCGGTACCTTGCCGGGAAGTTCGTATCGCCAACCACGGGAGAAGTCCTCAAGAAAGCGCAGCAAGTCAGGAAAATCATCAGCGACTTGGACGGAAAAGAATACTGGGTACGTGACAACCTGATACAAAGCGTGGATTTCGTGAAGAACATGAACTACCTTTGCGGTTATCTCGAACTGAACGGTCCGCGGGCGCACGATGAACTTCTTTACTGGTACTGCACGTGGCTATCGATTAAAAGGCCGGGCAAGGGATTTCCTTACAAAAGAAGAGGCATGTTCCCGTTCGAAGAGCTTGAGATGCCATGGAAAGGCGAATATCAACTTCCGATCGGGGAGCCAACATCAGAGAAGTATCTACAGAACAACTGCGTGCTGAGGGATTACAAAAATGCCAGGATAGTAGTCAATCCAACCAAAGTGTCCCGGAGTGTAGTTATCGACGAGAAGAAATCTTGGCTGGACTGGACATCAAAGAAGGCTGTTCGACAACTGGAAATACCGCCGTTTGCAGGGAGAATATTGCTGCCGCTGCGGGATAATTCTTATCGATGAGAACGCGGCCTGTCGAGTGCAAAGAATCAGCGAGAGCTTTTAAGCTGGCGGGATTCGAACCGCAAGCCGGCATACGAGAAAAATCACATCGGTTATTTTCAAAGAAATAATTTATGAGTACAGGACAACAGAAGCGGGAATCTCCCCCTTATTGGTGGCCCGAGAGGAAGAGACTGATATTTGTAAAAGAAGAGGCGACGCCGGAATTCTGGGACCGCCAATGGCAGGCGGAAGACCTGGAGAAAAAGATGACGGGCTCTCGGAACAGCCGATACTGGTCGGGTATTTTGAAGAAATTTATACCCGGTAAGAAAAGCATAATTCTGGAAGGCGGCTGCGGTTACGGTCATATTGTCGATGCGATGGACCATTGGGGTTACCAGGCTATCGGGGTTGACTATGCACCGGAAATTATCGCGAAGATCAAAGAGGTCATGCCGAATCTTGATGTTCGCTGCGGCGACGTGACGAAACTGGAATTTGGAGATGATTATTTCGACGGCTATTGGTCGCTGGGAGTAATCGAGCATTTCTGGGACGGATACGACGATATTCTGAGTGAAATGAGACGCGTGCTGAAGGTTGGGGGATATGCCTTTGTAACATTTCCGTGCATTTCACGTCTGGACCGGATAAAGATATTTTTCCGGGGCTATAAAAAATTCACATCCGGTGAGAAACCGAAAGACTTCTACCAGTTCGGTCTGGATGTAAAAGCCATCAGGAAAGACTTCGAAGAAGCGGGATTCGAGTGCGTTCGAGCCAGGCGGAGGACCGGCCTATGGGGATTGAAAAGGCTAATACCGGCATTTCATGGTCTGTACTATTTTATAATGGCTCTTGGAGCTAAAAACAGAGTAGTAAAGATGGCTATTGAAGTAACGGATTTGCTGTTGGCTCCTTTATGCGGACACAGTGTATTGCTGGTTTTGCGCAAACGGTAATTGGTTACCTTCCGATTTGAACAGCCGATATATATCTATGAATTAAATGGTTAAGCAACAACGTCACAGATTAATAGTCAATGTTTTAAGCAACTACGGCACTTTAGTGCTCTACAGTGTAGCTCATTTTATCTTAGTGGGGTATATTGTCAGAAAGCTCGGCAGTGAGGCGTTCGGTTTAGTGATGCTCTTAATATCCTTAACGAGCATGACCGAATTGCTGGGGCGAGGAGTCTCTTACGCATTGACGAAGCATCTTTCGGAAGCAATTACCAAGAAAGAAAGCCACCTGTCCAACGAATATATAAATACGAGTTTGGCGTGGTTTTTGTTCTGCGCGTTACTTGGAGGTTCAATCTGTGTTGTACTGGCGAATTACATCGGACGATTCTTCGAGATTCCAGAGGAGTTGATCAGCGATACACGTCTGGCGTTGTGGCTTATAGGGTTGAGAGTAGTGCTATGCTTTCCCCTTAATACGTTCCAAGGAGTTCTTTTCGCATACCAGCGTTATGACCTTGCGAATTTATCGAAGTCGGTGAGTATAATATTTCGCTTTGTAGGAGTGATTCTATTTTTCGAATTCGTTTCGTCGGGGATAGTTCCGCTCATAGTCATCACGATAATCTCGCTATTACTGGAACGAGTTTTATGGGCGTGGTTTTCAAAATCCGTTGCGGAGGATTTGCACATCAAGGCTTCTTTAGTTTCCCGGCGGGCGATTTTTGCGTTACTGAGTTTCGGCGGTTTTATCGTAGTAATCTATACAGCCAATATAGTGGGATATGAGGCGGTCAAGTGGGTCATCGGCTCAAAACTGTCGGTGATAGATGTGGGAGGGTACTCACTGCTGGCGTACCTGGCCGTCGCCGGTGATGGTTTGGTCAAGTCCATATCTACTGTTCTTATGCCCGTAGCAAGTAAATATAACGCGCTGGAGCGGCATGATACGAATGTGCGCCTGATATTGCTCTCAACAAAATACGTGATGGTCGTTTCGAGCGGTTTGTTCCTGATGCCGTTATTGCTTCTGAGGCCTTTTTTGACGCTCTGGGTGAGCGACAAGTACGAACCGGAGTATATATCTCTATTAGCCCAAGCCGGGATAATCGTTTTCTTAGGACAATGGTTCATTACGATGACGGCGTGCATGCTGCAAATACTAAACGGCACGGGGCGTGTACGTGTTCCAGCACTGGTAACACTTTCGTGGGCGGTCGGCGGAGTTGTGAGTGTCTGGGCATATCTGCACTGGGGCGGTAATTCTTTGTTCGTGGCGGTGGTGGTAATTATGATAGCCCGAATTATCGGGGCGGCTGCGCATATGATTTACGGGTTAAGCGTTCTGAAAATTCGACCCGGTAAGATGTTCATCGGTTCGGTATTGCGTCCGGCCTGTGCGGGGGTTGCGGTATGTGTAATCAGCCGCTTTCTATTAAGCTACTTTGATGTTTACAAGCTGGCAACTTTTGTCTTAGTGGTTATTCCGCTTGTTATTACGTACTTTTTGCTTGTTTGGATTCTGGTTTTAACCAAGAGCGAACGAACAGGTACAATGAACAACGTGCGATCACTTATTCGCAACAAAAGTTTTGCCGTTCAAAAATAACATTTCAAACCATCCCTGTAATTAACGGAAGGATTTATTTCAAATGCTCGGCAGATATAAAAAGTTACGCACCCAGCGGACAATGGAACAACTGCGACATCACTACGAAGTGGAGAAAGGCATTGCGGACAGACTTCGCCGCTCGAGCCGAGAGGAGCGTACTGAAATAACGAAAACGATGTATGACGAACTCTTCTCCCAGGTGCCGGACCACCCGCGCCTTACGGAGCGTCACGACCCGAAGCACGCCGAGATTTACGCATCCCGCCAATTGCTGCTGTTAAAACATTGTCTCAAGCCGGAACATAGCTTTGTAGAATTCGGGCCCGGCAGCTGCGCGCTTTCGATTGCGGTGTGTTCGAAAGTGAAAAGTGTTTACGCCGTGGATATTGTGGAGAAATCCAATCCCGGTGTGGAGAAGCCGGATAACTTCAATTTTATCGTCTATGACAGTATGAATCTCGAACTGCCCGATAACAGTATTGATGTGGTCTTTAGCAACCAAATGATAGAACATCTTCATCCGGACGATACAGTAGAACATTTTCGCTTGGTTCATCGACTGCTCAAGCCGGGCGGTATTTACGTTTTTTGTACACCGCAGAAATACTCGGGGCCTTTCGACGTATCGCGTTATTTTTCGGATGTTCCGCAGGGATTTCATCTTCGGGAATGGTCCTTTAGAGAATTAGCTGAGCTTGCAAAGAGCCTTGGTTTTTCACGCTGGCAGGGACGGTGGTACACATCGGGTATTTGTTTTTGGCTTCCAAAGCGGCTGATTCTCGCTTTTGAGCGCTTAATCAGCATTTTACCGGTCAAAGTTCGGCAGCGATATGGCCGATATATCCTACCGAGTGTAACTATGATCGTTCAAAAATAATTTGTCGGCAGGCATTTAATACTGAATGCCGCGTTTGTGCTATTTTACCGGCTAAAAACGCGGTTTTCACGACACATATATACATGAGGTGAGACAATGAGCGATTTTCAAACAGAGCAAGGGGCAGAGTACATGAATACAGAGTATGCGGACTCAGAGTACCTGGAGTCCGAGTACGATGAGCCAATGTACAAAGAGCCGCGAGTGTTTGAATTTTGTCGAGATTCCCTTCGCATGGTATCGAAGAGTTATGTCGGGTGGTTAATTTTCGCGGGATTTGCTTCTTTTCTGGTTTATTATTTCCTGCGCAGCTCACCGTTGGGCTCGATCCGACCTTCTATATTTATGTATTACCTGATTGTTTTCACACATGTCGTATATAGATTCAGAAAGAACGGCAGAGCGAATGTTCTTTCTCCGGAGATACTATTTTTGTTCATATACACGATGTTTCATCTGGGTTATGTAACTCTATACGCCTTGGGCATAGTACCCTATTCGACCGATGTTTTTGTTTTCGAAACCTCGATCCCCAAGGCCTTATTTGTTACGAACTTAGGTTTGCTATCATTTCTTTTGGGCTACGAAATCCTTGGCAGTAGAAAGAGGTCGCCGAAGGTAATGGGCCAGATGAGAATTCCCGGTGTTAGCTGGTGCCTTTTTGGTTTGATTTGTATGGCTATTGGCGTGGCCGCGCATGTGTTAGTCGTAGCGTATTTGAATATGAGAGGCCTTATCGCCCTGTATGGTTATAGCGCTTTTCAGAACATTGATGTACATACGCGTTCCTTCTTCTGGACCACCCTGCACCGAAACGGCTTCCAGTTGATGCTTTTTGGTCTGGCAATTTATGTCGTTGCAAGCTCCCTTCGATACAGAAAACTATTCAAATCAAAACTGGCTTTGGCTCTGGTGATAATTCAGTTTATTTTCGTAGCCCTGGAAGGCGACCGTGGGCCGATTATGCAGTTGGGTGTTCCAATTCTGATAGTGAGGCATTATTTCGTTAAGCGTATCCGTATCCGCTATTTGTTCCTGATAACGGCAGTAACACTTCTGGTTTTTACGATGGTAGGCCCTCTTGTTCGTGGTGTTGTTACAATGAGCCCGGGCAAGATGTACGAAGAGTTTAAATATCAACAAAAGACCGGGTATGCCAAGTGGACGAGTCCTTTTGTAGAAATGGGTACATCCTTTTTGGTTGTGAATATAACGACTCACGAGGTCCCAAGGCAGGAACCGTATTGGAAGGGCTCTTCATGGAAGAGTGCGGTTTTTCACATTGTACCGTTTTTCGAAGGATATGCCATTCGAAAAGGATGGAGTAAATGGGCGCCTTCGACCTGGATAACACATACTTACTACGGTCCAGAAAGGGCGGGAAGGGCCTTTACAGTTGCCGCTGAAGGATACCTTAACTTCGGTTACGTAGGCGTTGTTATTGAACTGATGTTTTTTGGGCTCTTTTTCAGGTGGCTTACGATGAAGTTCAGTACAAAACCCTCGGCTGTATGGGGGATCATTATGCTCGGCTGTATCGGAGCGTCAATGATGGTCATCCGTAATCACGTTGAAATTGTGTTGTATGCCTGCGCACGAATCACTGTAGTAGCCGTACTGCTGAAGATATTTATGGGAGAAGGTACTCCCTTGGAAACTGAAGAAACGGCGCTTTTAGAGTATGAGTATGAGCCAGAGTATGAGTACGAGTACGAGCACGAAACGGCTTATTACTAAAACCAGCGATTGAATCATTTGCAAGAACCACAGACATAGAGCGTTTGACACAGGCGGCGAACCAGTCAAACAGCACAAAGCTTCCCTGCCGAGCCGTTTCTTGACAGTTAGCAACCTTGTTAAATAACAAAAGGGGATTGAGATGGAGGTGCCGGATGCGTGTCCAGCCTGTAAGGTCAACAAGAACTTCCCCCACGTGGCCATAGTGGAGGGGGATGAAAAAGAGAAATTCGATTTGTATCGCTGTTCCAAATGCGGCCTGTTATTCGTGTATCCAATCCCTGTGAACCAGCGTCATTTCCAGGAGGAGCTGACCCGAAAAGCCTCGTTTTCGGAAAACTGGAAGAAAGGCATGAGAAATGCCTTTAGAAAAACCCTGAAAGAGTGTGAAAATTATTTGTCTCCAGGAGCACGAATCCTGGACTTTGCGTGCGGCTATGGTCACTTCCTCGCGGTTGCCAGCGAAGCCGGGTTTTACTGCGAAGGATTAGATATCTCTCCCGGCGCCCGAGAATACATAGCGGAACATTTACCCGATATTCCCATATATACTCAACTCGACGAGATACCGAGCGACAAAGAAAAATTTGACCTCATAACGGCGTTTGAAGTGCTATACTATATGCCCAATCCCGGGGAAACACTGAAAAAGCTTCAGTTGCTGCTGCGTCCCGGCGGGAGCATGATTTCGGTCGTTTCGGCCAATCGCGGATGGGTAATATGGTTGCTGTCATGTATTAAACGCGCTCCGGTGAGACTCAACAAGAACGACTGGATGACAAGTACCCTGCTGAACGGGCGAGCTTACTATGCGTTTTCAATAAATAGCCTGGTTAAGCTGATGGAATCTGCAGGATTTATGGATCTTCGTACATCCCGGCTGCAGAAGCCGGCAACCGAAAAACTTCGATACCGTATTCCGCTGTTCATATGGCTTGTATACGCCGGCATTTTGCGGATTCTGACTCTGGAAAAGATTGTTCTGCATACACGGGCACATGTAGTAGGCCGGTATGCAGGAGACAATATCAAATCATAAAAGCCTTCCACTATGCGTGTTTTACACATTTTCGGTAGGATGGACCGACACGGTGCAGAGATGCGGACCTTCGAATTGATGCCCCTTCTTGCAGAAAGAGGAGTACAGTTCGATTTCTGTACTTTGAGCGGCGGGGAAGGTGAGCTGGATGATCAAATATGCCAGCTTGGCGGCGAAGTCCATCCGTGTCCGTTGAGGCCTGATGTTCTTACGTTCGGCAAAAGATTTCGCCAAATACTGAGTGGCTCGGATTATGATATCGTCCACAGCCATGAGCACTATTTCAACGGCAATATCGTACGCTTAGCTCACAAGGCGGGAATTAAGGGGCGAATTGCTCATTTCAGGACCACCTACGACGGCAAAGTCGTAACGTTTCGAAGAAAACTCTACTACGCACTTATGCGCAGGTGGATGGACAAGCACGCTACGGCAATACTCGCGGTATGTCGTGGTGCGATGGACCATGCATGGGGGCCGGATTGGGAGGAAGAGCCCCGGTGCAGAGTTATCTACAACGGTATTGATTTACATAAGTTTAAGGAATCGGCGGTCGACAGAGATGGTGTTCGTTCGGAACTGGGAATTTCCAGGGACAGCAAACTTGTCATTTATGTGGCCCGTTTTATCTGGGAAAAAGCCCATGATTTGCTGCTCGATTTGGTAGAGCAAGTAGTTTCGTCGGATTCATCGATTCATTTTTTGCTGGTCGGCGGCGGCGCTTTGCAGGAGGAGATGCAGGTCAAAAGCCAAGCTCTTAATATCACAGACAACGTTCATTTCACAGGTACGCGGAATGATGTTCCCAGACTGCTGAAAGCATCCGACTGCTTCGTCCTACCTTCAAGGCGGGAGGGTCTTCCCGGAGTGGTTTTGGAGGCGATAGCGGTTAATCTTCCTGTAATAGCAACGGACCTGCCGGGGGTCAGAGAAATCGCCGAGCATACGGAGCTTATCAGTATCATTCCAGTCGAAGACCGTGAGGCTCTTGCCGCCGGGATATTAAAGAGATGTGAGGATGTGGAAGCTCAGGGAAGGGCAAAATCCCCTTTTCCGGAGGCCTTCAACTTGCAACGTTGCGCGGAAAAAGTGTTTGAAGTTTACCTCAAACAAATACAAGGATAAACACATGCGTGTTATGGTAACTTTCGGGCACCGTTTTTTCAGGACACCAAACGGCCATATCTATACGAGAGGAACAGTAGATTATAGCTTTCTCAGCAGATATTTGGCTGTTTTTGACGAGGTCGTTGTTCTGTCTCGGGTGGAGGATGTTGATAAAATCCCGCCGGACAAAAATAGAACCGACGGCCCGAATGTAAGTATCTTTCCGCTGCCGTATTATTTCGGTCCTGTAGAGTTTCTAAAGCGATATTTCCAAGTCAGAGCCGCCGTGAAGCGGGCGGTGGATGCCGCTGATGCCTTTATTCTGCGGGTTTCAGGTCATGAGGGCACGATGTTGTGGAAACATCTGATGAAGAAAGGAATACCTTACGGCGTGGAAGTTGTTGCCGATCCGTGGGATCTTTTGGCGCCGGGCAGCGTCAAGACGAAATTGAGGCCTTTTTTGAGACGCAAAATGACCCGGGATCTTGTTCGACAGTGTCGCCATGCAAGTACGGCAGCGTACGTAACCGAACACAGTCTGCAGGAACGGTATCCGCCCGGAGGATGGTCAACCCACTACTCAACGATAGATTTGTCGGCCCAGGCAATCCTGGACGAATCAGTGGTTGAAAAACGTTCGAAGCGTGTGGCAGATAAGCTCGCATCGGGTGAACCCTTACGCCTTTGTTTTGTCGGCGGGATATCCCAACTATACAAAGCGCCGGATATCCTGATAAGTTCGGTGGCCGAATGTATTAACAAGAAGGGGCTTAACCTGGAACTGGTTATGGTCGGCGGAGGTGAACTAAAGGGGCAACTGGAAAAACAGGCGGAAGATTTAGGCATCGACAAGAAGGTGCGCTTTCTCGGTGATGTTCTTCCGGGCCAAGCGGTTTACGACCAGCTCGACGAGGCAGATTTATTTGTCTTACCTTCACGGCAGGAAGGACTTCCTCGCGCAGTGATAGAAGCAATGGCCAGAGGAATGCCCTGCATCAGCAGTACGGTGGGAGGAATATGGGAATTATTAGACGAAAATTGTTTAGTGCCGCCGAGCGATGTTAAAGCACTTGCCGAAAAAATCGAAGAAGTAGTCGGCAATAAAGAACAGCTCCGGGAGATGTCTCGAAGAAATCTTGAAAAACCTCAGGAGTACTGTATCAACAATCTAAATAAACGCCGCAAGGAATGTTACCAAAAGCTTGCCGATATAACCGCAGCCTGGCGTTCAAGAATGAATGCCTAATGTAAGTTAAATGACACTCTGAAAATATTTAGGAGTAAGCATACATGAGTCCACTCTAAAAAGGGTTGCATGCAAGAGGTTAAAGATATTGTGTTTTGGAGCTGTTTTTTCTTGATTTTCATAGTGAATTTTGTATGATGGCTTTTGATAAGAATATTATTTTTATGAGGGAAAAAGGATGTTCC
>JAUWPZ010000180.1 GCA_030611315.1 Sedimentisphaerales bacterium
GAATCTGCAGAAGAAAAGACCGAGGCCGAACCCGAAACAGAACCAGAACCAAAAGCTGAGGAAAAAGCCGAAGCTGCGGAAGAAAAAGCTGAGCCTGAACCCGAAGCTACAGAGGAAAAAACCGAGGCCGAACCCGAAACAAAACCAGAACCAAAAGCTGAGGAAAAAGCCGAAGTAGCGGAAGAAAAGACCGAGCCTGGACCCAAAACTGTAGAAGAAAAACCCGAGCCTGAGCCCGAAGCCGCTGAGGAAAAAGCCGAAGCTGCGGAAGAAAAGGCTGAGCCTGAACCAGAATCTGCAGAAGAAAAGACCGAGACCGAACCCGAAACAGAACCAGAACCGCAAGCCGAAGAAAAAGTCGAAGTAGCGGAAGAAAAGGCTGAGCCTGAACCAGAATCTGCAGAGGAAAAGACCGAGGCTGAACCCGAAGCCAAATAAAAAAACAATCACGGATTAACAAGCAATCAGGAATAATACACTACCTGGAAGAATCAGTTTAATCTGTGCCCAAAAATCTGTGAAATATGTGGTTCGATGAGAATTGATATTCTTACGCTTTTTCCGGAGATGTTTGAGTCGCCCCTGAGCTGCTCGATATTAAAAAGGGCCCGGCAAAAAGGCATAGTCGAAATCGCTCTGGCCAACATAAGAAATTTCGCTTCTGACAATTACCGAAAGGTTGATGATAAACCGTATGGCGGTGGGCCGGGTATGGTTATGATGCCCGGGCCGGTTTTTGACTGCTTCGAGCACGTCGAGAAGCTGTCGCCGGAAAAAGGCCGAGTAATCCTGTTGAGTCCCCAGGGCCAAAAGTTCGACCAGGCAAAAGCCCTTGAGTTCAGCGCCGAGAATCGGCTCATTTTTATCGCCGGCAAGTACGAAGGATTCGACGAGCGAATTCGCACCGGCCTGGCCGCCGAGCAAATCTCGATAGGCGATTATGTTATCAGCGGCGGAGAATTGGCGGCTATGGTAATCATCGACGCCGTCGTCAGGTTGTTGGCCGGAGCCCTCGGCGATGAAGACTCCTCGAAAGACGATTCCTTCAGCGCCGGCCTATTGGAGTATCCGCAATACACAAGGCCGGAGGTCTTTCGCGGAATGAAGGTGCCCGATATACTGCTCAGCGGCGACCACGGCAAAATAGCACAGTGGCGACGAGAACAAGCCCTCGAACGTACAAAAAAATGGCGGCCCGACCTGCTCAATGACAATAAAAAAGAATAAAGGAAGAAAAAATGGCCAACTTTTACCCCGTTAGAAATTGCAAAAGTCACAATAATATGGAATGCGCACCGTTAGAAATGAGCCGACAGTTTATGTCAAAGCAAAAAGCAGTGATTTCTAACGGGGTGAATCGACGGGAATTCCTCAATATCGTGGCCGGCGGGGCCGCGGCCTCGGCAATATCTTTTGCCGGCTGCAACAGCCAGGCTGCCGAACGTAAAAAATCCTCAAAACAACCGAATATCATCTTTATCATGGCCGACGATATGGGCTATGCCGACCTGGGCTGCTACGGCCAAAAACACATAAAAACCCCCAACATCAACCGGCTCGCCGTCGAGGGAACGCGCTTTACGCAGTGCTACACCGGTTCTACGGTTTGCGCGCCGTCGCGCAGCGTTCTGATGACCGGTCAGCACACCGGCCACACCCGCGTCCG
This sequence comes from Sedimentisphaerales bacterium, assembly GCA_030611315.1. Lineage (GTDB taxonomy): Bacteria > Planctomycetota > Phycisphaerae > Sedimentisphaerales > Anaerobacaceae > JAUWPZ01. The sequence continues at coordinate 1,667 of JAUWPZ010000180.1, forward strand.
CGCTAATTTCGGTCAAGTCGGCGGAGTCGGTCCTCAAAAACGAGTCCCACTCAAGGGCGAAGACGTCACCGTCGCTGAGGTCGTCAAGCAGGCCGGATACGTAACGGGAATTACCGGCAAATGGGGCCTGGGCGAACCGCAAACGACCGGCGTGCCGAATCGGCAGGGCTTTGACGAATGGCTCGGCTATCTGAACCAGCGCAACGCTCACAGCTACTACCCGCCGTATCTATGGCACAACGAAGAAAAGCAAATTCTTGAAAAAAACGCAAACGGCCAACGCAAACAATACTCGCACGACCTGTTCACCGATTTCGCCCTGAATTTCATTCGCAGACACAAAAACAGGCCTTTCTTCCTGTACCTGCCATATACCGTCCCGCACGCCAAGTATGAGATACCGAGCACCGACCCATATACGGATAAATCCTGGCCTGACGATGCGAAAGTACATGCGGCGATGATTACACGAATGGATGCGGACGTGGGCCGCATTATGTCACTGCTCAAAGACCTGGCCATCGACAGCAAGACGCTTGTGTTCTTCTGCTCGGACAATGGAGCGGCCAAGCGCTGGGAGGGGATTTTCGACAGCTCCGGCCCACTGCGGGGGCGTAAACGGGATTTGTACGAGGGCGGTATCCGAACACCTATGATTGTCCGTTGGCCGGGCCGGGTCCCTGCGGGCGAAACGAGCGACGCGGCTTGGTACTTCGCCGACGTCCTGCCTACACTTGCTGAGCTGCTCGGCGTCAATCCGCCGGACAACATCGACGGCATAAGCGTTCTACCGGCAATACTCGGGAAAAAACAGCGAACAGACGACCGATTTTTGTACTGGGAATTTTACGGGAACGGTTTTCAGCAGGCCGTCAGGTGGCGCAGCTACAAGGCCGTCCGCACCTCACCGGGCAAAGCCCTGGAGCTTTACGATGTATCAAAAGATATCTCCGAACAACACAATATCGCCGCCGAGAATCCCGACATAATTGCAAGAATTGAGGCATATCTCAAAACCGCCCGCACAGATTCGCCAAATTGGCCTGTTCAAGCGAAAAAATAGCCCGAAGCACAGCCCTCGGCCCTGTCCACACCAAAAACAAGGCACACAGCACATAATACCCGTATGTATGCAGATTTGTGCCGGAACAGTCGAAAATCGCATTTTTTTAAGAAAGTGCTTGTTTTCGCGAATAAGAACAAGTAGAATTCTTGGTTTATGTATCGTAAAATACGAGGCACAGGAAACGAAGTATTTGGCAGATAAACCGGTTTGTCCCGCAAAGAATTTAAGAAACGGGCAATAAAGAGAATAATATGGCACAAAAAAACAAAATCGCTGCGAAAAGTCAATTGTTGGATGCTGTTGAAAACAAGAGCCTTAAGCAAGACATACCGCATTTCGAGATTGGAGATACTGTTGACGTCCACTGCAGCATCAAAGAAGGCAATAAAGAGCGTATTCAGGTCTTCACCGGCACTGTAATTGCCCGCAAGGGACGTGGGACCAGCGAAACTTTCACCGTGCGGCGAATTGTGAATAACGAGGGCGTGGAGCGGATTTTCCCCCTTCATTCACCCAATGTTGTGGATATCAGGCCGGTTCGAAGCGGCAAAACAAGGCGGGCAAAACTGTATTTCCTCCGCAAGCGAACAGGCAAAGCGGTCAAATTGGCTCACCGGCACAGCGGACATACCGTCACGAAATGATTATTGGTTATTTTCCAAATACCTCATCCAGTTATCAACCATCAATAATCAATTGTAATGAATTTGCTGCTGAACAGACGCAGATTATTGGCCGACCCCAAACTGCTCGGTCGGTGGGGTGAAAAACGCTGCGAGAGGTTTCTAAAAAACAAAGGTCTCAAAAAGCTCGCCCGCAACTTTTCCTGCCGCAGTGGTGAAATCGACCTGATTATGGTCGATACCGACGGGACTATCGTCTTTGTCGAGGTCAGAACCAGGGCGGACGAAAATTTCGGGCCGGCCGAGGCGTCCATCACCTACGCCAAAAAAGCCAAACTCGTCCGAGCCGCCCGTTATTTCCTCTCAAACCTCGACATAGAAAACCGCCCTTTCAGGTTTGATGTCGTTACAATAGTGCTCGGCCGAAAAGGCCCCGCTCAAATAAGACGTTACGAAAACGCCTTTGTACCTTAGAATAGACACTATGGAACTGATTGATACGCATTGTCATTTGACTTTTGAACAGTTGGCACCGGACATAGAGGACGTCGTAGAGCGCAGCAAGGCCGCAGGCGTTACAAGCTGGATAACCATAGGCACCGACTCCAGGCAGAACCAACAGGCCGTGGAACTTGCCGAGAGGTTCGAGAATATGTACGCAGCCGTCGGAATCCATCCGCACGATGCCAAGGACCTGACCGGCCGGACACTCACGAAATTGCGAGAACTGGCACAAAATATCAAAGTTGTTGCGATTGGTGAAACGGGCCTGGATTTCCATTACAATCTCTCGAACCCATCGGACCAAAAGAGGGCCTTTGTCCAACAGCTTAAAATCGCAGCCGAATTAAACCTGCCCGTGATTGTGCATTGCAGAGAGGCATTCGACGAAACAGTAGACATCCTGGAGCGATTCGCCTCAGACGTAAGAAAAATAGTCTTTCACTGCTTCAGCGGCTCGGCTGAGCAGGCAAAGATTGTACTCGGCAACGGTTTTTATCTTTCTTTTACCGGTGTGGTTACCTTCAAAAATGCCGCCGATATTCAACAGGCCGCAGAAATTGTACCGGTTGACAGACTAATGCTTGAGACTGATTGTCCGTATATGTCGCCCGAACCGATGAGAAAGCAAAAAATAAACGAGCCGGCCCTTATGATTCACACCGCCGCCTTTCTGGCTGCTCTGAAGCAGATGGATTTGGCCGATTTCGCCCGGGCGGTAACCGCCACAAGCAGGACTTTCTTCAACCTGCCGACCGCTTGATTCCCCGACCGGCAAAAATTATCGATTGGAAATGTTTTTGTGGAAAATTCCTACACCCCCTGCTATACTGCCCTTTTGTTGTGCCGTAGTAAATAACCAATAGCAGATAACCATTTATTATGGCCGGGTCCCATGCAGACCGAGCCCGTGAATCTGGTCAGGCGGGGAACCGAGCAGCCATAAGCGTGAGCTTGGTGGTGCCGTGGGTTAACCCGGCCATCTTTTAAGATTTACTATTTACTCAACTTAACTGACTTTTAAGCTGTCATGTTGAGCGAAGCGAAGCATCTGGCCTTAGAATAGGGTTTTTGCCCTGTTGCGAGTGCGAGATTCTTCGCTGTGCCCAGAATGACAAGCTGTGTATGTTATTATCAATGCTGTACTTATGTAAAAACCCGTCAAGTTGAGTAAATAGAAAATAACAAATTTCAGATGTATACCGTACTCGCCAGAAAATATCGGTCCCAAACATTTGACCAGGTCATCGGCCAGGACCCTATCGCCCAAACACTCAAAAACGCAATAAAAACCGGCAGGGTCGCACACGCCTATCTCTTTTCCGGGACTCGCGGTGTCGGCAAGACCACGATGGCGCGGGTGCTCGCAAAGGCCCTGAACTGCCTTGCCGTCGATGAGCCCACAACAGAGCCCTGCTGCAAGTGCGACAGTTGCGTTGCAATAAATCTCGGCGAAGATATCGACGTCATCGAAATCGACGGTGCGACCAATAACGGAGTCGAGCAGGTCCGCGAGCTCCGTCAAAATGCCATTTATCGACCTGCACGCTCGAGACACAAAATCTACATCATCGACGAGGTCCACATGCTCTCGGTGCCGGCCTTCAACGCCCTTCTGAAGACGCTGGAAGAGCCGCCCTCTCACGTCAAGTTCATTTTTGCCACCACCGCGCCGAACAAGGTCATCGCGACAATTCAGTCACGCTGCCAGAGATTCGACTTTAACAATATAACCGCCGTCTCAATAGCCGGCCATCTCAAGACCGTTCTCAAGCAGGAAAAAATAAAGGCCGAGGACGACCTGATTCTGACCCTGGCAAAAATGGCTAACGGCTCGATGAGAGATGCCCTGAGCCTGCTGGATAGATTATTAAGTACGGGCGCCGAACCACTGACCGCCGAGCTGCTTGAGCAGTTCTTAGGCTGTGCCAATAGTGAAAAAATCTGGAATCTCATCTCCGAAATCGGCGACAGCAGCGCACCCGGAACACTTGCCGCGATTGAGGTTTTAATCGGCACCGGCATAAGCGAAGTCCAGATTGTTGATACGCTCATCGATTACATGCGCGATTTGATGGTGGTAAAATCCACAGGAACCGAAAGCGAGCTTCTGATTCTGACCTCCGAACAGCGAAAACAGGCCGACCGGCTTGCTGAAAAATTTGACATTGCCGCTATCATTTACAACATAACAACGCTCGAAAAACTGCGGTGGGCAATCAAAAACAGCGATACCGGCAGGGCGCTTCTCGAAGCCTCGCTCTTGAGATTCGCCCTGAGCGAACATTTTCTCAATGTCGATGAGCTCCTTTCGCAATTAAAACCCGGCTCAGCCGCTCCCGTTAAAAAAAAACTACCCACTAAAGAAATAACTAAAGCAACCCCCACGCCACAAAACACGAGTCACGAACCACCAACCACGAACCACGAATCACGAACCACGAACCACGAACCACGAGTCACGAACCACAAACCTCGAATCACGAA